>JAJDVS010000021.1 GCA_022825945.1 Pseudomonadales bacterium
TCAAACTCCTCGGTAATTGTTCTGGGCGAGGGCTACCGCATCTTCCCGCGTGCCTGAGATGTGGTTGATGATCATGTCCGTCGTGATCGGGGCCGCGCCGAAGATGTGTCCGTCGAGCGCGTCCGAAATCGCGGCGGTCAAGGCGGCCGACACCGAACCCTGGGAAGGTTCGCCGATGCCGCGGGCGCCGACCGGGTTCTCCGGGTCAGGAAGGTCCACCCAACCGGTATCGATACGCACAGGCGTGTCGAGATAGGTGGGAACCTTGCTTTGCCAGTATCCGGTGCTGGCGGGCAATCCGTTTTGCGGATCGTACAGGTGCTGTTCCAGCGCCGACAGGCCGATTCCCCAGACGGCGCCGCCGACGAGCTGGTTCTTCAGCCCTTGCGGATGCACCACGGTGCCGCATTCGCCGATGCTGACCATGTCGAGGATTTCGAATTTGCCGGTTTCGAGATCAAGTTCAATCTCGGTGCAGGTGACAGTGAATCCGGGCGGGTTGTTGGAATGGGCCGGATCATGGTAGATGCCCATGAAGGCCGAGCCGGCCAGGCGCGAGGCGGCGATTTGCGTCCACTCGTGCAGGTCTTCCGGCAACTCCGCTTCGCCGGTGTACCTGCCGCCGAGTTCCATCGCCCGCTGGGCGACTTCGGCGTAAGTCATGCCGACGCCGCTGTCGGCGATCTGATGCACCCGCTCTTCGGAGATGTCGTAATCCGCCGGTTCCCCGCCGAGGTCGGCCGCGGCGATCTCCTTCATCTTCGCCACCATGTCCATGGCCGCGCCGT
The DNA here is from genome assembly GCA_022825945.1 of Pseudomonadales bacterium. GTDB lineage: Bacteria > Pseudomonadota > Gammaproteobacteria > Pseudomonadales > Pseudohongiellaceae > UBA9145. The sequence continues at coordinate 789 of JAJDVS010000021.1, forward strand.
AACAGGTGCGGGTATTGGTGAAGATGGAGTTGCTGCCGTCCTGGGGCGAGGTGATGGGAAGGTGGTTGTCGGTGCGACCGGTGACGATGTCACAGCTTTCCCAGGGCATTTTCAACGCTTCGGCCGCGGCCCGGGAAGTGGCGGCGTAGGAATAGGTGCCGAGATTGCCGACGCCGCTGTGAATCTTGAGCCTCCCGTCGGCGCCCATCATGACGATGCCGTCCTGGCCGCTGCGGCCGGCGTTGTGATAGCCCTGGCCGATGCCGAGGCCGATCACCTTGCTGCCGTTGCGCTGGCGGCGGCGCGACTGGCGGCCTTCCCAATCGAAGTCGTCGGCGGCCTGGCGCAGGGCTTCCGGCATGTAGGCGCTGGTCAGCGGCGTTCCCTGGGGTCCGCCCACATCGCCGGTCTGCGCCGAGTTGATCACGCGGATATCGAGCCGGCTCATGCCGAGCGCGTCCGCCGCAGCGTCCATGATCGGAGCGATAATGGGCGCGATCTGGTTCTGGCCGGGGCCGCGCTGGGCGCCGCGGTGGGCGGTATTGGTGCCAACCGAAGCGCCGCGGAAGCGCACGGCTTCGGTCTGGTACAGGATGCTGATGCAATCCGCCGCCGAGAAAGCGTCGGCGCCGCCACCCTTGCCGCCGTTGTCGGAAACGACAAAGAGGTCGCAGGCGGACATGATGCCGTCCGGCCGGAAACCGACCTTGATCCAGCCCTGGAAGCCCTGGCGGGCGCCGCCGATGGTGAATTCTTCCTCGCGGGTGATGCGCATCATCACCGGACGGTTCAGTTTCTGGGACATCTTGGCGGGAATCGCCATGCTGGGAATGCTGTTGGCCCGGGCGCGCTGGCCGAAGCCGCCGCCGGTGGCCGCATTGATGAACACCAGGTCTTCCTTCGCCACTCCGATAATGCCGGCCATGTCGTTCGCCAGCGCCGTGAGGCTCTGGGAAGTGCCGTGCAGATAGAGTTTGCCGTCTTCCCAATAGGCCATGGCGCTGCGCGGCTCCATGGAATGGTGGGGATAACCGGCGGTGGTGAAGCTGCCTTCGTAGACATAGCCGCCTTCGGCGGCGGCGAAACCGGCTTCCAGGTCGCCGATTACGAATGTGGGAATCGGGCCGGTGGTCGCCAGGTCTTCCGCCGGGGTATTGCCGGCGCGGAAGCTGGCCACCTGGTCCGCGGTCCACTTGGCTTCGGTGAACCCTTGCTGACCGAAGGTATTGCCGCCGAGATAGGCGTTCGGGCCGCCTTCCTGCAGGCTGTCGAGCGGATCGAGCACGAAGGGCAGCCGCTCGAAGGTCACGTTGAGCGCCGCAATGGCGGATTCAGCGGTCTTTTCGTCAACCGCGGCAAGCGCCAGGATAGGCTCGCCGACGAGAGTCGGATTGTCCGTGAGAATTTTCAGGCCGGTGGACTGTGGTTCGCCATCGGGATACACATCCCCGGCTCTGAGAATGCCGACCACCCCGTCCATCGCCAGCGCTTCGGAGTCATCGACTTCAAGCACGCGCGCATGGGGGATGGGACTGGTGAGAAGCCGGGCGTAGACCATGCCCTCGCGGGTGTAGTCCTCGGCGTACTTGATTCGTCCGGTGACCTTGCCGGCCACGTCCGGCGGAACAAAATCCTGTCCGATATGCATATAGGCCATGGTGGTCACCCTATTTCCGCGGCGCGCATGACGCCGTCAAGATATGAGTCATAGGAGCCGCAGCGGCAGATATTGCCGGCCAGACCCTCTCTGGCTTGCTCCCGGGTGGGATTGGGATTGGCGCGAAGCAGTCCCACCGCCGCCATCACCTGTCCGGGCGTGCAGTATCCGCATTGCGGGGACAGGGCTTCAACAAAACCCTGCTGCACCGGATGCAGGGTGCCGTCTGGAGCTTCCAGGCCTTCCACGGTTTCGATGCGTCCGTCCTTGAAGGAATGGGTGAGAACGGAGCAGGCATAGGTGGGAACATCGTCCACCAGCACGGTGCAGGCGCCGCATTCGCCGCGATTGCAGCCAAGCTTGGTGCCGGTCAGGCCCAGTTTGTAGCGCAGGGTGGAAGCCAGGGTCTCCTGGGGCGCAACATCGACGGTGCGGTCCTGACCGTTGACGTTGAGCCGTATCATGCGCTCCACGGCCCCGGCGGGACGCGACTGGCCATTCGCTGCGTACCACAGCGAAGTCGTGCCGGCCACGGCGCCCGAGGCGATAACGCCCTTGATAAAGCGTCGTCGGGTGAGTTGAGGGTTCACGGGTTAGTCGCCTCCGTTGTGTGGGAGTGAATAAATCAGAACGAAGAGTAAAACACAGTTCCACGATTGGCAACATGCTTGCGGCCTTGTTGTCCATTGGGACTATCTGATTCTCTCCGGGACCCGCCGATTTCCGGAGGAATCGGTGCGGATTGGCCCTGCTGTCAGTCCATCGCCCGGAAGGTAAAGTCGCCGATTTGCAGGTGGCTGAATTCCGGGGCGACGATTTCCATGGGGGCGGTGGACAAGATCTGGTTCAAATCCGTAACGGGACCGGAATGCCGCATTGGGAAAAGGCGCCAGGCGCCGCCGGCTTCCTGGCGGAAGCCGTTGGCGATCAGCGCTTCGTCAAAACTGCAGATCAGCACGTATTCCGGGTTGCCGTCCTGGTTGAGGTCGGCCTGGAACAGGTACAGTCCGGCGTCTGGCTCGAATTGCGCAGCTTGGGCGGCGGGCGAGAACTGCAACTCGCCGCGCAAGGCTTTGGGTACGACGAAAGGCGCGGGCCTGTACATCAGGTCCTGCTCGAAATCGATCAACTGCCCTCCCGGGCCAGGCCCGGACACGAAATCAGGCCGAATCGGCTCCAGCGCCAGACGGGCAAGTTCCGGGTTGGATTCCCCGTTTTCCTCGATGACTTCCCGCATCCAGCGCCAGGCGGGGCGGCCCATGTTTTCCCTGGCGTCGAAAAAGTCGAATTGCTCCATTGCGATCTCGCCACGCTCCACCCGAGCCTGCTGACTGGTCAGGGAGATCTTGCGGAAGTCGAGCAGGGGTGAATTCAGCAGCAGGACGAGCCCGATCATCAGGACGCTCATGGGCAGATTGACGCGGGACAGCTTGTCCGTCCAGCGCTCCCGCAGGCGGATGATGCCACCGGCGTAGCCCAGGGAAAACAGGGTGATCAGCAGGCTGATGAGCAGGGCCCAGCAGCGGGCCACGGTCCAGCCGTATTGATCGACCCGCAAGTACAGCCCGTACAGCGCCAGCAGCGAGATTATCGGCAACAGGACAACGGCGATGCCGAGCAGGCGGTGCAGCACTGCCGGATACGGTTCCCGGCCGCCCTGCTGATACACCGCATTGAGGGTGAAGAGGGCGAACAGGTTGAGCGCCATCAGCAGGGAAGTGCCGCTGCCGGTATCCCACAAGGGCTCCAGTCCGGTGAATGGCAGGGCGGCGAGAAACAGCGCGGTGACGGTTAGCGCCAGCGGCAGCAACAGCCACATCAGCCCCTGCAACAGGCTGGAGATGCCGTCGATGACCCGGGCGAGCCCGCGGAATATGTATATGCCGAGCCCGACCACCACGGACAGCACCGGAAACAGGAACCAGTCTTCGGTGAACAGGTCGATGAAGAACTCGATGCCGATCACGCGGAACAATTCGCCCCAGAGCATCAGCACCGCGGTCACTCCCAGGGCCAGCGCCCAGGACAACCCGGCCACCAGGGCATTGCGCCAGGAATCGGTGAAGATCTCGCCGTAATCGGGCTTTCTGCCCTCTGCCAGGGGGCGAAGATACAGCAGGGCGAGAAAGCAGGCGAGGATCAGGGGCAGAATGTACGCGGCGAGGATGGAATCCACCGGAAATTCGCCCCAGGGAGTGGCCTGCCAGCCGATGTAGGCGGCAAGCAGCGACAGCACGGCGCAAAAGCCGCCGGCGATGGTCAGGGTCCGGCGCTGATTGCCGCTTTCCAGGCCCAGCAGCAACGACAGCGGCAGCGTCACCGCCAGGGTCCAGAGCGGGAAATTCAGCAGCGGGGTCTGGCTTGGCCAGACTTCATTGCTCCCCGCGCGCCAGAGCAGGAACAGCGCCAGGCCCTGGGCCAGGGAAATCACCAGCATCAGCCGCAGTTGCGGCCTCGCGGTTGCTGGGACTTGCGCCTCCATTGCCGGTCTCAGGGGCCTGCCGGCTGGAACTGCTGGACGCGCCGGCCTTCCTGTTCGGCAATATAGACATTGCCGCGGGAATCCACGGCAATGCCATGTGGCAGTTCGAATTGCCCGGGGTAGCGCCCGGGGCCGTGGCCGAAACTCGCAAGTCGCTCGCCGCTGTGGCGGTCAAGCACTTCCACGGCGACACTGTTCTGGTTGATTACGTACAGGTGCCGCTGCTCCGGGTCCGGGGAAAAATCAAGCACCACGGCATTGCCCCGGGCGCCGCTTGCCCGACCCGCCGGGGCGCTGAGCGGAGTAAATCCCGGTGCGATATGGCCCAGGAAATTGCCGGACAAATCAAATACCTGGATGCGGTCGCCGCGGCGGTCGCAGACGTAAACCCGGTCGTCGTCGGATACCCGGATGCAGTGTGGCAATTCGATGACGCCTTCTTCGCCTGGCTCGCGCCGCAGCCGCCATTGGCGCAGGAAATTGCCCTGGGCGTCGAGTACGGCGATTCGCGTGTTGCCGCCGGGGAGTTCGCCATCGGCGACATAGATGTTGCCGTTGCTGTCGGTGTCCACCGCGGAGGGCAAAAAGAATCGGGGGCGGTCGGAATTGAGCGGCTCGCCTTCACGGCTGCCATCGCTGGAATCGAACAAGCCCGTTTCGCCGATCTGCATCAGCAGGCTGCCATCGGCGGGGTCGTATTTCTGGATGTGCCCGGTTGCGGCGGCGACGATCCACAGATTGCCGTCGGCATCGGGCTGGCAATCGTGCAGGCGACCGCCGAGCAAATCCGGGTCGCCCCAGCCTTGCACCACTTCTCCCTGGGGATTGAGTTCAATGATGGGCGGCGCCAGCCGGGCGCCGTCCAGATCATCCTCCACCACATTCTGGCGGTTGAGCAGGAATACGTGGTCCCGCTGGTCCACGCACATGCCGCCCAGCCCGCCGGTGAGCCAGTTGTCGCCAAGGGGGATTTGCGGCCAGTCGGGATTTACGCGGAATTCCAGCGCCTGGGCGAAGGCCAGGGGGCCGGCAATCGCCAGCAGCAGGCCGAATGTTCCGGCGAAACAGCGGGATTCGGCAATTGGATTCATGGCAGGGGCACCTCGTCGCTTTCCACGGCCCGGGCCCGGCGGAATGCCGCCACGGCTTCCCCGGTACGCACCTGTTCCAGCCAGAATACGCCATCATAGGGCCGGCTGTTGCCCCGGGTGCCGACAAAGTCGATGTCGCCGTCCCGGTCGATGTCCCGGGCGATGAACTTGTCGAACATGCCGCGCTTGCGCCGGGAGATGTCGTGCCGGGTCCATGCCGATTTCGCATCCCCGGGATTCTCGAACCAGCCGATGCGGCCAAGCGGGTCGCCGAGGCCCACATCGCCGTCGCCGGTGCGAAGCCCGCGGCTGTAGCTTCCCACCATGATGTCGGTGTCGCCGTCGCCGTCGATGTCGGCGAGTTCCATGCCGGTGACGCTGTCTGGTGTGAAACTGCCGATGGGGAATGAATTCCAGGCGTCTCCCTTGCGAGCGGGCTGTTCAATCCAGGACAGGCCCCGGCCGGCGGCGCCGATGATGTCGAGCCTGCCATCGCCGCTGAGGTCGGCATATTCGAGATTGAAGCCCGCCATCGCCGGGCCGTTGATGCCGATGGCGCGCTCGGCGAATTGCGGGCCGGCGCCGCCGAGATTCTCGAACAGCACGAGCCTGTTCTCGCCCCGGGTTCCCACCACGATGTCGAGGTCACCGTCGCCGTCGAGGTCCACCGGCTCGGCATTCTGGGGAATGCTGTAGCGGCCAAGTTCGCTGCGCCGCCATGCCTCGCCGTCGAGCGGGTCGCCATCAAGCCGAAACAGTTCCACCGGCGTCTGGGCCGAAGCCGCGCCGGCAAGAAACAGCATGACAAGGGCTGGGCGGGCAAGTCTTGTGCGCATGTCTTTCTCCCGATAACCGCCCGATGGTAGCAGAAGCCGGGTCGATGTCCCTACCCCGCCGTTACTCCAGGGAATCGTCGCCACGCTCTGCCATGTCAATCTGCGAAACTCACTGTCATTCTGCGCGCAGTCGCAGAATCTCCTCGGGATGCCACGGCATGAGATTCTGCGACTTCGCTCCGCTACGCGCAGAATGACGGGAAAGAATGACTTCGCCGTGCGCGGAATCACGGAAGGGCTTGACATGGACTCGGGCTGTTCAGCGGATGATAATCAACTTCCATTCAGGTAGTTTGGCAGCATGACATTGAGCAAATTTCGCTTCCACACTGTTACCGCCATGGTAGTCGCCAACATGATCGGCACCGGGGTCTTCACCAGCCTCGGATTCCAGTTGGTGGACATCCGCTCGGGTTTTGCCCTGCTCATGCTCTGGGCCGTGGGTGGCCTGGTGGCGCTCAGCGGCGCGCTTTCCTACGCCGAGCTCGGCGCCGCCCTGCCGCGCTCCGGCGGCGAATACAACCTGCTGCGGCGCATCTATCATCCCGCGGCGGGCTTTGTGTCGGGCTGGATTTCCTCCACCATCGGCTTCGCCGGCCCCACGGCGCTGGGAGCGATGACGTTCGCCGCCTATCTCGCCTCGGCGTTTCCCGAAGGGCTCGGCGACAACTGGCGCAAACTGGTCGCCGCCACGCTGGTTATTGTCATGGCCCTGGCCCATGCGGGCAATCACCGCGCCAGCGGCAGCACGCAACTGATTTTCACCAGTATCAAGATTTTCGTGATCGTGGCTTTCTGCCTGCTGGCGCTGATGGTGACCAGCGAACCCCAGCCGGTTTCCTTTCTTCCCCGGGAAGACGATGTGGCGGTAATCGGCAGCGCCGCCTACGCGGTGGCGCTGATCTATGTCAGTTTCGCCTATACCGGCTGGAATGCGGCCACCTACCTGAGCAGCGAAATCGACAATCCACAGCGCACCCTGCCCCGGGTGCTGGCAAGCGGCGCCCTGATCGTCACGGTGCTGTATCTGGCGCTGAACTTCGTTTTTCTCAGGGTGGCGCCCATGGACGCCATGGTGGGACAGGTGGAAGTGGGCGCCATCGTCGCCGAGTCCGCCTTTGGCGCCGCGGGCGGGCGTTTTGCCGGGCTCGTGTTCGCCCTGTTGTTGATCTCAACGGTCAGCGCCATGACCATGGCCGGGCCGAGGGTCATTCAGGTGATCGGCGAGGACTTTTCCGCGCTGGGATTTTTCGCCCGCAGGAATCGCCACGGCGTTCCCGCCATCGCCATATACACCCAGACGGCGATAGCGCTGATTTTCATTCTTACCTCGACATTCGAATCGGTGCTGGTCTTTGCCGGCTTTACCATGGCGCTGAACAGTTTCGTCACGGTGTTCGGCGTTTTCGTGCTGCGGCGGCGGCAGCCCGAACTGCCGCGGCCCTATCGCACTTTTCTGTTTCCCCTGCCGCCGCTGGTCTATCTCACAGTGACCGGATGGATCCTGACATTCACTCTGATCAACCGCCCGGTGGAAGCGCTGTTTTCCCTTGCGATCATCGGCAGCGGACTGCTGTTCTACTTCCTGACCGCGCGGCTGCGACACTGAGCCGTCCGGTTTTGTACAATTCGGCTCCGCTCGAATCAGGTCTCAAAGAGGAATTCAATATGAACGCCGAACAATTGCGGCACTATCAGAGCAAACTTGCTTGTGAGATGGATTCATGGGACGTATACGAAGCCTTGGAAAATGGCGGGCCTTTTGTAGTGGTGGATGGTCGCACTGTCGAAGCTTATGCGAATGAACATATTCCCGGCTCGCTCAATCTGCCTCATCGTGAGCTGTCCTCCGCCACCACGGCGTCGCTCGACAAAGCAAAAACCTATGTCTGTTATTGCGACGGCATAGGCTGCAATGCCTCGACCAAGACCGCGCTCAAACTGCTGAATCTTGGCTTTGAAGTGCGCGAACTGATTGGCGGCCTGGACTGGTGGAAGCGAGACGGCTACGCCACTCAAGGCAGGAAAGCCCGGGCCGGAAAAGAGCTGGTTTGTGGCTGTTAAGAGAATTCCCGTGGCGCAGGCTCTAAGGAAGCTCTGATCAAGTCAGAGCTTCCCTTGCCGTTGCCGGTACGCTTCATCGAAGCGTTCGTGCAGGCGGCGCATGCCGCCGAGCCAACGGTCGTAATCATCGGTCTTGCGCCGCATGTAGGTCAATACTTCCGGGTGCG
>JAJDVS010000076.1 GCA_022825945.1 Pseudomonadales bacterium
GGTCGCTACGCTCCCTGCGCGCGGCAGGGGGGCGAACCCACCGCGATGTTGGTGGGAGAAGATGGAAATCGAGGGTTTGCAATCATGGGAAAACTACCTTAACCTTGCCCTCGAACTGTCCAACCAGACCCGACCACCTCACCCTCCTACACGAAGTACTTCAACAACGTGGCGTAGAGGAGCGTTAGCGACGAACTCCCAATCTGGGAACGTTGAGCGAAGTTTTTTCCACACCACCTTTAAGCGTTCGAGATTGGTCTGAAGGCTCAGAACGATGTACACAGCTTCATCCAATGGATCGTCCTTGTTATCAAGGTCAGCCTCCGGGGTGCCATAAGCACGATCCAGCAGGAGGTCGAGTTCTCGAAGAGTACACCTTGCTCCCCGACGAAGTTGGAACGGGATGGTAAGCCCCATGACTAGCCCTTCAATGATCGTGGTTCCGTAAGGCCTTTCCTAAGATCGCGCGAATTAGAAGAGGGGGCACTGAATTGCCGATCATTTCGTAGGCGTTGCGACGGCAAGTCAGTGTCTTCGGAAAAGTTACGAAATCTGGAAGCCCTTGAATTCGGGCATACTCGCGAACAGACAAGGATCGGTCCCCGGCGTAGTGGTAAATGCAGTCGTACTTGGTGGAAAGGGCAGTTGAAGGTGCACCTGGGTGCAATCGCCTATACGCAGAGCCAAAGCGACGCGACAGGCCATTGAGAAGGTGCGCGGGGATGTCCCGAGCGCATCCGCCGGGAGGAATTTCCTGTAGGCGAAGAACAGTCTGGTGGCGGACGACTGGGGTCTGAGTGTTGGAAAGGCATTTCGGGGCACGTTCCCGCATTAGCTGCTGGAAAGCGGATTGGGGAGACGTCGCATAGGGGCGTGGCTTTTCCGGCTCGCCGGGCCCCAGCACGGGGATGTCCGAGAGCGCCTGTTGAGCCTGCGTCATCGTCAAGTCGTGTGGGTCTGCCAAGACACGTCGATACGGCTCAACTTCTTGGCAAATCTTCCTTCCATGGCGAATGGCCGAGTAAAGCGGAGCTAGGTTCGGGCCGGGCTCTGGAAGTGTTTCCTTCTCTTTCCCGGTCTCCAACCGAACACAGAAAATGAGAAGCCGCCTGCGAGCCTGGGGCGTTCCGTAGAGTGCGGCATCGAATACGTCATACTCGACACGATAGCGAAGATCGCGTGGGCCTGGAGCCTTGAGGCGGACAAGCAAGTCCTTCAGGGTTTTCCCGCGGCGATGCCGCATTAGGTCGGGGACGTTTTCAATGAGCACGAGGCGCGGGCGGAGCGCCGAGACGTAGTCCGGCATGACTGCCAGCAAGCGATTGTGCTGACTCGCTTGGGCCTTGTGATGGTGCCCGTTCCGAATTTGGCTGAAGCCCTTGCATGGAGGTCCGGCAGCCAACAGGTCAACGCCTCCTAGCCGACGGCAGTCCTTCGTCACCCGCTGCAGCCCTTTTTCGGTCAGCAGGTCGCACTCGACGGCGGCTGGCTCGGAAGCGTTGTGGTTGTAGATTGCGACTGCCTCGTCCCAAGAGTCGTAGGCGTGAACTATCTGAAAACCTAGGGATCGAAGCCCGAGTCCGATCGCCCCCATGCCGCTACAAAGCTCAATGGCCGTAGGACTGCTCTTGTCGAGGCTTGGCAGCCAGGTCGAGCCATAATTTTCTTCTCTAGGCGCACTACGGGCATCAGCCACATCTAAATCGCATGACCCCCGCCGTATTTGTCGTTGATCAACTATTGGCGCCACGATCTGCACTTACTCGTTTCCCCCTGGGATGACTCGAACCGAAGCGGCCTCCTCCGAATGCACCGCAAGTCCCAGCAAACCTTCATCGGATAGGTCGGTTGCGATACTAGCGCATGTATGCATTCTCAACCAAATATATGTTTTTTGCATAATTTTCGGGCAAACAGTGATTGAAACTACTCCGTGCAGATATTGAACCACTGTGGTATTTCCAAACTCGCTCAGACCGGCTGGAATCTCCGCTTCGGCTGGCATATGCTCGCGGCATGACGAGTCTGATTTATCCCACCACCAATCTGGCGCGAACCGAGGAACTGAATATAGTCCGCGGCGAGGGCATTTATGTGTTCGACGCCGGGGGCCGGCGCTATCTGGAAGGGCTTGCGGGGCTTTGGTGCTCGGCCCTGGGTTATGGCAACCGGGAGTTGATCGAAGCCATCCGCGAGCAGTTGGAAACGCTTTCCTACAGCCACATGTTCGGCGGCCGCACCCATCAGGTGGGAATGGACCTCGCCGAGCGCCTGAGCGCCATGCTGCCGATTCCCGAGGCGAAGATCTTTCTCGCCAATTCCGGCAGCGAAGCCAATGATTCGATGATGAAGATGCTGCGCTACTGGGCCAATGTCAGCGGCCGGCCCGAGCGCAAGAAGATCATCGCCTTCGAGCGCAGCTACCATGGCGTGACCCTGGCCTCGGCCGCGCTCACCGGGCTGCCGGTCATGCACGAGCATTTTGATATTCCCGCCCGGGAACTCGGCATCATCCGCGCGGCAACGCCGCATTACTATCATGGCCATCGCGAGGGCGAGGGCGAGAGCGAGGCGGAATTCGTCGGGCGGCTGATCGCCGACGTGCGCGGGCTGATCGAGCGCGAAGGCCCGGAAACCATCGCCGCTTTCATCGCCGAACCCATTGGCGGCGCGGCGGGGGTTGTGGTGGCGCCGGACGGCTATTTTCCCGCGCTCTGCCGCCTGCTGGAAGACCATGGCATCCTGTTCTGGGCCGATGAGGTGATCTGCGGCTTTGGCCGCACCGGCAATGCCTTCGGCTCGACCACCGTGGGCGCAAGACCCCAACTCATGAGCCTGGCCAAGCAGATGTCCTCGGCCTATGTTCCCATCAGCGCCGCGGCGATTCCCGGTTCAATGTACGAAGCCCTGGTGGAGCCGAGCCGGAAGGCCGGCATTTTCGGCCACGGCTTCACCTACAGCGGGCACCCGGTGGCCAGCGCGGCGGCGCTCAAGGCCATGGAGATCTATGAGCGCGACGGCCTGTTTGCCCATGCCGCCGCTGTCGGCGAACATATGCAGCGGCGCTTGCGCGAATTTCGCGATCACCCGCTGGTGGGCGAAGTGCGCGGCAGGGGCCTGATCGGCGCGGTGGAACTCGTTGCCGGCAAGGCCGGGCGAAAACCCTTCCCCGATGGCCGCGCCGGCGCCATCGCCGTACAATGCTGCCGCGAGCAGGGGCTGTTGATCCGCGCCGTGGCCGGCAGTTCCATCGCCTTCTGCCCGCCGCTGATCATCAGTGAGGCGCAAATCGACGAGATGATCGAATGCTTTGACCGCGCCCTGGCCGAGGCCACCGACGCCATCCACCGGGAAATGCCCGAACTGTTGCAGTGAGAAACTCATGAACATGCCAATCAGCCAATCCATGAAACCGACCTTCCGCCTGTTGCTGGGGTTCGCCCTGGCAAGCTGCGGCCCGGCGGAGCAAGGCTCTCCCGCCGGGGTGGACCTGATCCTCACCAATGGCAAGGTGCTCACCGTGGATGCGGACTTTTCCATCCACGATACCGTGGTGGTGGATGATGGTCTGATCGTGGCTACCGGCGACGCTTCCCTGTTGCAGCGCTATGCGGCCCCGGAAGTCGTGGACTTGCAGGGCAAGCTGCTGATGCCGGGCTTTGTCGATTCCCACACCCATATCCGCGGGCGGCCGAACCACTACATCGACCTGACCGAAGCGGGTTCGGTGACGGAAATCCAGCAACTGGTGCGGGCCAAGGCGGCGGAAGTCGGCGCCGGCAACTGGGTCACGGGTTATGGCTGGTCCGAAGACCAGTTGACCGAAGGCCGCCGGCCATTGCGGGACGATCTCGACGCCGCGGCGCCGGACAATCCGGTGATTCTCACCCGCGCCGGAGGCCACAGCGCCGTATCCAACAGCATGGCGCTGGAACTGGCCGAAGTCACCCCCGACACCCCCGACCCGGAAGGCGGCGTGATCGAACGCAATCCCGACGGCAGCCTCAATGGGGTGATCCGCGAGCGGCAGTACATCGTCAGCCGCCTGGTGCCCGACGCCACGCCCGGGGAACTGATCGAAAGCCTTGAAGTCAACCTCAACGACCTGCTTTCCGACGGCATCACCAGCATCATCGACGCCTCCAAGGCGCCGGCGGAATACGCCATGTGGGAAAGCCTGTACGAGACCGCCGGGCTGCCCCTGCCCCGCGCCGCGCTGCAATTCCAGTGGCATGACCCGCCGGCCATCGCCGCGGTGAAGGCAAGAGTCGGCGATGGCAATGAGATGCTCAGGATCGGCCCCATCAAGGTATTCGCCGACGGCGGCTTCACCGGCCCGGCGGCATTCACCAAGGAGCCCTACCACAATCAGGGCGACTATCGGGGCTATCTCGACATGCCCGAGGAAGACCTCATCGCCCATCTCAATGAAATTCACGACGCCGGCTGGCAGATGGGCATCCACGCCATCGGCGACGCCGCCATCGAACTCGTGGCGGCGACACTGGCCGATGCCCTTGAGCGCAATCCGCGTCCGGACCATCGCCACTTTCTCAACCACTTCTCCATGCGGCCTTCGGACGCCACCATGGAACTCATGGCGACCCATGAAATCGCCATCACCCAGCAGCCCAACTTCACCTATACCCTGGAAGGGCGCTATGTGGAGAATCTCGATGGCTGGCGGCTGCAGCACAACAACCCACTCCGCTCACCCATGGACGCGGGAGTGACGGTAGCGATTTCCAGCGACATCCTCCCTATCGGACCCATGGTTGGCCTGTATGCGGCGATAACCCGCAAGGGCATGACCGGCGCGGTTTACGCCGCGGAGGAAGCCATCACCATGGAAGAGGCGATCCGGGCGTATACCGCCACCGGCGCCTGGCTGCTGTTCGAGGAAGATGTCAAGGGTTCCCTGGAGCCCGGCAAGTACGCCGACATGATCGTGCTTTCCGATGACTTGCTGAATATCGACCCGGAGCGCATCATGGATGTGGAAGTCGAGCAGACCTGGCTGGCGGGGGAACTCGTCTACCAGCGCTAGGAGCCTGCGCCGTGGATGAGAGCGGATTTGCAGCCGTGAATTCCTGCGGCGCAGGCTCTTGGGTATTCTCTGAAAAACTCCATCCGTGGAGTTTTCATTATCGCAAAACAAAAGCGTGGTTTTGTTTTGCTCGCGAAGCTCTGACTTGATCAGAGCTTCCCTGGGTGGAGCGGAGTTGACGGAGAGAGCAGCCGCGGGACCATGAATCAGAAAACAACAACAAGCACGCATATTGAATTCATTGATATCGCCAAGACCTACGACGGCGGCACCATGGTGCTGCCTGGCGTCAATCTTGCCATCGGCAGCGGCGAATTCATGACCCTGCTGGGGCCTTCGGGCTCCGGCAAGACCACCTGCCTGATGATTCTTGCCGGCTTCGAGATGCCCACTTCGGGCGAGATCCGTGTCAATGGCGAATCGGTCCACAAGCTGCCGCCCCAGAAGCGCGACATGGGCATGGTGTTCCAGAACTACGCCCTTTTCCCCCACATGACCGTGGGCCAGAATCTGTCTTTCCCGCTGGAAGTGCGCGGCATGGCTCCGGAGGAACGGGCGCGCCGGGTGGGCCGGGCGCTGGAGATCGTCCGCCTCGAAGGCTATGGCGACCGCCGTCCGGGGCAGTTGTCCGGCGGCCAGCAGCAGCGGGTGGCCATTGCCCGGGCGCTGGTCTTCGAGCCTGGCGTGGTGCTGATGGACGAACCCCTCGGCGCACTCGACCGCCGCCTGCGGGAAGAATTGCAGCTCGAGATTCGTTCCATCCAGCGCGAACTCGGCGTCACCATGGTCTATGTGACCCACGACCAGCAGGAAGCGATGACGCTTTCCGACCGCATCGCGGTGTTCAATGAGGGCCGCATCCAGCAGGCGGCCACCCCGGAAACGCTTTACGAGGAGCCAGCCACCGAATTCGTCGCCAGATTCGTCGGCGACAACAACCTGCTGCGGGGCGTCGTGCGCGGGGTACACGGCGAGTTGTGCAGTGTTGCCGTGGGCGATGGCCTCGTGGAAGCCTTCATGGTGGAGCCGCTGGCGGTGGGCGACAGCACGGTGCTGGCGATCCGGCCCGAGCGGGTGGCGCTGTCGCCTTCGATCGAATACAGCAATTCCGTTGCCGCCGGCGTCGAGGACATGGTGTTCCAGGGCGATCATTGGCGAATCCGGGTCAGCGTGTTCGGCGAGACCGACTTCTTCGTCAAGATTCCCAATTTCATCGGCCAGGGCGGAATTCTCCCCGGCGACCAGGTGCGCATCGGCTGGACCACCATCGACTGCCGGGCGCTGCCGGCCAGCGGGTGAACGGCCATGCCTGCCCGAAAATTCCACTCAACATGGCAGTCTTGCCGCTGGCTGGGACTGGGCCTGTGGTTGCTAGGCGCTTCCACAGCCGCCCAGACCCTGACGCTGGTTTCCTATGGCGGCTCCTATGGCCGGTCGGTGGAGCTGGCCTGGGTCGAACCTTTCATGGCGGAGACCGGCATCGAGGTGCGCATGGAGGATTACAACGGCGGGCTGGCCCAGATTCGCGCCCAGGTGGAAACCGGCAATGTCTTCTGGGATGTGGTGGATCTGACCACCCCCGACGCCGTTCGGGCCTGCGACGAGGGCCTGCTCGAATTCGTCATGCTGGCGGACCTGCCGGCGGCGGCGGACGGCACTCCCGCCAGCGAGGACTTCCTCCCCGACAGCCGTTCGGAGTGCTCCGGTGGCGGGCTGGTCTCGGCAACCATTGTCGCCTTCAATAACCAGCAGTTCCCCGATGCTCCGCCATCCAGGCTGGAAGACTTTTTCGATCTCGAACGCTTCCCGGGCCGGCGCGGCATGCGGCGAGTACCCATCGCCAATCTCGAATTCGCCCTGCTTGCCGACGGTGTGCCCATCAATGAGGTCTATGCGACCCTGGACACCGAAGCCGGCATCGCCCGGGCCTTCGCCAAGCTCGATACGATCAAGGACGAGATCGTGTTCTGGGAAGCCGGCGCCCAGCCTCCCCAGATGCTGGCGGACGAGGAAGTCGTCATGACCACGGCGTACAACGGCCGCATCTTCAATGCCCAGGTGCTGGAAAATCAGCCTTTCACCATCATCTGGGACGGGCAGTTGCAGGAAACCAGCGGCCCGGGCATCGTGCTGGGAACGCCCCGGCTGGAAATCGCCCGGCGCTTCATCGAATTCATGTCGCGCCCGGAAAGCCTGGCCGCCATCAGCAAGTACATCTCCTACAGCCCCACCCGCTATTCCGCCAACGCCATGGTGGACAGCCACCGGGAAACCGGCATTGCAATGGGCCCCCATATGCCTTCGGCCCCCGCCAACATGAAACGGGCACTGATCAGCGACTGGCTCTGGTGGGCGGACAACGGCGACGAAATGAACGAGCGCTTCGCAGTATGGCTATCACGCTGAAAAGATGGAACCGGCAGGCGCTGGGCGCGGCATTGCTGGTGGCGCCACTGGCGATATTCGTCGCGGTGACCTTTGTGGCGCCGCTGGCGACAATGCTGGTGCGTAGCGTGTATCAGCCCGCGGTTGCCGAAGCCCTGCCGGAAACCCTGGCGGCGCTTGCCGAATGGGACGGCGGCTCCCTCCCCGATGAGGAAACCTTCCGCATCGCCGGCGCCGAATTCGTGGCGCTCAACGAAAGACGCGCCCTGGGCTCGGTGGCAACCCGGGTGAACCGTCTTGAAAGCGGCATGCGCAGCACCCTGCTCGGCACCGCCCGCAGCCTTGCGGCGGAAACGCCCTCGGCGTCCTGGCGCGAGACCATGATAGCCGCCGATGCCGACTGGGGGGCGATCAAAAGCTGGCTGGCGATTCGCCGGGCCGGGGAAGTCATCACGCCCCGCTACTATCTCAATGCCCTGGACCTCGACCGGGGCGGTGCCGGGGAGATCGTGGTGCAGCCGGAAGACCGCCGCATCTACGTCAGCCTGCTGCTGCGGACCCTGGCAATCAGCATCGCCATCACCGGGATCTGCCTGTTGCTGGCGTATCCCCTGGCCTGGCTGCTGGCCCATGCGCGCCCCCGGCGCGCCGGGCTGCTGTTGCTGCTTGTGCTGGTGCCATTCTGGACTTCGCTGCTGGTGCGCACGACGTCCTGGATCGTGCTGCTGCAGAATCAGGGCGTCATCAATGACCTGCTGGTGACCCTCGGGATTCTGGCCGAGCAGCAGCGCCTGGCCCTGATCTACAACATGACCGGGACCATCATTGCCATGGTGCATGTGCTGCTGCCCTTCATGATTCTGCCGCTGTACTCGATCATGCGCGCGATTCCCGAGCGGCACATGCAGGCCGCGGCCTCGCTCGGGGCTTCCCACTGGCAGGCCCTGCGGCGCGTGTACTGGCCCCAGTCCCTGCCGGGGGTCGCGGCGGGCTCCCTGCTCGTCTTCATTCTTTCCATCGGCTATTACATTACCCCGGCGCTGGTGGGCGGGCGCACGGGGCAACTGATTTCGAGCATGATCGCCTACCACATGGAGCAATCCCTGAACTGGGGTCTGGCGGCGGCCCTGGGCGGCATTTTGCTGCTGCTGGTGGGAACGCTCTTTTTCATCTACGACAGGCTGGTGGGAGTCGACCGGATGAGGCTGAGCGGATGAGCGCAGCGGCAAGCCACAGCCACAGCCGACCGCGGGGCTGGCTGCACCGGGGCTTCTGCGCCGCGGTGCTGTTTTTCCTCGTCGCGCCGGTGCTGGTGGTGATTCCGCTAAGCTTCAATGCCGAGCCCTACTTCACCTTTACCGAGGGCATGTTGCGGCTCGAAGCGGACGCCTGGTCCCTGCGCTGGTACCAGAATATACTGGGGGAAGGCCGCTGGCTGCCTGCGCTGGGAAAGAGCCTGCTGATCGGCAGCGGGGCCGCGCTGATCGCAACCACCCTGGGCACCCTGGCCGCCATCGGCCTGAGCAGCCCCGCCCTGCCGGGACGCGGCGCGGTCATGGCGCTGCTGATCTCGCCCATGGTGACGCCCATCATCATTACCGCGGCGGGCATGAGCTTCTTCTATTCCGACCTGGGCCTGGGGCAAACCTATACCGCGCTGATTCTGGCCCATGCCGTGCTGGGCGCGCCTTTTGTGGTGATTTCGGTAGGCGCCAGCCTCAGCGGCTATAACCACGATCTCAATCGCGCCGCGGCCAATCTCGGCGCCGACTGGTGGACGACCCTGCGCCGGGTGCAATTGCCGCTGATCGCCCCCGGAGTTTTCACCGGCGCGCTGTTCGCCTTTGCCGCATCCTTTGATGAAGTGGTGGTGGTGCTGTTCATCGGCGGGCCCGACCAGCGCACGATCCCCAGGGAGATGTGGTCGGGCATCCGCGAACAGATCAGCCCGGAAATACTCGCCGTGGCCACCTTCCTGATTGCCTTCGCCTTGCTCCTGCTCGCGGCGGTCAACTGGCTGCGGCAACGCGACTACGCTGGCGCTTCCTGATGAAAGGTGATTCCCGGAATCTTTCGCGATACATTTGCACGGGTGTATCGCAATTCACAAGCTGTTGACTTCCATGTCGAGATGGTTCGGAAACCTGGTATTGCCCGCTGTGTTGCTGGCGGCGCAGGCGGTGTGCGCGCAGCAATCCGGCGAAGGCGACGAAGCATCGGCGGCCATGGCCAGGGAGCTGCGGCAACGCGAGGCTGCGGTGGAGAGCCTGCGGGGGGAACTTGGCGTGTATCATCCGGCGCTGGGTGAGGCCTACGGCGAGCTTGGGGGGTTTTATCTCGAGCTTGAGGACTACGAGCAGTCGCTGACCACCTACAACGATGCGCTGGAAATCGCCCGGATCAATGAGGGGCTTTTCAGCGAATCACAGCTTCGCATCATCGACGCCATGATCCGCGGCAACGAAGGTCTGGCGGACTGGGATTCCGTCGATGACCTGCACCACTTCCGCTATCACATGGCGAGCCGCCTGTGGGAGTTGACGGACAATCGCCATCTGGCGGCGATCAGCACCTGGGGCGACTGGAAGATGCGGGCGGTCCGCGATGATCTGCTCAATGACGGCGGCTGGGGCGTACAGGCGGCAATCGACGATGTGGGTTCGGTCTACCGCCGCGCCATCGCCGCGCTGGAGCAGGAAGGGCGGGGGCGTCCCCAGGCCCTGGCCGACATGGTTCGCGGCAAGGCGGACCTCGACATGTACATGATGCGGGTGGTGGCGAGCACGCCCTACAACTACTTCCCCGCCACCGTGCCGCGCTATATCAACCAGATGCGTTGCCGCATGGTTCCGGGCCCCAACGGGCAGCCCGTGCGGCAGTGCGTCAATGTGCAGGTGGAGAATCCGCGCTTTCGCGATTCCCAGCGCAACAACAAGTTCACCACCCTGGCCCGCTATTCCAATGCGATCAACGATGGCATCGAAAGGCTTGCGGCGATTCGCGACGCCGGCGGCGGCCTTTCCAGCGCCGAACTTGCCGCCATCGACCAGCAAATCGCCCGCCTCGACGCCGAACGCCGCCGGCACTCCCGTCCATCGCGTCCTTTTCTTTTCTGAGCGGCGCTGGATATTTTTCCTCGTTCGGTGTACAAACAGTCCTGTTCGACCGCAAGCAGCGCTGTGACATCCTGATGGAGGAAACCATGTTGAAATTTGCCAGCCGACTGACCGGACTGCTGCTGCTGGGCGCAGCGGCGCTGATCGGTTTTTCCGCAGTCGCGTTGGAAGAGGGCGACCGGGCGCCGGATTGGTCCTTGCCGGCCTCTGACGGCAATACCTACAGCCTTTCCCAGTTCATTGGGGAAAAGCCCGTCGTCATCGCCTTCTTCCCGAAAGCATTCACCGGCGGCTGAACCATGCAATGCCGGGCGCTGCGTGACAGTGCCGAAGAGATTCAGAAGTTCGATGTGGCGTATTTCATGCTCAGCGTGGATACGCTGGAGGACAATACCGCCTTTGCCGAGGAGCACCAGGCCGGTTTTCCCGTTCTCGCCAATCCCGACAAGGATGTGGTGGAAGCCTACGGCGCCCTGATGCCGGTGGGCCTTGCCAATCGCTGGACCTATTACATCGGCGCCGATGGGACCATCCTCCGGATCGACAAGGAAACCGATCCGGAAACCGCCGGCGAGGATATGACCAGAATCATGGGTGAACTCGGCTTTCCCAGGATCTGATTTTCCGTCCCGGGAACCTGCGGCGCAGGTTCCCGGGCTGGGCCCAACCCAGGGATGGGACAAACTCGGAAAACCCGGCTTCGGTCGGGTTTTCGGCCAAGGGCATGGATGAGAGCGGATTGGCAGCCGTGTAATCCCGCGGCGCAGGCTCCTGAGCGATGAAGAAGATTGGTTTTCTCATTATTGCGGGTGTTGCGATTCTCTCGCTCGTGGCGCTCGTCTGGTTGAGCCTCGGCTCCAGCGAACCGTCGGGCGCTACCACCACCTTCACGGTTGACGCTCCCGTACCGCAAAGGCCCGAGCCGGCGCCCGCCCCGGCAAGCCGGACCATCGCGCCGCCCGTGACGCCTGCGGTAACCGCGGTTGAGCCGCCCGCGGAGCCCGAACCGGTCATCGAAGCGACAGTCGAGCCGGAGCCTGAGCCCGCCGGACCCGAAGTCGAGCTGCCGGGACTGAATGGCAGCGATGGCTTTGTGCGCGAGCGGCTCCAGGCCCTGAGCGATGGCGCAGCCTTGCTGGGCCTGATCACCGATGAGCAATTGATCCGCAGGTTTGTCGTCTTCGTCGAGAATATCTCCCGCCACGAGTTCCCCCAGACCGATCTGCCCTATCGCCCCATCGGCATCGACATGCCCGTGCGCGAACTCGATCAGAACCTGTTTCTGATGGAGGAAGGCGCCCATAGCCGTTTCGATGGTTTTATCGACGCCATGACGGCGGTGGACACGGGCCAGGCGTACGCTCTGTACACCCTGCTGCGGCCATTGTTCCAGCAGGCCTATGCGGAAATCGGCTACCGCGGCCGGGATTTTGACGACACCCTGCGTCTGGCCATCAACAATGTATTGCAGGCTACCGACAGCGAAGGCCCCTACCAGTTGGTCAAGCCTTCGGTGATGTATCTGTTCGCCGATTCCGAGCTTGAAAACGCCGACGCCGTGCACAAGCAACTGATCCGCATCGGCCCGCGCAACAGCACCTGGCTGATGGGCAAGCTGGCCGAGTTCGTGGTGCTCCTGTAGCCTGCTGGCCGCCTTCCCGCAAACCACCCGTTTCGATATGACAGCAAAATCGAATCTTCTCGTCCCCGCCGCGCTGGTCGATGCCGTCTGGCTTGCCGCCCATATCGGCTCGCCGAAACTGATAGTGCTCGATGCTTCCCAGACGCCGGTGGTTCCCGGGCTGAAAGCAATGAATGCGACCGGGGACTTCCAGGCGATACCCGGGGCCAGAAGGTTTGATTACGACAGGGAAATCTGCAAACCCGATACCAGCCTGCCACACATGCTGCCGGGCCCGGAGCAATTCCAGCGGCAGGCAAGGGCGCTTGGCGTCAACGCGGATTCGGCCCTGGTGGTCTACGACGATTGCGGCATGTACGCCAGCCCCAGGGCCTGGTGGATGTTCCGCGCCATGGGGCATGACAATGTGGCCGTGCTGGATGGTGGTCTGCCAGCCTGGGTCGCGGCCGGGCAATCCATGGCGGATTCACTGGCGGAAGCGGCGGCCGAGGGAGATTTCACCGCCAGCTTCCGCCCGCATCTGCTGAGTGATTTCCGTGCCGTGCTCGAAGCGCTGGATGATGACGGATGCCGTGTCCTCGATGCGCGCTCGCCCGGGCGTTTTCGCGGCGAAGCCCCCGAGCCTCGCCCGGGATTGCGTGGCGGTCACATGCCCAATGCCCGCAATCTGCCTTTCACCAGTCTGTTGCGGGACGGCTCACTGAAACCCGCTGCGGAATTGCGCGAGCTGTTCGCTGGCGTCGATGCCGGCGACCGCCGCCTCATCAGCAGTTGCGGTTCGGGCATCACCGCCTGCGTCATCGCCCTGGCGGCCCAGGTGGCGGGCCTGGGAGAGGTTTCGGTCTACGATGGCTCCTGGGTCGAATGGGGCACGCCGGGGCATTTGCCGGTGGTTGGTCCCGGCGCGCAGCGATGGTGAAAGCGGAATCTTTCCATCCGGCCCCGGTCGTTATCAGCACGTTTTACCGCTTCGCCGACCTGGCGGATTTCCGCTCGCTGAAAGAACCTTTGCGCGAGAGAATGTTGCGCCATGAAGTGCGCGGCACGGTGCTGCTCGCCGCCGAGGGAATCAATGGCACGATTGCCGGCCCGCGGCCGGGAATGGATGCAATCCTCGGCTGGATTCGCAGCGATTCACGCCTGGCTGAATTGCGGGTGCGGGAATCTTTCAGCGGGGAGAACCCTTTCTACCGGACCCGGGTCAAGTTGAAAAGGGAAATCATCACTATGGGCGTGCCGGATATCGACCCGCGCTTCCTGGCGGGCGCCTACGTCGCTCCCGAACGCTGGAACGAGTTGCTCGACGATCCCGAAGTGCTCGTGCTCGACACGCGCAACCGCTACGAAGCGCAGATCGGCAGTTTCGAGAACGCGGTCAACCCGGAAACCGATTCTTTCCGCGAGTTTCCCGAATACGTGCGCGAGAACCTGGACCCGCAGAAGCATCGCAAGGTCGCCATGTTCTGCACCGGCGGAATCCGCTGCGAGAAATCCACCGCTTACCTGAAGCAGCAGGGATTCGACGAGGTCTATCACCTGCAAGGCGGCATCCTGAATTATCTGGAAAGCGTGCCGCCGGAGGACTCGCGCTGGCGCGGCGAATGTTTCGTGTTCGACAACCGGGTCACCGTGAACCACCGTCTGGAGCCGGGTTCCTACGATCAGTGCCATGCCTGCCGCATGCCCATCTCGGACGAAGACAGGCAAAGCCCGCTCTATGAGAAAGGCGTCAGTTGCCCCCATTGCCACAGCCGCCAGAGTGGCGAGCGCGCCAGACGGCTCGCCGAGCGGCAGCGCCAGATCGATCTCGCCCGGGAACGCGGCGAACCCCACATCGGCCAGGACATGACCCCGCTCATGCGCGAACGCCGCCAGGCCAAGCTGCGCCACAAGCGCGAACAGCGCGAATCCGAACAAACCGGCGACGGGTAGCAAGGTCGTTTTATCTCGTCATCTTCCGCGCAGTCCAGCATTTCCCGATCACCCCCGATGGGTGTCCCGTGACCGTTTCCCTGCTCAAGTCTCTTCGTTGAGCGTGTCGACGTATTTCCGGTAGACGAAAAGGCGATTTCGCGCCCTGCCCGTGACTTCCTCCGCAATCCCCAGCGAGATCAGCGCTTCCATTGCCTTCGCGGCGGTGCGAAATGTCAGATTGGTTTTTTCACAGGCGTAAGGCAGTGAAACGAGGGGACGCTCCATCAGCGTCTCATGGATACGCAAGGCGGAATTCGCGCGTTGTTTCGCGGCCGCGGATATCCTTTCGCGATCCTCCCGAAACAGCCGGTTCAACTGGTTGGCGGCCTCAAAGGCCTTGTTGGCGATCACCACGACGCCTTCGAGGAAAAACAGCAGCCAAGCCTCCCAGTCGCCGTCTTGCCGCGTGCGATTCAGCAGTTCGTAGTAAGTCTCCCTGTTTTGCTTGAAGTAAAGACTCAGATAGAGCAGCGGTTCTTGCAACACACCGTCCGCACACAAGAGCAGCGTTATCAGTATGCGTCCCACCCGGCCGTTGCCATCGGGAAACGGGTGAATGGTCTCGAATTGCACATGGGCCAGTCCCGCCCGAACCAGGGACGGCAAGGACTTGTCGTCTTCATTGAGAAACCTTTCCAGTTCGGCCATGCAATTCGGCACTTCGGTATGCGGCGGCGGGACGAAACGCGCGTTCCCGGGCCGGCTTCCGCCAATCCAGTTCTGACTGTTGCGATATTGTCCCGGAAGCATCTGGCTTCCCCGTCCGCTCGACAGCAGGATTTCGTGGATTTCCCAGAACAATCGGTTCGAAAGGGGAAAGCCTTCGCGTACTCGCCCGATTCCGTGGTCGAGCGCGGCGACGCAATTGGAAACCTCCAGGGTATCGTGTCGCGGAACGCCCGAAACCTCCTCGAACTCGCTCAAGAGGAGGTCGGAAAGCGAGGATTGAGTGCCTTCGATCTGGGAAGACAGCACCGCTTCCTTGCGCACATATGAAGAGATGAGAAGCAGTTTGTCGGGGTATATATGGGCGACTCCATCAAGCCGGCCAAGCGCCGCGGATGCCGCCGCCAGCGCCTTCAGCAATTCGCCGTCCATTGCGACCGCAGGCTGCGGCGGCAAGGGCGCCGGCACGAACGCGCGAACGACTTCGCCACCTGCGACGGTTTCGAAATATTCACCGACCCGGTTCCGTTTCACGATTTGGCGCCTATATTGCTGTTCATGCGAAAAACGACGACTATTATTATACTTTGAAATCGATAAGTAAGATAACATGCCGGCTTGCTGTACTTTCTGCATACAAGCAGCAATTCTCACTTTGGCGCTCCAACCCGCATGCCACTCTGCGCGAAGCGAAGGCCCACCCCCCTGTCATTCTGCGCGCAGCGAAGCGGAGTCGCAGAATCTCTCGCAGTGGCCACCCAATGAGATCCCGCGACTGCGCGCGGGATGACTGATGTGAGCGCGCCCATTGCCAAAATGAGAATTGCCGGTGACAAAAAAAATCGCTTTCCGGACT
>JAJDVS010000020.1 GCA_022825945.1 Pseudomonadales bacterium
CTCATTATGGCAATGGCCGCGCTCACATCAGTCATTCTGCGCGCAGTCGCGGAATCTCATTGCGTGGCCGCTGCAAGAGATTCCGCGACTGCGCTTCGCTTCGCGCGGAATGACATGAAGGTTGGAGCGCCAAAATGAGAATAGCTGCCCCCGTACACCAGATTTGACTATATCTCCTTTCAATGGGCCGGCGAGATATCGCAAGGCATGGTTTCTGCGAGCAGATCAAGCATCATTGAAGGGCTGGCGCCATAGATATTTGATCGAATCGATGCATTTGAATTCAGCAATTCCCATTTTGGAGCTTTATTTTCAATGTTATTCTGCGCGAAGCGAAGCGTGGTCACGGAATCTCTTTGAGGATTCTGCGAGGTTGGTGCATGCCATCCCTGGCGTGACTTTTGTGATTTCGATTAGCCCCAGTCTCGACATCCTGTCGAGCCGTTCGGCCCTGAAAAAGCTTCGCTTTTTTTCGGCTGCGCCGATCGGGCCTCACCCTAATCGATCATGCCGATTACGGCGAGATAGTCCCTGTCTCTTGCGGTGAGGTCGTTCTGGACGATGATGGTTTGCAGTTCGTCCACATAGTCGCGACCGCGCTGGGAGTAGCGGTTCAGACCGAAAGCGAGGACCAGGGGGTCGAATTCCCGCTGCTGCAATTTCATGGTTTGCCGCAGTTCACGGAAGAACTGGTAGTTTTCATTGGTGTTGAGATTGACGAAATAGGCTGACATGGCGTCGTGGAGAGTGGTGAAGCTGCGCACTTCGTGGATTGCGCCCTGGCTCCGTTGCCGGGGGACGATGCCGCAGCCGGGGGTGTAGCACCACTGGCCGAAAACATTGTTGCCCTCCCGGGTAAACCGGGAAGTGCCCCAGGCTGATTCATTGGCCGCCTGGGCCAGCACCAGGGAAGTGGGCACCACATCCACCCGGAACAGCAATTCATCGAGCCAGGCGCCGCGGTCGCTGAAATCTTCCTCCGCCACTTCATAGCGCGCGGCCAACTCCAGCAGCCAGTCGCGGGAATCCCGGGTCAGGGCGCCGTCGCCGCGCAGGGTTTCGCTGATGGCCACCAGACGCAGGCGATCCAGGGAGATGAGGTGATTCTGTTCATTCACGTAGTCCTGCAGGAAGTTGAGAAAGGTCTCCTTCCGCTTTACCACGGTTTTGGCCAGGGTCAGGTCGGGGAAAACCGATTGCGGGGACGGCTCGGGCGGAATCGCCGGCGCGACCGCAAGCGGTTCTTCCGTGATCACTTCCCCCTTGCCAGGGAAAAACGCGGATGCCGCCAGCAATACCGCAGCCACCACCGCCACCAGCAGGTGCTCGGCGACGAATGCGGGCAGGCCTTCGCTTTTTCTGACGGTTTCCATGGTCCAATCAGTTCCCAATCATCGCCACGAGTGGGACGCAGCCCTGCTCACCCGCTCAAACCGCAGTCCGGCTTCCGCCGCGGCAATCCGGCGATGGGGGAATGTCCCGCCCTCTTTCCCGCCACTCCCGGGGCGTGTACAGATGGAGCGCGAGGGCGTGGACGCCGCCGGCAAGCTCGTCGGCAAACAGGCGGTACAAAAGCTGGTGCCGCCGCACCCGGCCCATGCCGGCAAATCGTTCCGCCACAGCGGTGAGCCGGAAGTGCGAATCGCTGGCCGGCCCACTGTGCATGTGACTTTCGTTCACAATCTCCAGAAACGCCGGCGCCAGTTCGCGCCGGGCTTTCTGTTCCAGCACCGCCTGGATGGAACTTGCGTGTGGCATGACTGACCAGCCGCCTCATGGCATCTGGGAGCCTGCGGTGCAGGCTCCCAGGGCGCGCACTATACTGTAAAATCGACCCTGGGCCAATATTTCATGACCGGGAAACAGCGTATCGGCAGCCCGGTTCGGTACTTTACGCCGAACCGATTGACGAATCAGGCTTGACCCGCGCGTTCCTGCAGACTGCGTGAGATTCTGCGGCTGCGCTTCGCGGCGCGCGGAGTGACGAGTGAGAGACTTCACCGTGGCGATTTCCTGGTATCCCGGCCATATGCACAAGGCGCGCAAGGAACTCGGGGCGCTGTTGCGCGGGGCCGGGCTCGCCATGGAAGTGCTCGACGCCCGTATTCCCGGGGCAAGTTCGAATCCCTTGCTCGAGCGCATGCGGGGAACCTTGCCGGTAATCCGCATCCTCAACAAGTCCGATCTCGCCGACCCGGAAACCACCACCGCCTGGTTGTCGCACTATGCCGCCGACAGCGGCAACGCCTGCCTGGCGAATGGCCGTGACGCCCCATTGGATCCGGCGCGGTTGAACCGCCAACTCCGGCGTCTGGTGGAAAATGCGGGAAGTGGAGTCCTGATTGCCATCATCGGCATCCCCAATGTGGGCAAGTCCTCGCTGCTGAATCTGCTGGCGGGTCGCAAACTGGCCCGGACCGGCAATACGCCGGCGATTACCCGCCGGCAGCAGGCTGCGGCATACCATGCAGACTGGACCCTGGTGGATACCCCCGGAATGTTGCGGCCGAAGCTGGAAGACCAGCGCGCGGCCCTGCTCATGGCGAGCGCCGGCAGTATCGGCGCGGCAGCCATCGACACCAGCGAGATTGGCGCCTTTCTGGCGGATCGCCTGCTCGCCGGGTATCGCCATGCGCTGGAGCAACGCTATGGAATCACTGCCGCCGACAACACAGCGGAAGCGGTATTTGATAGGATTGCCCACGCTCGCGGCGCCCGCCGGAAAGGCGGGGCGGCAGACCTGGAGCGGGCCGCAAGCATCCTGCTGCAGGACTTTCGCAGCGCCAGGCTTGGCCGAATCAGCCTGGAATTTCCGCCAGGTTTCCGTCCACCGCCAAATTCACCAGAAGCAATGAGTGCAACATGACCGAGACCAGCGCCCAACTTTCCATCGACGACGCCAGCTCCGAGGCGCATCCCGCCTTCGAATGGCGCCGCAGCCACCCCATCGCCTCGCTGAACATCAGCGTGGAGGAATACCGGCATCGCGGCACCGGCGCCCTGCACTATCATCTCGACAGCGACAGTCCGGAGAACGTGTTCCTCGTGGCCCTTCGCACGGCGCCCATGGACTCCACCGGCGTCGCCCACATTCTCGAGCACACCAGCCTCTGCGGCAGCGCCCGCTTTCCCGTGCGGGACCCGTTCTTCATGATGACCCGGCGCTCGCTGAATACTTTCATGAATGCTTTCACCAGCAGCGACTGGACCGCGTACCCCTTCGCCAGCAAGAACAGGAAAGATTTCGACAACCTTCTGCGCGTGTATATGGACGCCGTGTTTTTCCCGAATCTGAATGAACTCGATTTCGCCCAGGAAGGGCACCGGCTGGAATTCGCCGAGGCCGATGACCCCGCCAGTGAGCTGCAGCTCAAGGGCGTGGTCTACAACGAGATGAAAGGCGCCATGAGTTCGCCGGTGAGCGTGCTGTGGCATACCATGTGCCGCTACCTGTTCCCGGAAACCACCTACCATTTCAACAGCGGCGGAGAACCGGGCGAGATTCCCAAGCTCGGCTACCGGCAGTTGCTTGATTTCCACCGCCGCCATTACCACCCGGGCAATTCGGTTTTCATGACTTTTGGCGATATTCCCGCCAGCGAGCATCAGGCGAATTTCGAATCGCTCGCCTTGAATCAATTCGAGCCGCTGGAGACGGCGGTGGAGATTCCCGACGAGGCGCGCCACATCGCGCCGGTGCGGGTGGAAGAGCGTTATTTTTGCGAAGACGGGCAGCTTGAGCGCAAGACCCATGTGGTTCTCGGCTGGCTGCTTGGCCAAAGCACCGATCTGGAACAGCAGTTCCAGGCCCAGTTGCTTTCCAGCGTCCTGCTCGACAATAGCGCCAGCCCCCTGCTCCAGGCGCTGGAATCAAGCGAACTGGGCGCTTCGCCATCGCCGTTGTGCGGACTTGAATCCTCCCATCGCGAAATGAGTTTCATGGCTGGCCTCGAAGGCTGTTCAGCGGACGCCACCCAGGCGGTGGAAGCGCTGATTCTCGGCGTGCTCGAAAAAGTCGCCCGGGAAGGCATAGCGGGCGAGCAGGTGGAAGCCGCGCTGCACCAGCTCGAACTCGACCAGCGGGAGATTACCGGCGGCTCGTATCCCTATGGCCTGCAACTGATTCTCGCCGGACTGCCCGCGGCGATTCACCGCGGTGACCCGGCGGCCATGCTCAATCTCGATCCGGTGCTTGCGCGGCTGCGGCGGCAAATCACCGATCCGGACTTCATTCCCGGGCTCATCAGGAGCCTGCTGCTCGACAACCCCCACCGGGTCAGCCTCACCCTCAAGCCCGACCCGGAACTCGCCGCCCGCAAGAGCGCCGCGGAAAGCCGCCGGCTTGCCGCAATCCGGTCCAGACTCGGCGAGCAGGAAAAAAATGCGATTTTGGAACAGTCGCGCCGACTCCAGGAAAGGCAGATGCGGGAGGACGACCCGGAGATACTGCCCCGGATCGGGCTTGACGATGTGCCTCCGCAAATCAGCGAACCCCGGCGGCGGGACTTGCGCCTGTCCACGGGCGATCCGGTCAGCTACTACGCCCAGGGCGCCAATGGCCTTGCCTACCAGCAGGTGGTCTACCGGTTGCCGCAACTGAATGAGGAGTTGCTCGACAGCCTGCAACTCTACGCCGCCTGTCTTGGTGAATTCGGCATCGGCGCCAGGGATTATGCCGAGGTCCAGATCTGGCAATCCCGCATTTGCGGAGGCATCGGCGGATTCAGCAGCATCCGGCCCCACTATGGCGAAGTGCAGTCGAATCATGCCCTGTTCAGCCTGTCGGCAAAATGTCTGCTTGGCAATCACCGGGCATTGACCGAATTGCTTCGCGCCACCGTCGACGAAATGCGATTCGACGAGGGCCGCCGCCTGAAGGAACTGATCGAACAGATCCAGTCGCGCAAGGAAAACAGCATCACCTCCCAGGGCCACAGCCTCGCCATGAGCCTGGCGAGCAGCAGAATGAGCCCCGCCGCCTTGCTTTCCCACCGGACCAGCGGCCTGGAAAGCATCCGCCGCCTGCGGGAGCTTGCCAGCGATATCTCCGGGGCCGAAGCCCAAAGCCGCCTGCTTGCCCGATTCGCCGAACTGCATCAAGCGATCCGCGCCAGCGAACGCCGGTTTCTGCTGATTGCGGAAGAGGAACACCGCCAGCGATTGCATGACGACCTCGAAGCCGTATGGGGAGAAAGCGCCGCCACGACCACAGGCGGAAAATCCCTTTCCCTGCCGGAGACGCGGGAAAACGTCTGCGAAGCCTGGACCACGGCGACTTCAGTGAATTTTTGCGCCAAGGCCTGGCCCACCGTGCCATCGGGGCATGAGGACAATCCCGTGTTGCATGTGCTTGCCCGCTTCATCAACAACGGCTTCCTGCACCGCGCCGTCCGCGAACAGGGCGGCGCCTATGGCAGCGGTGCGGGCCAGCACTCCGGCGCGGCGGTATTCCGCTGTTTTTCCTACCGCGACCCCCGCCTCGGCGACACCCTGGCGGATTTCGACCGGGCCCTTGACTGGGTATTGCAGAGCAGGCATCGGGAGCGCCAGCTCGAAGAGGCCATCCTCGGCGTCATCGCCGCCATGGACAAGCCATCCTCCCCCGCCGGAGAAGCCAAGACCGCCTTCTACAACCACCTCTTCGGTCGCAGCCTCGAACAAAGGCTCGCCTTCCGCCAGCGCGTACTGGCAACCACAGTGGCGGACCTGCAAGCCGTAACCGAACGTTACTTCCGCCCCGAAACCGCCAGCCACGGCATCATCACCTCCCGGGAAACCGCCGAAACCTTGCAACTCCCAAACCTCACCGTGGTGAATTTGTAGCCGTGCTCCGCCATGTGATCCTGATGGCGGCGCTGCTGCTTTTCTCAACCGCGGAAGCGGGCCAGACGGGGGAAGGCGTCAAATTCGCTTTTTATTCGGCGAGCTGGCAGGAGAACAACCGGGACCTGCTGCGAGTGGTGGCGTTCAATCCCCTGGAGACCGAAGTCCGGATTGAAAGCATCGATTTTGTGGACCTGCGGGCGCCGGGCGGCGGCTCGCTGGAATTGCGGCTTGGGCTCGATGTACCCGCGGGCGGCTATGCCGAGCGGGAAATGGAATATGTCGACCTGCTCGGCGATAGCGAGTGTATCAGCGACACCCTGGCCAGCGACTGGCGACTCGTGGAGATTTCCAACTACACACTCAACCCCTCGGTGCGCAATCTCATCATCGAAAACACCGAGTCCTTCCGCATCTATCAATGCGTGCAGAATGTGGAAACCCGGATCTCGGAAGCCGCCACCGGCGCCGTGACCGAAACCCGGGAATGGGTGCTGTACCACTTCGAAGCGCTCACCGACCGATAGCGGGATTGCAATTCCCGACATCAATCAAGACCAGCGAGATTCTGCGACTTCGCTTCGCTCCGCGCAGAATGACGGGTGAGGGCCGAACGGCTCGCCATCACGGATGGCGAGACTGGGGTGCAGCGAAGTCTGATGCGTCGCGCCAGGGGTGGCAGGCACCCCCCTGCCAACCGCTACAACAAAATCCCGCCAAAATTCACGAAGAAGGGCGCAAACACCAGACTAAGGATCGCCGACAGCTTGATCAGAATATTCAACGACGGCCCGGAAGTATCCTTCAGCGGGTCGCCAACGGTATCCCCCACCACCGAGGCCTTGTGCTGCTCTGAACCCTTGCCGCCGAAATGGCCCGCCTCGATGAACTTCTTGGCGTTATCCCAGGCACCGCCGCTGTTGGACGATGCAATCGCCAACACGCCGCCCGCCACCAGGGAACCGGCCAGAATTCCGGCCACCGCTTCCACGCCGAACAGGAATCCCGCCAGCAGGGGCGTTCCCATGATGAGAATCCCGGGAGCGATCATTTCCCGCAATGCCGCCCTGGTGGAAATCGCCACGCACTCGGCATAATCCGGCTGACCGGTGCCTTCCATGATGCCGGGAATCGTCTGAAACTGCCGGCGCACCTCGGCGATCATGTCAAAGGCCGCCCGGCCGACGGATTTCATGGTCATGGCGGTGAACAGGAAGGGCAGCACCGCGCCGATGAACAGGGAAGTGTAGACCAGCGGATCGAGGAGGCTCATGCTGATGGGCTCGCCGCGCAGGTTGGACGCCGCGGTGATGAATGCCGCGAACAGCGCCAGGGAAGTCAGAATCGCCGCGCCGATGGCGAAACCCTTGCCGATGGCGGCGGTGGTGTTGCCGGCGGAATCGAGAATATCGGTGCGGCGGCGCACTTCCTTCGGCAGTCCCACCATCTCGGCGATGCCCCCGGCATTGTCCGCCACCGGGCCGTAGGCGTCGATCATCAGGGCGATGACCAGCGTGCCCAGCATGCCCAGGGAAGCAATGGCCACGCCGTACATGCCGGCAAGTTGCCAGGAAACGAAAATGCTCACCGCAATGCAGAGATAGGGAAGCACCGTGCTGCGATAGCCCAGCGCCAGGCCGAAGATGATATTGGTGGCGACGCCGGTTTCGCAGGATTTGGCCAGATCCTTGACCGGTTCATAATTCTCGGAAGTGTAGTACCCGGTCAGCAGGCCCACCGCCAGGCCGGCCACCAGCCCCGACAGGAAACACCAGTACACGCCCAAGTTGGTGTATTCCTCGCCATTGAGCGTGAAGAATTCCGGCACCAGCAGCAGGGTGAAGAAATACATGATCGCCGCCATCAGCGCACTGGAAATGACCAGCAGTTTCATCAGCGCCGGGGCCACGTCGTCTTCGGTCTCGACGCCGACGACGAGCTTGGTGATGAAGCTCACCGGAATGCCCACGGCGCTGATCAGCACGGGATACAGCAGCGCATTGGGGTCCATGGCGAAGACCACGGCGCTGATCACCATGGCGGCGCAGGTGCTTTCCGCGCAGGAGCCGAACAGGTCGGCGCCCATGCCGGCGACATCGCCCACATTGTCGCCGACGTTGTCCGCGATCACCGCGGGATTGCGCGGGTCATCCTCGGGGATGCCTTTTTCGACCTTGCCCACCAGGTCGGCGCCCACATCGGCGGCCTTGGTGAAGATGCCGCCGCCGACCCGGGCGAAAAGCGCGATGGTGGAGCCACCGAGCCCGAAGCCGGCGATGACTTCCATCAGGATGTGGTTATTGTCCGGCCCCAGCCCCGACATCAACTGGGACATGACGACATAGATCACCACCAGCCCCAGCGTCGCCAGGCCCACCAGAGCGAAGCCCATGACCGCCCCGGAATCGATGGCTACATCGAAAGCGTTGGAAATATCCTTTTTGGCGGAGACCGTGGTGCGCGCATTGCCCTGGGTGGCGACTTTCATGCCGATATAGCCCGAGGCGATGGAAATGGCCGCGCCGAACAGAAACGCGATGGCGGTGTAGATGCCTTCGCGGTAGCCGGGGGTATGGGTGTCGTCGATGAGAACCGCGATGACCAGCGCAAAGGCCACCATGAAAATGGTCAGGACGCGGTACTCCTGTTTCAGGAACGCCATGGCGCCGCTGGCGATGGCGCCATGAATGAACTTCAGCCGCTTGCTGTCTTCTTCGTTCAGATCCAGGTCCAATGGGATGCTGACTACCTTTTTCATGTAGTACCAGGCGATCCCGAGTCCCATCAGGGACAACAAAGTGGTCACCACGATGGTGAGTTGCGAAGCCATGCGAAAGGTTCTCCCCGGTTGGCGGTCAAAGCCGCGCACTCTATCACAAGAGCGCAGGCAAAACAGCAGTTTGCCTCAAGACAATCGTCAGTCCGCGATTCCCTCTCCT
Organism: Pseudomonadales bacterium; assembly: GCA_022825945.1. GTDB lineage: Bacteria > Pseudomonadota > Gammaproteobacteria > Pseudomonadales > Pseudohongiellaceae > UBA9145. The sequence continues at coordinate 8,763 of JAJDVS010000020.1, forward strand.
CGTCATTCTGCGCAGGATGCCCCGTGAGACCCTGCGACCGCGCCAGATGGCGGAAAAGGGGGCTTCGCTACACGCACAAAGCGCGGAAAAAACGACTTCAGCAGGCGTTGATTTGCTCGAGGAGACCGTTGCGGCGAGCTTCGAGTTCCGCGATGGCGTCGGTTGCGGGCGGGTCAATCAGGTTGCCCGCGGCATCGAGATTGTCTTCCTCGTAGCGGGCCTGTTCTTCGGTGAGCAGGGCAAGCAGTTGTTCGGAAACGAGCACCGCCTCGCGCAGGGCGTCGTTTTGGGCGGCACCGGCCACAACCTGGGCCTGCAATTCCCTGATGCGGATTTCGAGTTCCTCGATGCGGGCAAGTTTTTGCTCGCGTTCGGCGGCGATGGCCGCAAGTCTTTCCTGTTCCTGCCGTTCCCGCTCAAGGGCGAGTCGTTCCTGCGCAAGCCGTTCCTGTTCGGCAGCTCGCTGGCGCTCTTCCGCCGCTTCCCGCTCGGCTTCGGCGCGTTGCCCGGCAAGTTCGGCCTGGCGCTGGAGTTCCTCCTGACGCTGCCGTTCCGCCTCGGCGATTCGTCGCGCCCGGGCCGAGGCTTCAGCGGCCTGCTGCCGACGCGACTGCTCTTCTTCGGTGGCTGCGGAAACTTCGGGCGCGGCTTCTGCCGGGCTTTCGGAAGTCGACGCGCAGGCCGCAAGCAGCAAGGCAAGCAATGCAAGCAGGGCATGCCGCCGCAATTCGAATACTCGGGAGCAACCGTTTGTCATGGGTTCAATCAAGCGCCCGCTGGAGATTGTGCCGACATTATAGCCCTTCCCGTCATTTTGCATATCCCCGTTCCCGTCATTCCGCGTATCCCCTTTCCCGTCATTCCGCGCGTAGTCGCGGAATCCCAGCCAGACTGCGCGAGATTCTGCGACTTCGCTACGCTACGCGCAGAATGACGGGAGTGGTGGCTTCGCTACGCGCGGAATCGCGTCGGAGGCATGCCGGGAATTGACGCGGCGGGAGCGCATCTGATTCAATTCGTGGCAATGCCTGGTGTGCTGAACCTATGGGACAACACACAAGACGAAATCTCTTTTACACGTCGGAGCGCAAGACAGGATGGCCCTGGCTGCCGGCACTCGGCGTGCTTGCGGCGCCGGTATTGCTTTGCCTGCAATTCACCCCGCTGGTGGAGACGCGCCCGCAGTTGAGCCGGGCCGAGGCGGTTCGGATCGAAGGTCTGCTCCTTGACAGCGTACCCGCGGACCCCGGCGTGGCGGGACTTCACGAGCTGCGCTGGAATCAGGAGGAACTGAATCTGCTCGGGCGCCACCTGCTGTCCCTGTCGCGCCTGAGCCCGGCCTGGGCGGCCAGGGTGGATTTGCGCGAGGACGCCCTGGGATTCGAAGTCAGCCGGTCCCTGGGGACCGCCGTGCCCACCTACATGAATCTGCGCGGCGAAATCATCATCGACCAGGGGCGGCCGGCGCTGGGCAGCCTGCGCCTGGGCTACCTGCCCATCCCCCGCATGCTGATCGGCTGGCTGGCGCCGGGCCAGGGGGAAGCGCTGGCCTCGGAAGACCCGCTGCAGGCCGAAGCGGCCCGCCTGCTGGCCAATGTGAATGAACTCAGCCTGGATTCCGATGAAATCCGCATTCACCTGCACTGGGACCCGGAACTGCTGTCCCGGGCCGGCGACCAGGCGCGGCAATGGCTACTGTCGGAATCCGACCGCCAGCGCATTGTCGAGTATCATGCGGTCATCGGCGAGGTAGCCCGGGAGATTCCGCCGGACGAGCGGGCGATTCCCCTGAGCCGTTTGCTGGCGCCGCTATTCGGGGAAGCCCGGCGCAAATCCGCCGCGGGAAGCGACCCCATTGCGGAAAACCAGGCCCTGCTGCAAACCCTGGCGGTCTATGTGAACGGCGAGGACATCGCCAGGCTGGTGGGGACGGAAGCCGCCGGCGCCGCGCCAGCGGCGCAGTTCGTCGAAGTGCGCCTGTTGCGGCGGCAGGATCTGGCCCAGCATCTGACTTCGATTGCCGCCATCACCGTCGCTCTCGGCCCGGAACTGGCGACGATGTTGTCAACCGCCAAGGAATCCTATGACGCCAGGCACCGATCCGGCTTCAGTTTTTCCGATCTTACCGCCAACAGCACCGGAGTCACCCTCGCCCGGCTCGCCACCCGGGACCGGGAAAGCGCCCTGGAATTGCAGCGCCGCATGAGCGAATTGCAATCGGATTCCGATTACATGCCCGCGGTGGGCAACAACCGGGACGGCCTCACCCAGGATGATTTCAGCGAGCTGTACCGGGACACCGGCAGCCTTGCTTACCGCCGGAGGGTCGCTGAAATCCAGCTTCTGATAGAATCCAGCCGCGTTTTTGCCGGTTTGTAGGCGGCCCTGCCCGCTTCGGGATTCCTTGCCATGCCATCCAAAGGCTTTACTACCCGCAATCTGCATTCGGATCGTGCGGGCGGCCCGGAACACGGCGTGCTGCACAAGCCGGTGCATCCCTCGGTGGCCTATGCCTACGATGACGCCCGGGAACTTGCCGAGGTCTTTCAGGGCAAGCGCCAGGGCTATGCCTATGGGCGTCAGGCGAACCCCACGGTCGCCGCGTTGCAGCAACGGATCAGCGCCATGGAAGACGGCAGGGCCAGCATCGCCTTCGCCACCGGCATGGCCGCCATCGCAGCGGTAACCCTGACCCTGCTCAAGGCCGGCGACCACCTGATTTCCAGCACTTTCCTGTTCGGCAACAGCAACAGTTTTTTCCGCACCCTGGAGCGGCTCGGCATCGCCGTCGATTTTGTTGACGCTACCCGCGCCGGCGCGGTGGCGGAAAAAGTCCGCCCCGAAACCCGGCTGGTTTTCGTGGAAACCATCGCCAATCCGGTTACCCAGGTCGCCGACCTCGAAGGCATCGGCGCCCTGTGCCGGGAACATGGGCTGCTGTATGTGGTGGACAACACCATGACTTCGCCCCATCTGTACCGGCCGAAAATCGCCGGCGCCGGTCTCGTGGTGAACTCGCTGACCAAGTGCATCGGCGGCCACGGCAATGCCCTGGGCGGCGCGGTCACCGATACCGGCTGTTTTGACTGGAGCGGCTTCCCCAACATTCTCGACCTCTACCGCAAAGGCGACAGCGGCGAATGGGGATTGCTGCAGGTGCGCAAGAAAGGACTGCGGGACATGGGCGCCTCCCTGGCGCCGGAAGCCGCCCATACGCTGGCGGTGGGCTCGGAAACCCTGCCGCTGCGGATGGATCGGGCCTGCGCCAACGCCATGGCGCTCGCCGGACTGTGCGCGGCGCACCCCGCGGTGGCGAAGGTGTACTATCCGGGCCTGCCGGACCACCCCCAGCACCAGCGCGCCGGCAAGCTGTTCAGCGCTTTCGGCGCGGTATTCAGTATCGATCTCGCGCCGGCCGTCGATTGTTTCGATTTTCTCAACAGCCTGGAAATCGTGCTGTCCTCGAGCAACCTCGGCGACACCCGCAGCCTTGGCATCCCGGTGGCCCACACGATCTATTTCGAAATGGGGCTCGAACGGCGCAAGGCCATGGGCATCGGCGAGTCGATGCTGCGCTTTTCCATCGGCATCGAGAACCAGGCCGACCTGCTCGCGGATTTCAGCCGGGCGCTGGACAGGTTCCGGCCATGATCAGCCTGATCGCCGCCGATGCAGTGGCGGAAGGCTTCTGCAGGGAAGTCGAACTCGACAGGGAACTGTTTTTCCTCGTGCGCAAGGATGACCAACTCCACCTGTACCGCAATTCCTGCCCCCATCTCGGCACGCCGCTGAACTGGGAGGAGGACAAGTTCCTCGACCCGGACGGCGCCCTGATCCAGTGCGTCACCCACGGCGCCCTGTTCCGCATCGAGGACGGCCTCTGCCTCGCGGGGCCATGCCATGGCCAGCACCTGTTCGCCGTGCCCTTCGAGATCATCGACGGGATGGTCAGCGTGGACCCGTCCCGGATTCCGGAGGCCGCCAGCTAGCAGGAGGCCGACCGGGGAGATTCCGCGACTTCGCTTCGCTACGCGCGGAATGACAGCTTGCCGAGCGCTGCCCCCTTTTCCGTCATTCCGCGCGTAACGAAGCGGAGTCGCGGAATCTCAAGCAGGAGCCCCGACATAAGCAGGTACATTCACAGGCGCACGGGAACTTCCCGGTCGAGCTCGACGGTTCCCGCGCCAAGGTCATAGCTTGCGCCGTAGGCATGCAACTCCACGCCGGCCGCGGCGGCCTCGCGCAGCAATTCGCCGAAGCGCGGGTCGATGGAATCCGCGGGGCGTACTTCGGTCACGCCATTGTGGGCCACGCAAAAAATCACCATGGCGCGAAGTCCCGCGCGGCGCAATGCCGCAAGTTCGCGCAAATGACGCTGGCCCCTGGTGGTAACCGCATCGGGAAACAGCCCGGCGCCCCCGTCTTCGGCGAGGCTGACGTTCTTGACTTCCACATAGCACTCCCGGTCCGCCAGACTGACCAGGAAATCGGCGCGGCCGGCGCCGGACAGATAAGCCGCTTCGCGCTTCAATCCGTCATGCCCGGCCAGGGAACCCACCAGACCATTGCCGATGGCTTCCTCCACCAGCGGATTGGCCAGACTGGTATTGATCCCCACCAGATGGCGGCGGTCCACTTCGACGATTTGCCAGGTATGGGGGTACTTGCGCCGGGGGTTGCCGGAAGCCGTGTACCAGACCCGGCTCCCCGGCGCACGGCAATTCCGCATCGACCCGGTATTCGGGCAATGCATCGTCACCACCTCCCCCCCAGGCGTTTCCACATCCGCCAGAAACCGCTTGTAACGCCGAATCAAAACCCCCCGCTCCAGCGCACCAGGATAGTTCATGACGCAAGGTAGTGAGCGCGACGGTAGATGAAAGGGGTCCGGCGCCAGCCGGGAAAGCATCCGGCTACAGACGGAAAGCGAACGGGCAGCATGCGCAAACCCCCAATCACGCAAGCGCCCGCCGCAGCCTTTCCACGCCGAGTTTCAAGTCTTCCATGCCCGTGGTAAACGCCATCCTCACGTATTCATTGCCGTTGATTTCGCCGAAATCGGTTCCCGGCGTGATTGCCACGCCGTGTTCCTCGAGCATTTGCGTGCAAAAGGCCTCGCTGTCGTGGCTGAAAACCGAGATGTTGGCATAGGCGTAAAAGGCGCCCTGGATTTCCCGGGGCAGCAGCATACCGAGTGCGGAAAGCTCGGCGGCGAGATAATCCCGGCGCTCGCGAAACGCCGCCCGGCGCTGCTCGAACACTTCCCGGGAAGCTGGCGCAAACGCCTCCAGCGCCGCATGCTGGGCAAAGCTCGAAGGCGAGATGAACAGGTTCTGGGCGAGGATATTGGCGGCCTCCACCTGATCCTCGGGAACCACGATCCAGCCAAGCCGCCACCCTGTCATGCCAAAATACTTGGAAAAACTGTTGACTACAAAAGCGCCCGGGTTGATTTCCAGAATGCTGGGCATGTCATCCACATAATGCAGGCCGTGGTAGGTCTCATCGAGCAGCAGATGCGCGCCCGCGGCGTCGGCCCAGTCGCTGATTTCCCGCAACTGCCGCCGGGGAATGACGGTGCCGGTGGGATTGCCCGGGGAAGCCAGCCAAAGTCCCGCGGTGTGGTTCCGGCGATGCCTTTCCAGCAAAGCCGGCGAAGGCTGAAAGTCTTCCTCGACGCCAATCGGCATCAATTGCGCCTCGGCTCCGGCAAGCCGCACCAGATTGCGGTAGCAGGGATACGAAGGATCGGTGAGCAGCACGCCGGCGCCGGGCCGCAGCAGGAGATGGGACAGAATCGCCAGACCGCCACTGGCGCCCAGGGTGATCAGTATTCGTTCCCTGGGCAGTTCGAGCCCGTGCCGCTCGCGGTAATGGACAACCAGGGCGTCGCGCAACTCGGGAATTCCCGGCGCCTGGGTGTATTGGGTCAGGCCGGCGTCCAGGGCGCGCTTGGCAGCCTCGCGAATCGTTCCGGCGGTGGCGAAGTCCGGCTCGCCGGCTTCCATATGCACGATCTTGCGGCCCTGTCTTTCCAGTTCCGCGGCGCGGTTGAACACCAGCATCACCCGGAACGGGTTCACGCCCCGAAGTCGTGTCGCGCCATGACGGCGATTCGCGCTGCTGTCCATCCCGGCTTTCCTGCGCGTCCTCTGGTGCATGTTCATCCTCTGGGCTTCCTGTTCTTCCTGTGAGTCTTTGTCCCCATCGCGGGAAACCGCGAATTATACATTCCTGTGGCACAGGCAATTCGATTCTGGTAGGTTAGCCTGCTTTTCCGGGCCAGACGCCCCCGGAGTTGGACAATACCGTCGTCCGGTCGGAGCAGGACAGGCAAGAGCGAGGCTTAGATCATGCCAGACAGCGCAGGCTTTCAATCCCAACCCGTGCTGAAGAATTTTACGCCGTATCAGCCGGAACCAGACGAGACGTACATGAACGAGAAGCAGCGTGCGCATTTCCGCGGCATTCTGCTCGACTGGCGCGACCAATTGATGCAGGAAGTGGATCGCACCGTGCATCACATGCAGGACGAGGCGGCCAATTATCCCGACCCGGTGGACCGGGCGACGCAGGAGGAGGAGTTCAGTCTCGAACTGCGCACCAGGGACCGGGAGCGCAAGCTGATCAAGAAAATCGACAATACCATCGAGGCCATCGCCCAGGACGATTACGGCTATTGCGAATCCTGTGGCATCGAGATCGGCATCCGTCGCCTTGAAGCCAGGCCCACGGCCGACAAATGCATCGACTGCAAGACTCTCGACGAAATCCGGGAAAAACAATTCGGCGCCTGAACGCACAATCCCGCTCACCGGGCCGGTACATCGGGCGATTCGCCCCCTCCCCCACCGGCCCGCTGCATCTTGGCTCAATGGTGGCCGCCCTGGCCAGCTATCTCGACGCCCGCGCCGCCGGCGGCCGCTGGTTGTTGCGCATGGAAGACCTGGACCCGCCCAGGGAACCCGCCGGCGCCGCCGGCACGATCCTGGGGCAACTCGACGAGCTGGGCCTGCACTGGGACGGCCCGGTGCTGTACCAGAGCACCCGGCTGGAGGCCTATGCCGCCATCCTGGAACAACTGTGGCATGCGGGTTTCTGCTTCGCCTGCGATTGCAGCCGGGCCCATGTGCGGGCCATGGGCTCGGTGTACGATGGCCATTGCCGCGAACGCAAGCTGCCGGCCGGCGGCGACAGCGCCATTCGGCTGCGCACCCGGCCCGGCGTATTCGGCATCGACGACCGCATCCAGGGCCGATTCGAGCAGGAACTGGAAAGCGCCGTGGGCGATTTCGTGGTGCGCCGCCGGGACGGGCTGTTCGCCTACCAGCTCGCGGTGGTGGCGGACGACGCCATGCAGCAGATCAACCAGGTGGTGCGCGGCGCCGACCTGCTCGATTCCACGCCGCGCCAGATTTATCTGCAAGCGCTGCTCGGTTATCCCGAGCCGCAATACGCCCATTTCCCGGTGCTGCTCAGTGCCCGGGGCCAGAAGCTGAGCAAGCAGCATTTCGCCGCGCCGGTGGACACCAGCGCGCCGGAACCCCTGTTGCGTCTGGCCCTGAAACACTTGCAACTCAGCCCGCCGGCGGAGCTTGCCGGCCCCGGGGAAGTGCTCGATTGGGCTGTGAACAATTGGGATATACTGCGGATTCCGGCCCGACATGGAATCCCCGCCTAATCCATATGTATCTTTCCCGTTCCATGCTGATCCTGATGGCGGTGCTGTACCTGCTGTTTCTGCTCAGCGTTGACTGGATCGCCCAGGCCGGGGCGGCTTGGTACCGGCCCCATCTGGTGGCGCTTGTCGCCATCGCGGCGGTCGCCCTGACCAGCCGCGAACGCGAAAGCGATGAATTTTGAACTGACCACCCTCGCCGTTTCGGGCTGCGGCTATCTGCTCCTCCTGTTCGGCATCGCCTGGGCCAGCGACCGCCACTGGATTCCCGAAAAAATCGTCCTGCATCCATTGACCTACACGCTGTCCCTGGGCGTATTCGCCAGCGTCTGGACGTATTACACGTCGGTGGGCATCGCCATGCGCCACGGCTACGGCTATCTGGCCAGCTATTTCGGCATTTCGCTGGCCTTCATGTTCGCGCCGCTGCTGCTGCGCCCGCTGCTGGACCTTACCCAAACCCACCAGCTCAGTTCCCTGGCGGACCTGTTCGCATTCCGCTATCGCTCGCGCTGGGCGGGAACCCTGGTTACGCTGTTCACCCTGGCGGCGGCGTCGCCGCTGATCGCCATGCAGATTCGCGCCGTGGCGGAAACCGCGCTGATTCTCTCGCCCGAGGCGCCCTACCTGCTGGTGGCGAGCCTTTTCTGCCTGGTCATTACCCTGTTCGCGATCCTGTTCGGCGCCTCCCGCCGGGGCGGCGGAAGCCAGCACGACGGGCTGGTCATGGCCATCGCTTTCGAATCGCTGGTCAAGCTCATCGCCCTGCTTGCCGTGGGCGCGTTTGCCGTCAGCGCGGGCTTCGGCGGCCCCGGCCCCATGCAGGACTGGCTGCGGGACCGGCCCGGAATTCTCGACAGCCTGGACGCCGGCGGCTTTATCGGCTCCTTCCATCTGCTGATGCTGCTCTTTTTTACCGCCGCCGTCGCCATGCCCCACATGTTCCACGCCACTTTCAATCCAAACCACAATCTGCAAACCCTGCACTACGCGAGTTGGCGCCTGCCCCTGTACTTTCTGCTCATGAGCCTGCCGATACTGCCCATACTCTGGGCGGGGATCGAGTCCGGAACCGATATTCCGGTGGAATATTTTCCGGTGGCCATCGGCCACGCCTGGGACGCGCCATGGCTCAGCCTGTTGGCCTATCTCGGCGGGCTGTCCGCCGCCAGCGGACTGATTATCGTGATCTCCCTGGCGCTGGCGAACATGTGCCTGAACCACCTGATCCTCCCATTGCGGCAACCCACCGCCGGCGATGACATCTACCGCTGGCTGCTGCAGCGGCAGCGCCTGCTGATTGCCGCGGTCATCTGGGCCGGATTAGGATTCCATATCATCCCGTTAGAGCCGATCAGCCTCGACTACATTCTGGTGCTGGTGCTTGCCGCCTGCCTGCAATTCTTGCCGGGAACCGTGTCCATTCTTTATTGGCGGCAGGGCAATGCCCGGGGATTTTTCGCCGGGCTCGCCGGAGGCGCGGCGGTATGGTTCTGGTTTTTCGCCCTGCCGGTGTTCCGGGAAGCCGGTTCGCTCACGCTGGAATCCGTTCCCTGGAGCGAAGCGGCGGCGCTCTCGCTGGTGGTCAACGCCGCCCTGTTCGGCCTGGTTTCCCTGCGAAGCAAGACCACCGACGCCGAACGCCACGCCGCTGTGGTCTGTTCGCTGGATTCGGTGAAGCGTGGGACCCGGGGCGGCCTGGTGGCGAAATCTCCCGCGGATTTCATCGAAGCCCTCAGCAAACCGCTGGGCGCGGAAGTGGCGGAGCGCGAAGTGCGCCGGGCGCTGGAAGACACCGAACTGGGCATGGACGACCGGCGCCCCTTCGCCATGCGCCTGCTGCGCTACCGCCTGGGAGGAAATCTGTCCGGCATGATGGGCCCGAGCATCGCCCAGGAACTGACCGACCGCTACCTGCCCTTCGGCACGGGCGGGGACCAGCGCCGCGCCGACGTACCCGCGATCGAATACCGCATCGACGCATTCCGCAGCAATCTGTCGGGCTTGGCGGCGGAACTCGACAGCCTGCGCCGCTATCACCGCCAGGTGCTGCTCGAATTGCCGCTCGGCGTCTGCTCCATCAACGCCGACCGGGAAATCGTCATGTGGAACCGGGCGCTGCAGGCCCTGACCGGCATTACTCCGGGGGAAGTCATCGGCCTGACCATCGCCGAGTTCAATCCACCCTGGCGCGGACTGCTCGAAGATTTCGTCAGCGGCGAGGCCGACCACCTGCCCAAGGAAAGCTTCGAACTCGAAGGCAGGCGGCACACGGTGAACCTGCACAAGGCCGCCATCGACGAAGCCCTGGAAACCGACGGACGGCATGAGGGCACCGTGATCCTGATCGAGGACATCACCGAAACCGAAGATCTCGAAGCCGGCCTTGCCCACAGTTCCCGGCTCGCCTCCATCGGCCAGCTTGCCGCCGGCGTCGCCCACGAGATCGGAAATCCCATCACCGGCATCGCCTGTCTGGCCCAGACCATCCGCGACGAATACGACGAAAAGGAACTGCGCGGACTGGCGAACCAGATCGTCGAGCAGACCGGCCGCACTTCGCGGATTTTGCAGTCGCTGATGAATTTCGCCCATTTCGGTGAGCGCTCCACCGCCGCCCGGCTGGAAACGGTCAGCGTGTATGACTGCATGGAGGAAGCCAGGGCGCTCATTTCCCTGGACAAGCAGGCCAGGGAGGTGAAGATCGTGCTTGACGGCGACCGGAACGCCGTCATCCGCGGGGATTCCCAGCGGCTGCTGCAGGCCCTGGTGAACCTCATCAGCAATGCCCGGGACGCAAGCGAAGCGGGTGCCGAAGTGCGGGTGACCTGCCACAGGAACGAACAGGGCATCGAGCTTGCCGTGGAGGACAAGGGCGGCGGCATCCCGCCGGAGATTCGCGAGCATGTCTTCGAGCCCTTCTACACCACCAAGGAGCCGGGAGCGGGCACCGGCCTCGGCCTGTCGCTGGTGTATGGCACGGTGGAAGACTTCAAGGGTGAAATTGCTATAATCAGCCCGACAGATCGGGAGCAGGGCAGCGGCACTCGCGTCGTATTGCAATTTCCCCCTGCAACAAACGCCAGCGAGAATCGGATATGAGCGTGGAACGCGAAGTTCTGGTCGTGGAGGACGAAACGGTCATTCGCGGCACGCTGAGGCGTTTACTCGAAAGGCACAGCTATCGCGTTAGCGAAGCGGCTTCGGTGAAGGAGTCGCTGGATCGCTTCAACGTCAACAAATTCGACGTCATTATCAGCGACCTGAAGCTTCCCGGCGCGCCGGGAACCGACCTGATCAAGATCAGCTCGGCGCCGGTGCTGATCATGACCGCCTATTCCAGCATCCGCTCCGCCATCGACTCCGTGAAACTCGGCGCCGTGGACTATATCGCCAAGCCTTTCGATCATGGCGAATTGCTCAATTCGCTGGACAAGATCGTGGCGGAGCACGGCTGCAGGATTGCCGCGGACAGCGCCGACGACGCGCCCTTTCCGGAAATGGTGGGACGCTGCCCGGAAATGCGGGAGCTGTTTCGCCGCATGCGCCGGGTGGCCGGCGCAGGGTCGCCGGTGCTGATCCAGGGCGAATCGGGCACCGGCAAGGAACTCGTGGCCCGGGCGATTCACGAACTCAGCGGCCGCGGCCGCCCCATGGTCGCGGTCAACTGCATGGCCATCCCGGAAAACCTGATCGAAGCGGAATTGTTCGGCCACGAAAAAGGCGCCTTTGCCGGGGCGGGCGAAACCCGCGCCGGGCTGGTGGAGGCGGCGGACGGCGGAACCCTGTTTCTCGATGAAATCGGCGAATTACCCAGGGCGATGCAGGGGCGCCTCGTGCGGGTATTGCAGGATGGCGAGGTGCGCAGGGTCGGCGCCGTGAAGGCCCGCACCACGGACATGCGGCTGATTGCCGCCACCCAGCGCGATCTCGAACAGCTTGTGGCCGAGGGCAGGTTTCGCGAAGACCTTTACTACCGTATCAATGTCATGAGCCTGCATCTTCCGCCCCTGCGCGAGCGGGGCGAGGACATCGCAGAACTCGCCAGGCGGATTCTCAGCGACACCTGTGAGCGGCTGAAGTCGCCAAGTCTGCGGTTCAGCGATGGCGCCGAGCGCGCCATTGCGGCCCACCAATGGCCCGGCAATGTGCGCGAACTCGCAAACGCCATCGAAAAGGCCGTAGTGCTCTGCGAGGGGGAAAGCATTGGCGAGGAACTGCTTTCGGTGGAAACCCCGCCCTGGCGCGAATCAGGCAACGGCACCGGCAATGGAGAAGCCGCGGAAGCGAGCCCGGCCCTGTCGCTGGAAGACTACTTCCGGCATTTCCTTCGCGAACACCAGGATTCCATGACGGAAACCGAACTCGCCCGGCAACTCGGCATCAGCCGCAAATGCCTCTGGGAACGTCGCCAGCGATATGACATTCCCAGGAAAAAAAGGCGAACGGGGGCCGGGTAGTCCTCACGAATATGCTGCCGGGACTCCAACAAGCCACAGTCATTCCCCACACGGAACACGGCATCTCCAGCGACCACATCTCCGATGCCGCGCTGGAGGTGCTCAAGGGCCTGCGGCGGGCGGGCCATGCCGCGTATGTGGTGGGCGGCTGCGTCCGGGACCTGCTGCTCGGCCTGCATCCCAAGGATTTTGACGTTGCCACCGACGCCCATCCCGAGCAGGTGCGACGTATCTTCCGCCGCTCGCGCATCATCGGCCGCCGCTTCCGCATCGTCCACGTGCGTTTCGGCCGCGAAATCATCGAAGTCACCACCTTCCGCGGGCACCACGAACAGGAAAACCGCTTCCGCCAGGCCCCCACCCGGGAACAATCGCGGCAACTCGACTCGGCCCATTCCCACAGCGGCATGACCCTGATCGACAATGTCTACGGCAATATCGACGAAGACGCGGGCCGGCGAGACTTCACCGTCAACGCCCTGTATTTCACCACCGACGGCAACCAGTTGCTCGATTTCCACAATGGCCTGGAAGACCTGCGCCAGCGCCGCCTGCGCATCATCGGCGACGCCCGGGAACGCTACCGGGAAGACCCGGTGCGCATGCTGCGGGCGGTGCGTTTCGCCGCCAAGCTCGGATTTTCCATGGACGGCGCTACGGAACAGTATCTGCGCGAGCTGGGCCAACTCATCGAATCCGCCTCTTCCGCCAGATTGTTCGATGAACTGATGAAGCTTCTCTGCGGCGGCCACGCCAGCGAGACATTCCGTCTGCTGCGGCATTATGGTCTGGACCAGACGTTGTTCTGCTATCGGTACCCGGAGGCCGATGCGGCCGCGGCGCCGGCGGACAAGCTGGTGAATCTCGCCCTGGGAAACAGCGATCATCGCATCGCCAAGGGGCTCCGCGTGACCCCGGCTTTCCTTCTTGCCGCCCTGCTCTGGCCCCGGTTGCAGCAGTATCTCGGGCAACTCGACGGAACTCCCAATCTGATGCAGATGCATGATTGCGCCGAAAAGGTCGTGGTCGAGCAGTCGCGCCAGACCACGATTCCCCGCCGCATCAGCAATGTCAGCAAGGAAATCTGGGAACTGCAAATCCGCCTCGAGCGCAAGGACCGCCGCAGCGTGAACTTCTGCTTCGAACATCAGCGATTCCGCGCAGGCTATGACTTCCTGCTCCTGCGCGAGCAGAGCGGCGAAGATTGCGGCGGCATGGGCGAGTGGTGGACGACCTTCCAGGATTTCGACGAAGGCCAGCGAATCCACATGCTCGAACAATTCTCGGCGCGCCCGAAACGCCGCCGCCGCAGGCGCCGCTAACCCGGATGTTGCATGAGTGGATGAATTTGGCCGTGAATCCGTCGTTTTCGGGCTCTGTCCGCGCATGATGGTTTAGGTCTGACGGAATCCGGGCCGCTTTGTCCGTTTTCGGGATGTTCACCGCGATTTTCGGGCAATATTCCCTCTCCGCGGGCGCGACCTCCGGATACGGGGCGAGCGTGTTCCCGGGCAAGTATCGCCCGAGCGGAAAGCGGGATTCTCCGGCGCGGCTATCCCGGTTGCAGCCTGGCCGCGGCGGTGTGGAACAGTTCCTGGTGGGAACAGGAGTTGGACAGCGGCAATCGGATGCGACGGGTGTTGCGCAGCACCACGGCGCCGATCTTCAGCAGCTTCAGCCGGATCGTGCCGACGTAGGCGTTGGCGAGTTCGCCGCCGGCGAGGGCGACGCGGCGGATGGCTTCGAGCAACACATAAGCCAGGGTGGAAAGCAGCAGCCGGTACTGGTTCGGCCACCAGGCGTGGCAACTGGTGCGGTCGGCGAACAGGTCGAGCTGCTGTTCCTTGATCCGGTTCTCCATGTCGCCCCGGGCGCAGTAGACCCGGTCGTACAGCCATTGCGGGGCGCCGTCGGAGGTGATCGCGCCGCCGGAGAAAGAGGCTTCCACGAGGCCGCTTGACTTCAACGGTTTCAACTCGTAAGTGATTGATTTCATTGGGTTGGCCATTTTCTTTAGGCACAACATCCGGGTTTTCCTTGCTGGCGGGGGATCATTTCAAGGCATACGGCACATCCGTGAACTTGAGCCCGAGG
>JAJDVS010000078.1 GCA_022825945.1 Pseudomonadales bacterium
CATAACGTGCGCCAGTTCGTCGTCGCTTGGGTCGAGCTTGCTCACCAGGCCGCTGTAAATCGCCATGCGCCCGCCGGCCATGCACCAGGCGTTGACCATTTCGGGATCGTCGATCAGCACCACGCTCCATTGCCAGCCCGCGGTGTGCGGCCAGGTTTGCACCGCCGCCGCCACCAGCCGACCGGTAATGCGCTCCACGCGCTCGGCGAGTGCGGGGTCATTCAACATCTGTCCGGAGTCGGAAAGTTCCCCCAGGGTTTGCTCGTAAGCCATCCGCGATTCGTTGATCGCCATATCCGGCGGCACCAGCATCAACTGCGTTCTTCCGGTCGGGCTCGTGGCGCAAGCCGCGAGAATCATTGCCAACGGCATCGCGAAAATCAGGCGGCGCATGATCGTCCTCGTCTGATCGTTCTTTCGCCGCGATTTTATGCCGAAACGGGAAAATTATTCAGCACACACTATCCGCTCCGCTGACCGTGGCGGCCTGTCCCATGGGGATATCCTGCGACTAGGGAAGCTCTGATTAAGTCAGAGCTTCGCGAGCAAAACAAAACCACGCTTTTGTTTTGCGATAATGAAAAACTCCATGGATGGAGTTTTTCAGAGAATACCTAGGCGAAGGATGACGGAAACGGAGTTCAGGACATCGAGGAGCCTGCGCCGTAGGAATTCGCGGAGGCGAAAATTCGATATCGCCGCGCCCCCGACCGGTCGGTTGAGGCGAATATTGGTGAATATGCAACGAAATCGAGCGGCCGGGGGCGCGGATGAGAGCGGATTTGCAGCCGTGAATTCCTACAGCGCAGGCTCCGAGGTCAACAGATTGCGTCGGTAGAAGTCGAGTTCGGCTTCGAGGGCTCGGATCTGGTTTGCCGGCTGGCGGAAGCCGTGGCCTTCGCCCGGGAAGCTGATGTACTCCACTCCTTCGATGCGGTTCCGCAATTCTCCATACAGCAACTCGGCTTGGGACGGCGGCACCACCTTGTCTTCGGTTCCCTGCAGAATCAGCACCGGCGCGGAAACGTCATCGAGCCGGTTTATGGGTGATCTTTGCCGGTATCGTTCCGCAGTTTCGGGATAGGGGCCGATGAGCCGGTCGAGGTAGCGCGATTCGAACTTGTGAGTGTCCCGGGCCAGCATTTCGAGATCGGCAACGCCGTAGTAGCTGACTCCGGCGGAGAACAGCTTGCAGGCGGCGAGGCTGGCGAGCACCACATAGCCGCCGGCGCTGCCGCCGCGAATGGCCAGCCGGTTCCGGTCCACCTGTTCCGTGGCGATGAGATGTTCCACCGCGGCGATGACGTCAGCGATATCCGCCACGCCCCATTGCTCTTCCAGCGCCCGGCGAAACTCTCGGCCATAGCCGGTGGAGCCGCGGTGGTTGATGTCGAGCACCGCGAATCCCCGGGAAGTCCAGAACTGGTGCAGGGGATTGAGCGCCGCGCGGGCGGTGCCCGTGGGCCCGCCATGCACATTGACAAGCAGCGGCGGCAGCTCGACCGCGGGAGCCTGAAAATCGGGATTCCGCGGCTCATACAACAGGCCGTATGCGCTCGCGCCGCCCTGGGTGCGGAACTCGAAATGCCCTGGCCGGGAAACCAGTTCCGCATCCAGCGCCGGGGGGACAGCGGAGCGGTACACGATTCGCCTTGTGGCTGATATCGAGCGGGTGTCCTGAAGCCGCTCGATTGAATGGGTGTCCCCTGGGTGCGCTGAATCGGAATCCTGAAACTGGATGGAACGGGCGTCCCAAAGGCGGATTGAAGGGTAATCGTCGTCTCCGGCCAGGGCGTAGCAGAGTCTGCCGCTGGAATCCATTCCCAGATGTTCCAGCAGGCCCTTGTCCGCTTCGAGTTCCCGCGCCTGGCCATTCTTGATGGCAAGCAGGCGCCAGCGGCAGCGGTCCACGAGGGTGAGATAGATGGCGCCGTTTTCGCCGATGGCGTAGTTGCGGTTGCCAAGTTCCCAAGGTGGCCCGCAGCAGTCCGCGGAGGCCGGATACACCGCCTCGCCTGCGCAACCGGCCATCAGCTTTTCGGCATCGACCCGCAGCAGGTTCCAGAAATTGGAGCGGTCGGACAGAAAATACAGGTTGCCCTCGCGGTCGAATCGCGGCTGCAACTGTGAGGCGGACTCTGCCGAATCCGTTGCGAAGCAGTCTTCGACCCCACCTCGGGAATTCAACCTGGCGCAGTGGATGGTGGTTGCGTCCCAGGGCATGTCGGGATGTGACCAGCTTGCAAAGGCGAGCCATTCCCCATCGCCGGAAAGGCTTGGCCCCGCGACGAAGTCGCTGCCGTCAAACAGCACTGCCTGCCGGTCCGCCTGCTGTGGCGCCCCGCCTTCATCCAGGGCAATGGCCACCAGGGCATTGGCAACCGCCGCCGGATTCCCTGCGCTGCCGCGGTGATCTTCCCGCACGCAAATCAACCGGTTGCGATGCGGGTCGCGCAACAAGTCCCCATAGCGTACCTGGCCCGCCGCCGAATCGGTAAGCTGCCGCGGCGGGGAAAATTCGCCGGTTTCCGGATGCAGGGTCTGGCGGTAGATTTCCTGGTCGTTGAAGTTGCAGTAAAAAATCTCGTTCACACCGGCGCAGTAGGGCTGGCCGCCGTACTCGTGGACTTTTGAGCGCAAGTTGAATCCCGGCGGCGAGATTCGTACCGGTTCGCTCCTGCCGTCGCCGAACATCAGCGCCTGGGCATTGCCTTCCCCGGGCACATTGAGGAGGAACAGCGCGCCGTCATTCCAGGGCAGGGGTTTGGCCGGGGTCTGGCGCCGACCGAAGATCAGTTCGGCGGAAAGGGGCGAGTCCCATTCGCCGCAGGCAACAATCTTGCGAGGTTTGCCGGTGCGGTTGCCTTTCATTATGAGTCCGTCCCGGTGCACGCCGGGTGCATGCGACCGCGCATGATGGAGAGCAGAATGCCCGGCGCGCAGATTGCCGCCGCGGCGCCAAAAGTGAATTGTATGGCGCTTTCGAGTTGGGGTAGCGCGCTGGCGTCGATCAGGCGGTCGCCGATCAGCAGCGTCATCGCCAATGCCACGAGCACCATGCTGCCGAGTTGGCCCAGAACACGCACCGTGGCGATGGCCCCGGAAGCGGCGCCGTAGTCCTTTCGGTGAACCGAACTCATGATGGCGTTGGAATTCGGCGACGTGAACAGCCCGAATCCAACTCCGGTCAGCGCCAGTGCGATCGCCACCGTGGACAGCCCGCTGGCGGCGTCGAGACTGCTGAGCAAGAGCAAACCCAGGGCGGTAAGCAGCATCCCGCTGGACGCCAGCACCCGGGGCTCGCCCCAGTCCGAAAGCCTTCCGGCGATGGGCGAGAGCAGCGCCATGGCGGCGGGCTGGACAATCAGGATCAGTCCCGCCTGTGAGGCGCTGAGCGATTTCAACTCCTGCAGGTAGAGGCTGAGCAGCACGATATTGGCATAGGTGGCGGTATACATGATCAGTGCCGCGCCGCAGGAGCGGGTGAAGATCGCATTGCCGAAGAACAGCCGCACATCCCAGATGGGGTTCGGCGCGGAGGCGGCGTAGCGGACATAAACCACCAGCCCGGCGACAAAAAGCAGCAACAGCAGCGCGCTGGCGGCGTTCGGCAGCACACTGACGCCCAGGCAGAGAAACAAAATGGCAAGGCAGTACAGCGCGGCGCCGGTATAGTCGAAGGCGGGCCTGGCCGCCGGCGCCGCTTCGCGAATCCGGCCGTAACCAATGACCAACACCACCAGGGACAGGGGAACATGCAGAAAGAAATTACCCCGCCAGCCGAACTCGTCCGTCACGAAGCCACCCAGCACCGGGCCGGCCATGAGCCCTACATAGACCGAGGAAATCACCATGCCGATGGCCTTGCCGCGCTGTTTTGGCGGATAGGCCGAGGCGATGATCGCCAGATGGGTGGCATAGAGCATGGCGGCGCTGACGCCCTGGAGAAAACGGCCGCTGAACAGCATGAAACTGTTGGCGGACAGCCCGGTATAAGCGGAGGACAGGACCATCGCGCACGTGCCCAGGAGAAACAGGCGCCCGCGCCCGAACTGGTCCGCCAGGCGCCCGAAGATCAGGATGAACATGGCGCTCGCCATGAGATAGGCCATGGGCACCCAGCTCAGCACCGCGGCGCTAAGGGCGAAATGATCGGCGATTGCGGGCAGGGCCACATTGGTGGCCGACAGGCTCACCGGCGTGGTGAACGAGTTGAGGATCACCATGGCAACAATGACACGGCGCTCCCGGGCGGTGCTGACTGCGGACATGGCTGAAAAATTCCCCGGGGCGCAAAGATAGCACAGGGCGAAAAGAATCTGCGGAGCCACGAAATGAGAAATTCCGGCGTAACAATCAATTACGCCGGGGAAGCAGCGGGGGCATGTTATATTTGCGCGGCGATTTCGCAGCGCCGGCTGCATTCTGCCTTGGAGAGAGTCATGAATCGAAGTTTGCTTCCCGCCGCCATCGTCTGCGCCCTGGCGCCGCTTTCCACGAATTCCCTGGCCCAGGAACAGGCAATCGAGGAAATCCAGGTCGTGTCGAACATCCGCAGGACCGAAGGGCTGTCCGATGTCAATGCGGCGGTTTCGGTGATCGACCGGGAAGAACTTTCCCTGCTGCGCCTGACCCATTACCAGGAAGCGCTCAATCGCGTTCCCGGGGTCAATGTGAACCGCAACAACGGCCAGGAAAGCCTGGCCTCGATCCGCTCTCCGGTGCTTACCGGCGCCGGCGCCTGCGGCGCATTTCTCATGGCGGAAAACGACATTCCCCTGCGCTCCAATGCCTTCTGCAACGTCAACCAGATGTTCGACGCCCACACCGAGAACGCCGAGCGCATCGAAGTGGTGCGGGGCCCGAGCAGCGCGTTGTGGGGCTCCAACGCCATGCACGGCCTGATCAACGTGGTGCTGCCGGAACCCGGCGAGGCGGGCTCGCTGACCCTGGAGGCCGGCCCCCGGGGCAGCCAGCGTTATCAGGCGCAGTTCGGCACCGAAGACGAAGGCATCGCCAGCCTGTTTCTCATCAACGGCGTGGAGGAAGAAGGCTACCAGGCCGACAGCGGCGTCGATCAGCAGAAATTCACCTGGCTGTACGAGCTTGACTTTGGCGGGGTCCGGCTCGATGGCGGCTTTACCATGATCAACCTGAATCAGGAAACCGCGGGCTATGTCACCGGCGCGAACGCCTACGGGGACGCCGAGCGGCGCAAGACCAACCCCAACCCGGAAGCCTTCCGCGACAGCCGCAACGGGCGCCTGTGGACCTCCTTCAACTGGGAATCCGGCGACTGGGATCTGGTGTTCACCCCCTACGCCCGGGAAGTGAACATGACCTTCATGCAGCACTTCCTCCCCGGCGACCCGGTGGAGGATTTCTACCACCATAGCGCGGGATTCCAGTCCGGCGCCTACCGGGACGTGGCCAACGGCGGCCGCCTCGCCATGGGCATCGACGGTGAATCCACCACGGGCAAGCTGCTGCAGTTCCAGGCCAATCCCACGGTGGGTTCGGCTTTTCTCCGCAATACCATCCCCCAGGGCAAGCACTACGACTTCACCGTGGACGCCGGCATGATCGGCGGTTTCCTCAGCTACGATCAGCCGCTGGCGGAGGACTGGACCCTCTCCCTGGGCCTGCGCATCGAGAAAGTCGATTATGAATACGACAATCTGATGCTCGACGGTCGCACCAATGACCAGGGCGTCGCCTGCGGCTTCGGCGGCTGCCGCTACAGCCGCCCCGCCGACCGCGGCGACGACTTCAGCAATGTTTCCCCCAAACTCGCCCTGAGCTACCGGCTCGACGACAACAACCGGGTGGATTTCCGCCTCCAGCGCGGTTTCCGGGCGCCCCAGGCAACCGAGTTGTATCGCCTGCAGAATGCCCAGACCGTGGCCGACCTCGACTCGGTGGAGTTGGACAGTATCGAAGTCGCCTTCAATGGCGGCGTGGACGCCCTGAGCTATTCCGCCAGCATTTACGCCATGGACAAGGACAACGAGATCATCACCAACAGCTCCCGGGAAAATCTCAATGGCGCCGCCACCAGCCACCGGGGTCTGGAACTCGCGCTGGCCTACGATTTCAGCGACAGCCTGACGCTGCACGCGGTCAGCAACTACGCCAAACACAGCTATGAACATTCCCAGCTATCCGGTGGCATCGACATCCAGGGCAAGGAAGTCGACACCGCGCCGAACCTCTGGGGCAATTACCGCTTGAGCTGGCAGGCCAGCGACAGGCTGCGGGCGGAATTCGAGTGGGTGAACATGGGGGAGTATTTCACCAACCCGGAAAACACCGCTTCCTATGAAGGCCACGACATCTTCAACATCCGGGCGCAATACGAGGCCAGCGAGGACTGGACCTGGAGTCTCGTCGTGCTCAACGTGCTGGATGATTTCTACGCCGAACGCGCGGACTGGACGACATTCACCGGCGACCGCTACTTCGTCGGCCAGCCGGCGCGGGCATTCATCGCCGCAACCTGGAATTTCCGCTGAGTCATTCGAAAAATTCCCTCCATGGAATTTTTCGCTGGCGACCCCGCTTTCGAATCCCTGCTGGCGCTGTTCGCGGCGCCGGCGGAGGATTGGCTTTCGCCGATCGGCCATCCCGCCCGCGACCCCGATACCCGTAGGGGCAAGCCAAGTCTCGCCCGCGGGTCCTTGCGCGAAGCCGCGGTGCTCATCGCGGTATCGCGCCCCGGCGGCGACGCCTCCCCCAGCAAAGTCGTTCTGACCGTACGCTCGGAAAACCTCAAAAGCCATGCCGGCCAGATCAGTCTGCCGGGCGGCTCGATCGAACCGGATGACGCAGACCTGACGGCAGCCGCATTGCGCGAAGCCGAAGAAGAAATCGGCCTGCCGCCGAAACATGTGGAGGTAATCGGAGAGTTGGGGCCGATGGCGCTGCCTTCGGGCTTCCTCGTAACGCCCGTGGTCGGCCTGATCCCGCCGGGCCTCGCGTTCACGCCCTGCTCGCGGGAAGTCGCCGACATCTTCGAGACCCCGCTCGATCTGATCCTCAATCCCGAAGCCTATGTCCGCAGCAGCTACCTGCACGCCGGCGTCAATCGCCGCACGCTCGAACTGCACTACGAGGACTATCGAATCTGGGGCGCCACCGCCGCCATATTGCATCGCCTGGCGGTCCTGGCCGCGGGATGACAGATGCGGCCGGGTTCTTCGCGTTTTGACAGATAAAGCAGGCGGTCGACGCCTTCGACGAATTCCCTTTCGCTGATTTCCCCGGCTTCGGCCTCATAAACGCCGACGCCCATGCTGGCGCCGATTTGAACGCGGATGCTCCCCATCTCGAACGGTGAGCGCTGTATCAGGGCGCGCAGGCGTTCGGCGAGGCCGATGCCCGGTTCGAGCCCCGTTCCCGGCAAGACGATGGCGAATTCGTCGCCGCCGCAGCGGCAGGGAGTGTCGAGCCGGCGGATTGCCTGGCGTATTACTTCAGCGAAATGGCGAAGAACCGAATTGCCGATTTCATGTCCGTAATTGTCGTTAACTTCCTTGAAATTGTCGAGATCCATCAGGATCAGACAGGTCGGTTGGCCGGTGCGGCGGGTGCGCTCGAGTTCCAGGCCCAGCGTTTCGTTGAAATGCCGCAGGTTGGACAGGCCCGTCAGTTCATCGGTATGGACGAGCGCACGCAAGTATTCGACCTGCTTGCGCAGCAGTTCGACATCAGACAACTCTTCCTGGTCCGACGCGGGCGGCCGATGTTCCCGATTTCGCATGAGTTCAACCGTAGCACAACGGCCGGCGGGCCAAAATAGCTTGAATTGAATTTGGGTATGCGGATCAACGCTGCGGTAATCCCAGCGCCCGCTCCACGTCCGCCCAGGAAACCAGCTTGAAATTCTGGTTCGCCGACGGCGATTCGTTGATGCCGTCCTGGACCACGAGCAAGCCGCGGGGAAACAGGCCGTTCAGCGCCAGCGGTGTCACGGCGAGACCGTCGGTCTCCTGAACGCCGTCGATGGCGCCGTCCGGATTATCCGCCAGCCGGAACGAGCCGAGATAGGAATCGTTCAGCGCCAGGTCATAGACCGCGAAACTGTTGTCGCCTTGGCTGGAAACGATCAGATAGTGCCCGCCCGCCTCGCCGCGATACACATCCATTCCCTCCACGTCGGCGGTCAAATGGCCGGCGGCAATAGCGTCCAGCAACCGGATTTCGTTCGCCCGGGCGGCGTCGGCGGGCATCGCCCAAACGCCGTGTTCCTCCTCGCCCAGGTACAATGTCCAGGCGGCGTCGTCCACGGCGCAGCCTTCGGGCCCGGATTCCAGTTCCCAGGCGCCTTGCAATCTCGGTTCCAGGCGTCCGCCCGGATTGAGCAGCCAGTGCTGGTATTCCGCATCGGTGCTGTTGACAAAAACATGAGCGGCCCCGTTTGCGTCCACCCCCATGCAAACGCCATACGGGTCGGCGAAGCTCAGGGGCACTTCCCGTACAAAGCGTACCTCCCCTCGTTCGGAGACGGTGAAAATGTCCATCGCATCGTTGCTGCGATTGGTCGCGACGGCAAGGGTCGCGACCTCGCCGTCGAGTGCAATTCCGGCTCGCAAGTCAACGTTGTTCAGGCGACCCCGCTCCAGGAACTGGACTTCGCGCCCGGACAGATCGTAGACCGCCAGGCCGGAACGCTTGTCCGTGCCGAGCACCAGGCTCGAAGCGGGATCGGCCGGATGAATCCAGATCGCCGGGTCGTCGGCGGCGTCGTCTCCGCTGGGAACGGGCGCGGTTTCCCGCAGCGGATGGACGACATGCGCGTCTTGCCGCACCGCCTGCTCGCCGCCGCAGGCGGCGAGCAGTGCCGTCAGGCAGATGGGAATCGCAGGTTTGAAGCCGGCGGGATTCAGAACTGGTACCTCAGGCCGAGCATGTAAGTCGAGCCGTACTCGTCGTACTGGGACAATCGGCCGGGATTGCCGAAGTAGTAGTACTCCGGGCGGTCGTTCAGGTTCAACGCGGCGCCGCGCAATTGCAGCGAGTCGCTGATGCGGTACCTGAGCGTGAAATCGATCTGCATGTGCGAACCCGTATAGCGGTCCCCGAGCGCGTCGTCACCGAGTTCGTCGAGATAATCGCTGCGGTAATTGGTCGCCAGCCGCAAGTCCCAGGGACCATCGTCGTAGCCTACGACGAGATTGGCGGTATTCTCGGCCTGCTTGAAATAGGGAATCACGCGCTGGCCGGCGGCGGCATCGGCCGGAAGCTCGGATTCGCCGTCGGCCCGGGTGTAGTTGACGACGAACAGAAAGCCGTTTTCCAGCACGGTCTGGAAGGAGAATTCGAGGCCCACGATGTCGCTGTCACCGGTGTTGATGAATGTGCTTGCCCGGTCCCAGTTTCGCCCGCGCATTACCAGGCTGTCGCTTTCCACCTCGACGATGGAATCCGCAATTTTCTTGTAGAACGCTCCGGCGGCAACGAACGTTTCTTCGCCCAGGTAGTGTTCGTAGCTGAGGTCCAGGTTCCAGGCCGAAGTCGGCGCGAGGCCGGGATTGCCGCCTTCGATCTCGTTGTCGTCGACGTCGATAATGGCGCCAGCCCTGGATTGTTCGAAACCCGGACGCACCAGCGAACGGAAGAGGCCAAAGCGAGCCAGTTGATTGTCAGACAAGGCAAATCTGGCGTTGACGGACGGCGCCAGGAAGGAATAGTCGTTGTCGTATGCGGCGTGGCCGGCGAAGCCGTCGCCGTCGAATCTCTTGCCGGCATAGGTTGCGCTGGTATCCTCGTAGCGCAGACCGTAAACCCAGGAAGTCGAGTCCGTCACCGTCGTAGCCATGATATATGCCGAGGCAACGTCCTCGTTGGTGCGCCAGTCGGCTGGAACCGATTCTTCCTCCTCGTCGCCGCTGAATTCGAATTCCGGCCCGGTGTCGAGGCAGGTGGTGCCGTCGCTCAAGGCGACCGCGCCCGAGCCGATGCGGTCGATATAGGAACGTACGTTGTCGGAACTCGGCGCCGGCCCGTGAACGCTGTTCAGGTATGGCGCAATGGAACGCAGACCGGCGCTGGTCAGCAAGATGTCGTCCACCGGCTCGTAGGCGCAGAAATTGAAGTCGTTGCGCTTCTCCCGCTGGCGTATCTTCAGTCCATACTGCAATTCCGTCGACTGATCGAGGGCCCAGATCATATCGAACCTGGCCCCCAAATCGCGGTCGGTGGTCAATCCGTTGTCGTGCTCGAAAGCCTTGAGCGGGAAATTGGCCGGATCGGAAAACTCGGCCGGAAAGCTGACCGCAGGCTGCCGCGGGTCGCTGTTGTCGTACAGGATGGGCGAGTCCACCTTGTCGCTGCGATAGATCACCGCGTATTTCCGGCTATCGTCCTGCTCCGAACGGGATCCGAACAACTCCAGTGTGACATTGCCGCCATTGTCGAGTTGCCATTCCGTGCCGAGTTGCATGGAGCTGATTTCGCGCTTTTCGGGCCGCCAGCGCGCCTCGGTATCCACCTTGCTGTCGGCGTAGCTGAACACGTTGCCGCTAATTACCGGATCGTTGTCTTCCAGCCCGTCACGGGTTTCCCATTTGCCGCGGTACTCGGTGTCGAGGTACTCGTTGTGGAATGTGCGCAAATAACTTCTTGCGCCACTGTCGGACAGGTAATCGAGATTTACCACGATTCCCTGCCGTTCTCGTTCAAGATCGTAGTAGCGCATTTCGTAATCGTCGTTGGGAGCGATGTCCGACCAGCCGCCGTTTTCGTTGTTGTGGGCCACGATGTGCCGGCTCTGATCACTGAGCACTACCGCCGCTCCGATTTCTCCCCCATCCACCCGGAAGCGGTCGGTGTACGTAGCGGACAATTTCGGGTTGCCAGCGTCCCTGGTCAGTTCATTCCGCGACGTTTCGGCCATTACGCGAACGTGACGGTCGTCGAAACTGAAGGCCGACAAGGTTTCCAGATCGATTGCGCCGCCGATGGTGTCGGCGTCGAGATTCGGGGTCAGCGTCTTGTAGACCGTCATGGAGTCGAGCAAGTCGGTGGGGACACCGTCCAGCATGATGCCGCGGCGGTCTTCCGGCGATGTGGTACTGACGCCGTTTATGGTCATGGCGTTGAGATCCGCGTTCATTCCTCGCACCGTGACATAGCGGCCTTCGCCCTGGTCGTTCTCGACCATGATGCCGGCGATTCGGCGCAGGGATTCCGACACATTGATGTCGGAGAAATTGCCGAGAGCGTCGGAATCCACCACACCCACGATCTTGTCCGAATCGCGTTGTCTGGCGATGGCGTTGCGCAAGGCGGCCCGGGTTCCCGTAACCCGAATTTCCTCAACCAGCGCTACCTCCCCGGCGTTATCCTGAGCGGCGGCATGAACTGCGCCGAAGCAAGATACAACAAGTAGCACCGTCCCTATCGGTTTCGCGTTTCGCCGTACAAGCATGTCAGATTCCCCTTCGACCAATTCTGTGAAACAAGTGGATGTGGCGATCAAAATCGCGGTTGCATCTTACTCAAGTCACATTACGGTAAAGTGAAATTTCGATGACAATACGATGACAGGTTCACGGCGCCACGCCGCGGAGCAGGCGCAATGCGCCGCAACGGCCGATGGGGAAATTTCGGGTGGGATCAGGGCAGCGCCCAGGTGGGCAGGTCGCCGAGCACGCCGAAGGTGAAATGTCCCGCGGTGTAGACGAATGCGGTCAACAGCAAAACCGACAGCAGATCGAGCCAGATGCCCGCGACCACCATCTTGACGATAGGCACGCGGCCGGAACCGTAGATGATCGCGTTGGGCGGCGTG
>JAJDVS010000032.1 GCA_022825945.1 Pseudomonadales bacterium
CAAGCGGTCCGCCCGCATCGAGTTCCGGAGACTCTACGACGGCCCGCTCACCGTCGGCGAAACCGCCCCCAAGCTCGCCGATTACCAGTTCTTCCACAACTACGTGCGCCCCCACACGGCGCTGGACTGCCGAACCCCAAAAGAGTACCTTGTCGAGATCGAAGAGCATGCCTGTCCACAAAGCCAAAGCTCCGAAAGATCCTGAACCGCTACATACGGTTGACGCTCGACCGCCAAGGCCCTACACTTGTCTGTTTCCGAAATGCCAGCGAATGATTGCGGGGTGGAGCAGTCTGGCAGCTCGTCGGGCTCATAACCCGAAGGTCGCAGGTTCAAATCCTGCCCCCGCTACCACCGAAACAGCCACTCTGTCCCGCGGAGTGGCTGGCTCCCCCCTCCCCCCTTTGCGGGCCTCTGGTTTGATGGAATCGGCGGCTTTTCCCTGACGGCGGGAATTCATTACAGATTTTGATCAGCAATTCCCGCTAGGACTTTAATTGTCGAAAAATCAATGGGTTGCGTATTGATGAGAAAATAGTATTCGTAAACTTTTCGCGCCAGAAACGGATAAACAGCCATGAGAGGTCCATTCGAAGGAGGACGTCATGGCCAGAGTGCAGATGCGTGGCGCGTCGGGCGCGCCGGGATTGTTGCGGGAAGTGCGGACGCGCCTTGTGAAACTGCGCTGCGGGAGCGGCTGGACGAGGTTGACCCTGTGGCGCCGCGGGGCGCGTTCAAGCGGCGCGAGCCAGGGCGGAGCGGCCGCTGTATTTCTGGGACGAGGTGCGGAGCTATGTGAAAACCTTCCGCTTGCGTGACTGGGACCGGAGATTTGCGACAGCTCATGAGCTTGCGCCGCTGCCGGTTGTGCGAACTGCCGGTGCTTCAGGGGAAAACGGTGGCCAAGAATGGCGTCCCGCCTGGCGCGGGAGGGGGGTGGCGATGCCGTGGAGATAGTCAGCAACTGAATGAGGCCATTGCTTCGGCATCAAATGCACGTCCAGGGAGCTACCGGGAGTTGCTGGATTTTGATCCGGCCACTGTCATTTTCCGTTACTTTTCGGTAGACTTGCCCGATTTACGGGCGCGGGCTCCCTCCGGACCGGATAGTAACGCGCTCATTTTGGAGAAGAATGTGTACCGCGAGCCTGCGCCGCAGGCTCGCGGGCCTCTGTAGCTGGATGACGAGACCTGGCGCTGAACACGGAAGCGTGAACAGCCATCCGAGTTTTAGAGAGTGGGCCGCTGGCCCATTTTTTGTATCCGGCAAAACAGCCCGGAAAGGTCTCCCCGGGAGCCTGCGCCGTGGATGAGGGCGGATTTACAGCCGTGGATTTCTGCGGCGCAGGCTCCCAGGCGCTTTCATGGCGATGTGGCGGAACGCCGGATTGCGGGATGGGCGGAGTTGAAGGAAAGCCCGGGAGGGCAGACGCGGTTGAAACAGAGCGAGGTGCGGATTGGCAAGGCGATCGCCCCGGCAATCGAGGCATTGGGCCTGGAGTTGTGGGGAGTGGAACACTTGCGGCATGGCCGGCGGGTGACCCTGCGAATTTTCATCGATTGCCTGTCAGGCGTGACGATCGATGACTGCGAGCGGGTAAGCCGCCAGGTGAGCGCGATTCTCGACGTGGAAGATCCGATAGCGGAGGAGTACACGCTGGAGGTTTCCTCGCCGGGGATAGACCGCCCCCTGTTCACCTTGCCGCAGTTCGAGCGCTTTGTCGGCGAGGAGGCGAATGTGCGCCTGCGGATCCCGCTGGATGGGCGACGCAGGTTCCGGGGAGTGATTGCGCAGGTGATGGCGGACCGGATCGCTTTGCGGGTGGAAGGCGGAAACGTCGAAATGATGCATGCCGACATAGAGCGCGCCGGGCTTGCGCCGCCAGCGGCGGATGCCGCAAAGCCCCGTCAGGGAAAGAAAAAGCCCCACAAGCGAAAGGGTTCGAAGCGAGTGAAGACAAGATGATGAACAGCAAGGAAATTCTGATGGTTGCCGATGCCGTCTCCAATGAGAAAGGCCTGGAGAAAAGCGTCATTTTCGAGGCCATCGAATCCGCTTTGGCAACAGCCACCCGCAAGTACCATGATCGGGACAATATCGACTGCCGGGTTGCGGTGGACCAGCAGACCGGCGAATTCGAGACTTTTCGCGTCTGGACCGTGCTCGAGGAGGAAGACGAGGAATTCGAGCAGGGCAGTCACATGACTCCGGAACAGGCTGCGGAAAAAGACTCCGCCCTGACCATCGGCGGCACCTGGGAAGAAAAGATCGACAACGTGACTTTCGGCCGGATCGCCGCCCAGACCGCAAAGCAGGTCATCGTGCAGAAAGTGCGCGAGGCCGAACGTGAAATCGTGATCGAGGAGTTCAAGCACCGGGTGGGTGAGCTGGTCAATGGCACGGTGAAGAAAGTCACCCGGGACGCCGCCATCGTGGACCTCGGCGGCAATGCCGAAGCCGCCCTGCCCCGGGACCAGATGATTCCCCGGGAAAGTTTTCGCATGGGAGACCGGCTGCGGGCGCTGCTGGTGGATGTCCGCTCGGAACAGCGCGGGCCCCAGCTTTTCCTGAGCCGCACTTCGCCGGAAATGCTCATGGCGCTGTTCCGCATCGAAGTGCCGGAAATATCCGAAGAGGTCATCGAGATTCGGGCGGCGGCGAGAGACCCGGGTTCCCGGGCCAAGATCGTGGTCAGCACCAACGACGGCCGTATCGACCCGGTGGGCGCCTGTGTCGGCATGCGCGGCTCCCGGGTGCAGGTGGTGTCCAATGAACTCGCCAGCGAGCGGATCGACATCATTCCCTGGGACGACAATCCGGCCCAGCTCGTCATCAACGCCATGGCGCCGGCGGAAGTCGCCTCGATTATCGTCGACGAGGACAGCCACACCATGGACATCGCCGTGGAAGAGGAAAACCTGGCCCAGGCCATCGGCCGCAACGGCCAGAACGTATGGCTCGCCAGCGAGCTGACCGGCTGGTCCATCAACGTAATGAGCGTGGAAGACGCCGCCATCAAGCAGCAGCAGGAAACGAGCTCGCTGATCGAGTTGTTCACCCAGGCCATGGAGGTGGACGAGGAGCTCGCCGAAGTCCTGGTGCAGGAAGGATTCACCACCCTGGAAGAGATCGCCTATGTGCCGCTGGATGAAATCCTGGCCATTGAGGGTTTTGACGAGGAAATCGCCAATGAACTGCGCAACCGGGCCAAGGACGCCCTGGTGACCCGGGCGATCGCCTCCCAGGAGGACCTGTCGGCGGCGAATGTGGCGGAGGACCTGCTCACCATGGAAGGCATGGACGACCAACTCGCCCTGCAACTGGCGCGCAAGGGAATCCTGAATATGGAGGAACTCGCGGAGCAGTCCATCGATGAATTGATGGATATCGAAGACATGGACGAGGAGCGCGCCGGCGAGTTGATCATGACCGCCCGGGCGCCCTGGTTCGCATGAGGCGCGGGAGACCTGAGTCCACGGGAGCGATTGCATGGCGGAAGTAAGTATTCGTGAATTTGCCGGCGCGGTAGGCGTGTCGGTGGAGAAGCTGCTTGCCCAGATCAAGGAAGCGGGCCTGCCTCACACCGAGGCGGATCATCTGATCTCCAACGCCGACAAGACCAAACTCCTGGTGCATTTGCGCAAGGGCCACGGCAGCGAGGAGGAAGAGGCCGCCCCACGCAAGATCACGCTCAAACGCAAGACGCTGGGCACCTTGCGCACCGCGGGGTCCCACGGTCGCGGCCGGACGGTAAATGTGGAGGTGCGCCGCAAGCGGACCTATGTCAAGCGCAGCGCTGTCGAACAGCAGGAGGCCGCCGCCGCCGAAGAGCGACAGAAAGCCCTTGACACAGGCGCCGGGCCGGTGCCGGAAACCCGGGATGCGGCACCGGAAACGCCTGCCGCCCCGGCGGATGACAAGCCCGCCGAAACCAAACAGGACGCGGACAAGCCGGAACCGGAACAGCCGGCAGCGGAAGCGGAGACCAGGCCCGCCCAAGCAGCGCCGGAACAACCGCCCGCCAAGGCGGACCCGGGCCGCGGCGCCAAGGCTCCGGCTAAGCGCCGCGGGCGTGGCAAGCCCGGCGAACCGGCGGAAAAACGCAAGTCCAGCCTGCGGCCCAAGGCACCAGCCCAGCGGCGCAGGAAGCAGATCCACGTCAACGACGATTTTGTCTTGGAAGGCGGCGATATCGACGATCTCGCCCGCGGTCGCAGAATGGGCCGCAAGGCGAAGCCGCGCATGGTTTCCCAGCACGCATTCGAAAAGCCAACCGAATTCATCTCTCGGGAAATCACCATCGGCGAGGCCAACACCGTGGGGCAGCTCGCCCAGAGCATGTCGGTGAAATCCGCCGAAATCATCAAGATCCTGCTCAACATGGGGGTCATGGCGACCATTAACCATACCCTGGATCAGGACACTTCCACCCTGGTCATCGAAGAACTCGGCCACCGCGCCAAGTTCGTTTCCGAGGATGCCATCGAGGAACAGCTCGCCGAGTCCATCTCGCTTGAGAAAGGCAAGTCAGAGGCGTCTCGGGCGCCGGTGGTCACTGTCATGGGGCACGTCGACCACGGCAAGACTTCCCTGCTCGACCATATCCGCAATGCCTCCGTGGCGAGCGGCGAGGCGGGAGGCATCACCCAGCATATCGGTGCCTACCATGTGGAAACCGACGCCGGCATGATCTGTTTTCTCGATACGCCGGGCCATGCCGCCTTCACCGCCATGCGTTCCCGGGGCGCCAAGGCCACCGACGTGATCGTGCTCGTGGTGGCCGCCGACGACGGCGTCAAACCCCAGACCGAAGAAGCCGTGCAGCACGCCCGGGCCGCTGAAGTCCCGCTGGTGGTCGCCATCAACAAGATCGACAAGGAAGGCATCGACATCGACCGCGTCAAGAACGAACTCGCGGCGCTGGAAGTCATTCCCGAAGACTGGGGCGGAGACACCCAGTTCATGCCGGTGTCGGCCCATACCGGCGAAGGCGTCGACCAGTTGCTCGAAGCCATCCTGCTGCAGGCCGAATTGCTCGACCTCAAGGCCTACTCCGATGTGCCCGGCCAGGGCGTGGTCATCGAATCGCGTCTCGACAAGGGCCGCGGGCCGGTGGCCACGGTGCTGGTGCAGAACGGCACCCTCAACGCCGGAGACGTGGTGCTCGCGGGAGTGGAATTCGGCAGGGTTCGGGCCTTGATGGACGAACGGGGGCGGAACGTCGATTCCGCCGGACCTTCGATTCCGGCGGAAATCCTCGGCCTCAACGGCGTCCCCAATGCCGGCGATGAGTTTGCGGTCGTGGCCGATGAACGCAAGGCCCGGGAAGTGGCCGAGTTCCGCCAGGTTCGCCTCAAGGAAAACCTGCTAGCCCGGCAGCAGGCCGCCAGCGTGGAAAGCATGCTGGTGGACCTGGGCAAGGACAGCGTCAAGCTGTTCAAGGTGGTCCTCAAGGCCGATGTGCGCGGCTCACTGGAGGCGATCAACGGCGCCCTGGCCGGGTTGAATACCGAAGAAGTCCGCTGCGACGTGGTGGCCAGCGGGGTCGGCGGCATTACCGAAACCGATGCCAATCTCGCCGCGACTTCCCAGGCCATGGTGATCGGCTTCAATGTGCGCGCCAGCAAGGCGGCCCGGGACATTATCGAAAACGAACACCTGAATTTGCGCTATTACAACGTGATTTATGAAGTCATCGACGACGCCAGGGCCGTCATGAGCGGAATGCTGGCGCCGGAGATTCGCGAGGAAATCATCGGCGTGGCGGAAGTGCGCGATGTGTTCAATTCGCCCAAGTTCGGCCAGATCGCCGGCAGCATGGTGGTCGAAGGCGCTGTGCATCGCAGCAAGCCGATTCGCGTGTTGCGGGACAATGTGGTGATTTACGAAGGGGAACTGGAATCCCTGCGCCGGTTCAAGGACGACATCAACGAGGTTCGTCACGGCATGGAGTGTGGAATCGGCGTGCGCAACTACAAGGACGTGCAAGTGGGTGACAAGATCGAGGTGTACGAGACCACTGAAGTCACCAGGAGCCTCTGAACTTTCAGGGTTTGCCTGAACAGTTCGTGGAAGGTTTCGATCGGGCCGGAGCGCATGCCATGATGGAGAACAATTCCCGGGCCCAGCGGGTGGCGGACCAGATCCAGCGCGATGTTGCCGCGTTGGTCCAGTTCGAGGTGAACGATCCGCGCATCGGCCTGGTGTCGGTGACCGGAGTGGAAGTCAGCCCGGACCTGGCCCATGCGAAAGTCTTCGTGACTTCCCTGGGCGCGGGCGACATCGGCAGGGAGCGATCCGAGGCCGACGGCAGGGAAAGCACCGCGGCGCTGAATGGCGCCGCCGGATACCTGCGCAGCTTGCTGGCGCGGCGTCTGCAACTGCGGGTGGCGCCAAAACTGCGGTTCCTGTATGACGCCAGCGTGGAGCGCGGCCGCCAGCTTGATGAGCTGATCGACAGCGCCCTGGCGGCGGATCGGGAGCGGCATTCGTGAACGCCCCGGCGCCGGGTCGCTGAAAGGACGGCAAGATATGGGCAGGCGGCGCAAGAGAGGCAGGGATGTCAGTGGGCTGCTGGCGCTCGACAAGGCGCCGGGGTTGTCGTCCAATGCCGCCCTGCAGCAGGTGAAGCGGATCTTTGGGGCAAGCAAGGCGGGCCATGGCGGCAGTCTTGATCCCCTGGCCACGGGAGTCCTGCCGCTTTGCTTCGGCGAGGCGACCAAGGTCTCGCAGTTCCTGCTCGATTCGGACAAGCGGTACCGGACGCGCATGAAACTCGGCGTCCGCACCGACAGCGGCGACAGCGAAGGCAGGGAAATCGCCGTTTGCGAAGCCTTCGGCGTGACCCGGGAACAGGTGGCGAAGGCGCTGGAGAGCTTTCGCGGCGAGCTCGAACAGGTGCCGCCGATGCATTCGGCGGTAAAGGTGCGGGGAACGCCGCTGTACAAGCTGGCGAGAAGCGGTCGCGTAATTGAGCGCGAGGCGCGCCGGGTGACGATTCACGACATTGCCCTGACGAATTTCGCGCCGCCCGAGATCGAGATCGAACTGGCCTGCAGCAAAGGGACCTATATCAGGACGATAGCCGACGAGCTTGGCCAGATGCTGGGCTGCGGCGCCCATGTCATCGCCCTGCGGCGATTGCGGGCCGGCGGATTCAGCGAGGAGGACTGTATAACCGCCGCGGAACTGGAACAGGAAATGGAAAGCGGTGGCCTGGCCGGCATTGATCGCTTGCTGGCGCCCATGGACCGGCCGCTGCGTGATTTGTCGGCGGTACTGCTGCCGGAGATTGCGGCAAACCAGGTGCGCAGCGGTCAGTCGGTGCTCGTGCGGCACCTGCCCGCGGAGGGATTGGTGAGGATGTACCGCAAGACCGACCAACAGGAGCGTTTTATTGGCATCGGCGTCATCGACGACGACGGCAAGGTAGCGCCGAAGCGCCTGATCGTGGAAGCCGCCGGCTGATTCGCCGGGACCCCGATGCAGGCAAACAGAAGCTGGAGAGAGAAATGGCTTTATCAACCGAAGAGAAACAGACGATCATCAAGGAGTACGCAACCAGCGAGGGGGACACGGGTTCCCCGGAAGTGCAGGTTGCCTTGCTGACCGCCAACATCAACGACCTGCAAGCGCACTTCAAGCAGCATACCCGTGATCACCACTCACGCCGCGGTTTGATCCGCATGGTCAACAGCAGGAAGAAACTGCTCGACTACCTCAAGGGCAAAGATGTTGATCGCTACGCCACGCTGATCAAGCGGCTCGGACTGCGCCGCTAGGAAAAGCACACAAAATCATCAGGACCGCCGCCAAAGCAGCGGCCAACAGGAAATACTCATGTTCAAGATCACAACCAAGACCTTTCAATATGGTGACCAGCAGGTCACCCTGGAAACCGGCAAAATGGCCCGCCAGGCCACCGGCTCGGTTACCGTCACCATGGGCAACTCCAAGGTGCTGGCGACCGTGGTGGGCAGAAGGGAAGCTTCGGCCAATGCCGATTTTTTCCCCCTGACGGTCAACTATCAGGAGAAAACCTACGCCGCGGGCAGAATCCCCGGCGGCTTCTTCAAGCGCGAAGGACGCCCAACGGAAAAGGAAACCCTTACTTCGAGGCTTATCGACCGTCCCATCCGGCCGCTGTTCCCCAAGGGATTCCGCAATGAAGTGCAGGTCATCTGCACGGTGATTTCCGCCGACAAGGACCACGACCCGGACATCCCCGCCATGCTTGGCGCCTCCGCCGCGCTGGCCATTTCCGGGATTCCCTTCGCCGGCCCCATCGCCGCCGCCCGTGTCGGGATCGACCCGGACACCGGCTACCGGCTCAACCCTTCCATTGGCGAATTGCAGGAGTCCGTACTCGACATGGTGGTGGCGGGCACCCGTTCCGCCGTGCTCATGGTGGAATCCGAAGCGAATGAACTGAGCGAAGACCAGATGCTAGGCGCGGTGCTTTTCGCCCAGCAGGAAATGCAGGTGGCCATCAGCGCCATCGACGAACTCAGGCAGGCCGCCGGCAAGCCAGAATGGGACTGGCAGCCCGCGGCGAAGAACGAGGCCCTGGCCGAGGCCCTGAAGGAGCGGTCCGCCGCCGGAATCACCGAGGCCTACCAGATTTCCCGCAAGGTGGAGCGCTCCGCCGCCGTGGCCGAAATCCAGGCCGACGCCGTTGCAAATCTGGTGGACGTTGATGCCGGAGTCAACGAGGCGGAGGTGCGCGGCGCATTCGCCACCCTGGAGAAAAGCATCGTCAGACACCGCATCATCGACGGCAAGCCCCGCATCGATGGTCGCGACACCCGTTCCGTGCGTCCCATCGATGTGGAAGTGGGCATCCTGCCCAAGGCCCACGGCTCCGCCCTTTTCACCCGGGGCGAAACCCAGGCGCTGGTGGTAACGACCCTGGGCCCGGTGCGTGATTCACAATTGATCGAGGGGCTTGCCGGTTCCCACAAGGAAGGTTTCATGCTGCATTACAACTTTCCGCCGTATTCCGTCGGCGAAACCGGTTTCATGAGCGGACCCAAGCGCCGGGAGATCGGCCACGGCCGGCTCGCCAAGCGCGGCGTCGCCGCCTTGATGCCGGCGGAGGAAGACTTTCCCTATGCGATCCGGGTGGTTTCCGAAATCACCGAATCCAACGGCTCCAGCTCCATGGCCTCGGTCTGCGGCGCGAGCCTTGCCATGATGGACGCCGGCGTGCCCCTGCGGGCGCCGATCGCCGGCATCGCCATGGGCCTGATCAAGGAAGACGAGCGCTTTGCCGTGCTCACCGACATTCTCGGCGACGAGGACCATCTCGGCGACATGGACTTCAAGGTGGCCGGCACCGCCAAGGGCGTCACCGCCCTGCAGATGGATATCAAGATCCAGGGCATCACCGAAGAGATCATGGAACAGGCCCTCGCCCAGGCCCATGAAGCCAGGCAGCATATCCTCGGCGAGATGGGCAAGGTCATCTCCGAGGCGCGCCCGACTGTGAGTGAGAATGCGCCGAGCATGGCCACGCTCCGTATCGACCAGGACAAGATCCGCGATGTCATCGGCAAGGGCGGCGCCGTTATCCGCGCCATTACCGAGGAAACCGGCGCGGCGGTGGATATCGACGACGACGGCATCGTGCGCATATACGGCGAAGACGCGGCATCCCGGGACGCGGCCCTCGAGCGCATCAACGCCATCACCGCCGAAGCCGAAATCGGCAAGCTCTACAGCGGCACCGTGGCCCGCATTGTGGATTTCGGCGCCTTCATCACGATTCTCCCCGGCAAGGACGGGCTGGTGCATATTTCCCAGATCGCCAACAAGCGCGTGGAAAACGTCGGCGACTACCTCACGGAAGGAGAAGAAGTGCTCGTGAAGGTGCTCGACCTCGACCCCAGGGGCCGCATCAAGCTCAGCATCAAGGAGATCACCGAGGAAGAGAAAGAAGCCTTCGTGGCTTGACCGCGAAGGCTGGTATTGTGTGGAGAAATGGGTAAAATCGGCTGAATGTCCGATTTTCCATCGCGCTTGCCGGCGTACGACAATGAGGATCTGAACATGTCGCAGCAAATCCGTTTCGGTCTGGTCCGCCCGGTGCTGGCATTGCCTGTGCTGCTAGCGTCTTTCGCGGCTTCGGGGCAGCCGGGCGAGGTTACCTTCCACCGCGATATCGAGCCGATTCTGCAAAAGATCTGCCAGAACTGCCACCGGG
Source organism: Pseudomonadales bacterium (assembly GCA_022825945.1). Lineage (GTDB taxonomy): Bacteria > Pseudomonadota > Gammaproteobacteria > Pseudomonadales > Pseudohongiellaceae > UBA9145. Next base: position 10,203 of record JAJDVS010000032.1, read on the forward strand.
TCGGCGGCGTTGGCCCCATGCCGCTGGTGACCTATGAACAGGCGCCGGATACTTGATCCCAGGCCCAATGACCATGTCATCGGTTGCCCGCTGTGCGGCGCGCCGCTGGTGGCGCCGACTCCCGTGGCCGCGGCGGAAGCCTCGGACTGATACTTTTCACTGACACAGGAGGATAGGAAGCAAAATGCTTGTTGCAAGCGGGCCGGGCGCGCCCCGACAAAAGTTCGCCATGTTTCTGCTGACCACTCTGATGGTGGGCGCCGCCAGCGCCCAGACCTATCGTACCGGGCAGCATGTGGAACCCGCCTTCGAGGGTTGGCGCCCCAATGACGAAGGCGGTTACAACCTGATGTTCGGCTACATGAACGAGAACTGGGAAGAGACTCCCGACGTTCCCGTGGGCGAGCACAACTATTTTGAACCCGGCGACCCGGACCGCGGCCAGCCCGAGCATTTCCTGCCGCGCCGCAACCGCTTCACCTTCGAAGTGCCGGTGCCCGCCGACTGGGGCGACCGGGAACTCGTCTGGACCCTCACCGTGAACGGTGTCGAGAAAAAGGCTTATGGCACCCTGCGCTATGACTATCTGGTGGACAACATGGTCATCGCCTCGGAGACCGGCTCGCTGGGCGCCGGCACAAGCAGTCCGGAATCCCGGGCCAATGTGCCGCCGGTGGTGGCGATTCAGGGCGACGACATTCGCACCGTCGCCGTGGGCGAGCCCCTGGTGCTCGACACCCTGGTCACCGACGACGGCTTGCCCGAGCCCACCGATCCGGTGGAAGAGGCGCGCAGCTTCGCCGAATTTGCCGGCGGACCGCTTGCGGCCGCTTTCGTCACGCCCGAACTGATCATGGAGCGCCGCATGACGAGTCCGCCCGTGAGAGTGACCGTGGACAAGGTCAACGGCCTGTACTACTCATGGAACAAGTATCGCGGCCCCGGCAATGTCAGCTTCGATCCGCCCCAGGTGAAAGTCTGGGAAGACTCCCGCACCAGCGCGAATTCGCCCTGGGGCGCGCTGTTCCTGCCGCCGCCGATTCCGGAAGACGGCATCTACACGGTAACCGCCACGTTCGACGAACCCGGGGCCTATGTACTATGGGGCAGGGCCGATGATGGCGGTTTGTACCACGACGGCTATATCATGGTGAACGTCACCGAATAAGTCCTTTTGGGGGCGATGATGCACATGTTTCGCAAGCCTGTCCGATTCCTGATTCAAGTTGTATTCCTTGCCCTGGCGGCCCAGGTCGGCTTCGCCCAGGACTTCTACTATCCGCCGCCCGGGGAATGGGAACGGCGCGCGCCGGAAGAAGCGGGCATGGACAGCGCGAAACTGGCGCAAGCGGTGCAATTGGCCAGGGACAACACCGTGGTCGAGCCCCACGACATGGCCCAGTTCATCGAACGCAGCTTCGGCCGGGAGCCGCATTTCAGCATTCTCGGCCCGGTCAAGCGCCGGGAGGAAGGCTCCGGGCTGGTGGTGCGCAATGGCTACATCGTCGCCGAATGGGGCGACATCGAACGCGAGGACATGACTTTTAGCGTCGCCAAGAGCTATCTGTCCACCATGGCCGGACTGGCGCTGGATGACGGCCTGATCGGGGACGTGACCGACCCGGTCCGGGACCTGTTCCCACACGAAAGTTTCGAAGAGCCCCATAATGCGCCCATCACCTGGGAGCATTTCCTGCGGCAGACTTCGGATTGGGCGGGCACGCTCTGGGGCAAGCCCGATTGGGCCGACCGTCCCCACGATTACGATCCGGCCATTGCCATTGATCGCGAAATGCACGATCCCGGCACTTTCTACAAGTACAACGATGTGCGCGTCAACATGCTCGCCTATTCCCTGCTGAACGTCTGGCGCGCGCCGCTGGACGGCGTGCTCCGGGAGCGGGTCATGGACCCGATCGGCGCCAGCGGCGAATGGGAATGGCATGGCTATGAGAATTCCTGGGTCGAGATCGACGGCCAGCGCATGCAGTCGCCATCCGGCGGCGCCCATTGGGGCGGCGGCTTCTTCATCAGCACCCTGGACCACGCCCGCTTCGGCTATCTTTTCCTCCGCAACGGCAACTGGGACGGCAGGCAGCTCGTGTCCCGGGAATGGATGGACGCGATGCGGCAGCCCTCGCCGGCCTTCCATCGCTACGGCTACATGTGGTGGCTCAATACCGATCGGGAAGCCGTGGAAAACGCCCCGGAAAGCGCCTTCTACGCCAGCGGCGCCGGCGGCAACTACATCTGGGTCGACCAGGAAAACGACTTGCTCGTGGTTATGCGCTGGGTCCCCCGCATGGGAGAAACCATGGCCGCCTTCACCGACGCCATCGTGCAGATGTAGCGATCTGTGATTCTGCGCGATGCGAAGCACCCCCTCCTAGGTGCTGCCGATAGGGTCGAATATGAAATCTTCACTAAGAACTTTGTTTCACAGCTTCCTGCTGATCTCCGCCCTGGGCGCTGCCTCTCTCGCCATGGCCCAGTCTGGCGTTCGGGTGAACAAGCTGATTGAGTTGTTCGAGAATGACGAGCCGGCATTCGGGCTGCTTTCCTTCAACTATTCCCTCGACACCGCCCGCTCGCTGGCGAACTCCGGGCTCGACTTCATCATGATCGACATGGAGCACGCGCCTTTCGACGTCGAGCGACTGCGCCTGTTCCTGCTCGGCATGACCAACAAGCGCGAGATCATCGAAAAAGGCAATCTGCAGCCCGATGTCGTGCCCTTCGTGCGCATCCCCGCAGCCGGAGGCTCCGCGGAACTCGTCGCCCAAGCCAAGCAGGTACTCGATGTGGGGGTCTACGGCATCATGTTTCCGGCAATACACAATAGGGAACAGGCCGAACTCGCCGTGCGCGCAACCCGTTATCCGCAAGTGAATGGTTCGCCGGACATGGAACCCGCCGGATTGCGCGGCCGCAATCCCTCCAACGCAGTCTGGTACTGGGGCATCCCCGACTACATGACGAAAGCCGACGTCTGGCCCCTCGACCCGCAAGGCGAACTGCTCGCGATCATGTTCATCGAATCACCCGAAGGCGTGGCGAACATCGAAGAGATCGCCAGCGTTCCCGGCCTCGGCGGCATCTTCATCGGGCCATCTGATCTGAGCACCAGCATGGGCTACCCCAGCCCCGCCGCTCCCGAAGTCGAGCAAGCCATCCAGACCGTACTCGGTGCCTGCCTCGAACACGACGTGCCATGCGCGATCACGACAGGCGCCGGCTCGGTGCAGCAGCGCCTCGACCAGGGCTTCCGTTTCGTGACGGTGGGCGCCGACGGCGGCCTGTCGTCCGGGGCGGCCAACGCCCTGCGTCTCGGCCTCGAAGCCGCGGGACGCGACTGAACAAAGAGGAAATTCCCAATGAAAACCACGATTCAGACCGTTTTACTGTTTTCAATGACCGTATTCGCAGGTGCAGTCCTGGCACAGGCGGACATGGAGCCGGTCAACGACCTGCCCAATCCGTACCAGATCTACACCGGCTGGGCCAAGATGCCGGTCGGCCGCGACTGGGGCGCCACCAGCGCCATCGACGTCGATCTCGACGGCAAGTCGATCTGGATCGGCGAGCGTTGCGGCTCGGATTCAATCCGGCCGGCCTTCCCCATTCGGGGCTGCGCCGAATCCGACTTGCCGGTGGTGCTCAAATTCAATCCCGACGGAGAGATGGAGCGCAGTTTCGGAGGCGGCATTTTTGCCGTGCCGCACGGTTTTCATGTAGATCCCGACGGCAATATCTGGGTAACCGACGCACCGTTCACGCTGCCTCCCGGAATCGAAGGCAAGGGCCATATCGTGGTCAAGTTCAACCCTGAAGGCGAACGGCTGATGACTCTCGGCACGCCGGGCGTAACCGGCGACGACGCGTCTCATTTCAATATGCCGTCCGATGTTCACGTCGCGCCCAATGGCGACATCTTCGTCGCCGACGGTCATGGCGGCGACAGCAACGGACGCATCGTCAAGTTCGACTCCACTGGCAACTACCTGATGGAATGGGGCGAGCCCGGCTCCGGCCCCGGCCAGTTCGATGCGCCGCATGGCCTGGCGATGGATTCCCAGGGCCGGCTCTTCGTCGCCGACCGCGGCAACAACCGCATCCAGATTTTCGATCAGAACGGCAACCTGCTCGATGAGTGGTATCAGTTCAGCCGCCTGAGCGGCATTTACATCGACGAGAACGACGTTCTCTACGGCGTCGATTCGGAATCCAATGAGCAGCGGGGACGCGAAGACTGGCGCCGCGGCATCCGCATCGGCAGCGCCCGCACCGGCGAAGTGTGGGCCTTCATCCCCGACCCTTTCGACGCGAACAATGGCCCCTATCGCGTCAGCAGCGGCGGCGAAGGCGTAACCGCCGATGCCGACGGCATCATCTACAGCGCCGAAGTAGGCCCCCGCTCAGTAAAACGCTACGTAAGATTCGAGGACTGAGGCAATTCCGCCTGGTCAGGCTCGGCATTGTATTGAGCAGGGGAATCGTGAAGCTGCTCCTGGGGATTGTCCAGCACCAGAGCGAAGCCTGCCTGCCTGAAGTGATCGTCGGTGGATAAGGCTTCCCGCAGGCCAAGTTCCCGCATCACCACGAAGCTCAGACAGTCGGTGAAAGACCAGGCCTTGTCTGCGCGCCGCAGGAAGAATGCCTTGACTTCGCGAAATCTCGCGGGGGTAGTCCATCCAATTCGAATTGACGAAGATGTCTCGACCGACTCGAATAGCAACGGTGTAAGTCGGTTGAAACCCCTGGCTCGAAGTAGTGTGGCAGTTTCGCCAAGCACATGGTCGGTGGTCACGAACCTGCGCCGTTCGTGGACCGCTTGCGCCATGAATTCCCTGGTCCGGCGGTGCATTCGGTCCCGCGTTACCAGCATCGAATAGAAGCCGCCAGTATCAATGAAAATCTCACACTCCATAAACAATCTTGTCAATTTCTTCGTTGGTTAGCGATTCGCCGCCATCGATGGCGTGATCGATCAGCCGATAGAAGGGATCATCTGCGGAGGGAGTTTCCAATTCATAGGGCGACAGCCGCGCAACAGGCTTGCCGCGGTACGTCAGGACCAGATTTTCACCCAGCTTCAGCCTGTTCAGAACGCCTTCGGCATTCTGCCGCAACTCGACCATGGATATTTCTGACATGACCTGCTCGCATGATGTTCAAGTTCAAGTTGATGTTCATGTTAATAGAGTCGCCGACAGCATGCAAGGACGAAATCCAGCTTCATGTGCGCCCTGTTGTCGGGCTGACAGTCCAGGATGATTTGTCCTGGCAGGCAGGCTGTTCGGGTCAGTAGGGTATCGCATATCATTATGGGTTGCCGGGCCGGGTTGACTCTTGGCTTGGCATTCCCGGGTAATTTCTGCAATGGACAAGGAGGCAGGGAATGGCCATTAGTGTGTTTGATCTTTTCAAGGTCGGGATCGGGCCTTCGAGTTCCCATACTGTGGGGCCGATGCGGGCGGCGGCTTCGTTTGTCGGCAGTCTGGCGGACAGAGGCGTTCAGCAGCAGGTCGTTCGCGTTCGGGCGGAGATGTTCGGCTCGCTGGGGGCGACCGGAAGAGGGCATGGCACGCCCCGGGCGGTGATACTGGGGCTCGAAGGCGAGCAGCCGGAAAGCGTGGCTGTCGATACCATCGAGGCGCGGGTTGAAGCGGTCCGCCACGATGGGGAACTGCGGCTCGGTGGCAGGCGCCGGATTCGCTTCAACGAGCAGCAGGACCTGTTGCTGAACCGGCGCGAGTCATTGCCGCTGCATCCCAATGGCATGCGCTTTGCCGCCATTGGCGCAGATGGCGCCGAACTGCTCGGCAAGACGTATTACTCGGTGGGCGGAGGCTTCGTGGTGGATGAATCCGGCGCGGTCGCCGAGGACCGGCGCGAGCTTGCCTGGCCGTTCCATACCGCGGCGGAGTTGCTACGACAGTGCGATGCCGCGCAGCAGCGCATTTCCGATCTGATGCTCGCCAATGAAGGAGCCTGGCGCGACGAGACAGAAACCCGGCGCAGGCTGCTGGCAATCTGGCGGGTAATGCAGGAGTGCGTCGCCAGAGGCTGTGAGCGCGAAGGTGAACTTCCCGGCGGGCTGAAACTCCAGCGCCGGGCGCCAAAATTGCACCGGCAATTGCTCGACCGGCCCGAGTCATCGCTGACGGACCCGCTTGAGGTGCTCGACCGGGTCACACTCTACGCCCTTGCCGTCAATGAGGAAAACGCCAGCGGCGGCCGGGTGGTCACCGCTCCCACCAATGGCGCGGCGGGAATCGTTCCCGCAGTGCTGCACTACTACACCCGTTTCGTGCCCAGCGCTGACGATGATGGCGTGGTGCGCTTTCTGCTCACCGCGGCTGCCATCGGCGTGCTATTCAAGGAAAACGCTTCGATCAGCGGCGCTGAAGTGGGCTGCCAGGGTGAAGTCGGTTCGGCCTGTTCCATGGCGGCAGCGGGGCTGGCAGAAGTGCTCGGCGGTACGCCACGGCAAGTCGAAAACGCCGCCGAGATCGCCATGGAGCACAATCTCGGGCTGACTTGCGACCCCGTCGGCGGCCTGGTGCAAGTGCCGTGCATCGAGCGCAACGCCATGGCTTCGGTCAAGGCGATTCACGCCGCGCGCATGGCGCTGCGCGGCGATGGCGAACACTTCGTTTCGCTCGATCAGGTAATCAGGACCCTGCGCGACACCGGCCGCGACATGAAGCGCAAATACAAGGAAACCTCCCGCGGCGGCCTCGCGGTGAACGTCATCGAGATTCCGGTGAATGTGATTGAATGTTAGGAGACTGCGCCGCAGGAACTCACCGGGAGGCCATTGCGAGAGATTCTGCGACTCCGCTCCGCTTCACGCAGAATGACATCAGTGGGAGGCTTCGCTTCGCCCAAGATGAAATCGATTCCCGTCATTCTGCGCGTAAGTCGCAGAATCTCCTGATTTTACTCCTGACTCGCCAGACTTCGGGCGGTCGCCTGTTCGCGCTCGGCGAGCAGGCGCTCATAGCCCTCCTCGTCGAGATGGGTGATGGCCACCCAGGCGTGGGTCATTTCGTCGGTGGTCCGATTGCCGCCGGAGACCCATTGATCCGGGTCGGGATTGTTGGGGTTGTCGGCGGTGTTGTCATACCACTGCTTGAATACCAGCACGGAACCGGCCGGCACCAGCGGCGCCGAATCGGATTCGAAGATGTGGCTGTGATGCCAGGTCGCGCTCCAGTTGGAAATCTGGCTGACCGGTTCGAGTACGCCGGTGTCCGGG
>JAJDVS010000085.1 GCA_022825945.1 Pseudomonadales bacterium
GCGATCGCGAGTCTGATTCTCGGCGCCTACAGTTTCACGCTGCCGCATACGCCGCCTCCCGCCGCCGGCGAGAAAGTGTCCCTGAAAAGCATCGTCGGCATCGACGCGTTGCGGCAACTGGGCAGCCGCGCGTTCCATATCTTCATCGCCTGCTCGATTCTGATCTGCATTCCCCTGGCCGCGTATTACAATTTCGCGCCGATCTTCGTCGCCAACGCGGTATACGATCAGAACGCGGGCAACGCGGTCGTCGGCCTGCTGCCCAACCCGTCGTCGCTGATGACGCTCGGCCAGATGTCCGAGGCGGCGTTCATGTTGCTGATGCCGCTGCTGTTCGTACGCTTCGGCGTGAAATGGATGCTGGCCATCGGTATGGCGGCGTGGATCCTGCGCTACCTGCTGTTCGCGCTCGGCGCGCCGGACGCCGTCTTCTGGATGGTGGTCACCGGCATATTGCTGCACGGCATCTGTTACGACTTCTTTTTCGTTACCGGGCAGATCTACGTCGACAAGAAATCGACGCCGGCCGTGCGCGGCCAGGCCCAGGGATTTCTCGTCCTGGTGACCTACGGGATCGGGATGTTCATCGGCGCGCAGATAGCCGGAGCGCTGTTCAACGCGTTCCTGGGAGACGAAACGGTATTGACGCTGGCGCGCTGGCAGGATTTCTGGCTGCTGCCGGCCGGCTTCGCCCTGATCGTGTTCCTGCTTTTCGTGTTCACCTTCCGGGAAGAGTGAGCTGTCGGGTTCGGATTCCGGCGCGCCATCAGAACCGGCTGCTGATGGTCAGCCGTGCATTCAGCGGCGCTCCCACGCTGGCCTGATGCGTGCTGTGTGAGTTCGGAAAGTACAGTTCATCGCTCAGGTTCTCCACATTGAGTTGCACGCGGAGGCTGTTGGATACGTCGTAAAAAACCGCCGCATCGAACCGGGTATGGCTCGGCAGGGTAGCGCTGTTGCCATTGTTGACGAAGCTCTCGTCCTGATAGCTCAGACCGAGTCCGAGACCCAATCTGTCGTTGATCTGGAAACTGTTCCAGAGCGACAGCATGTTTTCCGGCAACTCGCGTGGACGCAGACCTGTGGGGCCGGAACGATTGACCTGCTCCCCGTCAAGATGACTGTATCCGGATGAAATGAACCATCGATCCGTCAGCAGACCGCTGAGCTGCAGTTCGAAACCGTCAATGGTCGAATCAATGATATCCAGCGTGGAAGGGTCGTCATCAGCAACCTGGGGCGAGCTTTGTTCGATCTCGAATACGGCGGCGGTCAGGCTCAGACCCGGGCTCAGGTCCCACTTTACGCCCGCTTCGAGATTGGTGAAGGTGTTTGGGTCCAGTCGGTTGTTGTTTCCATTGATGTTTGCGAACTGCTCACCGCTTCGCGGCAGGAAGGATCCACTGTAGCTGCCGTACAACGAGATTTGCTCCCGCGGTTTGAAGACGAGTCCGAGGCGCGGTGAAATTTCTTCATCCTTGCGGCTTCGCAGGTCATTCGCCGGCACATTGAAGACCGCGATATCAAAGCTGTCGAGGCGCGCGCCAATGACAAGGTCGAGATTGTCCGAAATCCTGATCTCGTCCTGAATATAGGCGGATAGCACTTCAATGCCCACCTGCGTGTCGTCATTGAGGTCTGCCGAAAAACTGTTGACTGTCGATTCTCCGGCAACGTTGATCCCTGCGCCTCCCCGCAGACTGAGAGGACGATTGATCGGGAAGATTTCATTATCGTCCGACGTGGTGTCCCAAAAGGCATTGAACCGATCCTGATCCGATGTCGTATCAATGTATTCGCCACCGACCACGAGCGTGTGATCCAAACCGCCCGTACTGAACTCACCGATCAGGTTTCCTGACAGGATCCCGTTCTCCCGCCGGGTCGTGTCGACATAACCATCCAGAGTGACCTCGTTCGGTGTGAGGGATTGTTTGTAGCTCGATGCATAGAAGTTCTGGTACAGCTTGTCGTAATCCCCGAGAAACGCGCTGAAGTTTCCTTTCAGGTTTTCCGAGAATTCATGTTGCAGGGTCGCGCGGAACAAATGAGCCCGCAGCCCGGTCAGGTTCAGATCAGGGTCGCCAAAGACGATATCCCTGAAGTCTTCCACCGGCCGTCCATCCGAGCCCGTGGGGATGCCGCGGTCGATGAACCGCTCGTGATCGATGTACTCCCAGGACAGGTCGAGCGTGGTGGCGGCGCCAATTTCGAATCGGGCGGTTGGATTGATTCCGAATCGGTCGCCGTCGTAGAAATCCCTGTGGTTACTGAGGTTTTCATAAAACGCGTTGATTCGGAACGCCGAGTTCGCATTCATCGAGTAGTTGCCGTCGAACTCGACGTCATATTCGCCGAATGAATCGGCGCTCGCCTTGTAGCCGGTGAAGTTGTCGCCGATCACGCCTTTCTTGGTGACGCGATTCAGAATCCCGCCGGTGCCGCCACGCCCGAAAAATAGTGAATTGGGACCTCGCAGAATCTCCACTTGTTCGAGATTGTAAAGAGGGCGGTAGTATTGCACATCGTCGCGGACCCCATCGATAAAGAAATCAGCCGTTGAGCGGACACCCCGAAACACTACTGCGTCGCGGTGGCCTTCGCCCTGTGAGGTGTTTACGCCGGGAGTGTAGTTGACAATGTCGCCAAGACTGGTGAAGCCCTGCATCCTGATCTGATCGGCAGTGACGATGGACAGGCTCTGGGGAACATCAATGATAGGGGTGGGGGTTCGTAAAGCATTGACCTGATCGGTATAGAGATACCTTCCCAGGACCACGATCTCTTCGAGCTCCCCAGCCTGCTGTTGCGCCTGGGCGGCTGCCGGTATGGCCCACAGGATGGGCAATACCCGGACCAGGCGAGCCCATGTTCCGCTACTTCTCATGTTACTGTTCCCCGTAGTAGATGCAAAAAGAATGCAAATAATAATGATTCGCATTATCGAAGTCAATTGCATTTCCAGTTGCAAGCCAAGAGGACGTTCCCATGCCATTCAAATCATCTGCAATACACCGCAAGCTTTTGAAAATATTGGTAATATTCTTTTACCTTCCCGGCCCCTTGCTGGCCCAGGAGGCGGTGCTCATCAGCAATGCGCGGCTGGTGATCGGCGACGGGTCGGTTATTGAGAACGGGTCCCTGTTGGTCCGGGGCGGTGAAATCGCGGCGGTATCCAGCGGGGCGATTCCTGTGCGCGATGTTGCCAGAGTGATCGACGGCAGGGGCAAGACGGTGATTCCCGCGCTGATCGACGGTCATACCCATCCGGGGTTTCAGAGCCGCCATGATTGGGGAGGCCACAACTATTCGCCGGAAAACCTGCGCGAGAATCTCGAACAGTATGCCTGGTACGGTTTTGCCGCAGCCTTTTCGGCGGGTACGGATGCCGAGCAAATGGCCCTGGAATTCCAGCAAAACCAGCGCGAGCGTTACCCGAATGCTGCGCGGCTGCTGTTTTCAGCCGGCATGGGGCCGCAGGGGCAGGGCCCCAACGACGCCTTTCCGCTGGAAGTGGCGGCAGTGGCCGAGCGCACCGGCCAGACGATTCTCCATGGTCTCTACAGCCCCGAGCAGGCCGTGCTCGAAGCCAGGGGAGTGGCGGCCAGCGGCATTGATTTCATCAAGATCTGGGTTGATGATCGTGGCGGCAGCCAGCGGAAACTTGCCCCGGACGTGTATCGACCGCTGATTGCCGTCAGCGAAAGCCTGGGATTGAAGGTATTTGTCCACCAGCAATTCGCCGGGGACATGCCCGACCTGCTCTCGGCGGGCGCCCATGGCTTTCTCCATGGCCGACTGGGGGACGCTTTTACCGCGGAGATTGCCGAGCAGACCGCAGCCTCCGGCGCCTTTGTGGTGCCCAATCTGGGCCTTGGCGAATTGCGCCGGGAAGTCATTGGCGAGGACCCCTTCCTGCGGGCGGTGCTGCCGGACGCCGGCGCGGATGGCTTGACCGGTTCCGGCCGGCTGCCGGCAGGCGAAATCGTCCGGGATGAAGAGCGGGAAAGCAGCTTGCGCGACAGTCTCATGCGCCTGCTGGATGCGGGCGCCGACATTGTGCTCGGCACCGACGCCGGCGCCTTGCCGGGCCACCCCTTCGGCTATACCGGGCATCGCGAACTTGAGATTCTGGTCCGCCTCGGCATGAGCCCGATGCAGGCCCTGGCGGCCGGAACGAGCGTGGCGGCGCGGCATCTGGAGATTGACGATCTCGGCCTGCTGGCGCCGGGGTACAGCGCAAGCCTGGTGATACTGTCGGCAAACCCCCTGGACGACATCCGCAATACCCGCACCATCGAGCGGGTCTTCCTCGAAGGCCGGGAAATCCACCGCGACACCATTGCCGCGCGTTTGTCCGAAGCCCGGTAGGCGCCGTCGTTCCGCCCACGTCCCGTCATTCTGCGCGGAGCGAAGCGGAGTCGCAGAATCTCAGGCAGTGCCCTCTCACAATGAGATTCCGCGACTGTGCGCGGAATGACAGAAAATTGGGCGCGCAGATTGACGGATACTTTATCGTTCTCAGAATTCACAGCCGGTGCGGGGGACGGGCAGTCTCAAGGTCGCTTCGAGGTCGTCGAGCAATTGCCCGGGTGCTTCAAGCCGTCCCGCGGCGGCGACGGCGCGGGCTTCGGCGCAGCCCAGCCACAGCCGGGTAAAACCGCCAACGCCGGCATGGAGGCTGGGCAAGCCCTTGCGCCTGCCGGGTTCCGCGCTGCTCGCCTTGCCGAGCTCCACGACGTAGTCTCCGCTCGTTCCTTTCCAGTTGCCCGATGCGGGCAGAAACCCCGCAATCGGATCGTCGAGATGCAGATTGAAGGTCAGGGCCGGTCCGGCATGGGGCAGGGAAGTGCGGGCCAGGCAACCTTGCAGGTCGTTGATGCGCGCCTGCCACCAGGCTTCGGCTTCGGCGCCCTTGCGCCATTCGCCGCCCTTGCTCGTATTGGCCTGGCGAAAGGGCCGGGTGATGAAATCCTGCAGATGCACGCCGGCGGGCTCGATCATTTTCACCACATGGGCCTGGTCTCCCAGGCTCCGCAGCAGCGCCAGCAATTCCAGCAACTGTCCGGGTTCCCGCCAGGCCATGGCGGTGATGATCAGAGGGCCGTTCTCGTCCTTCAACTCGCCCCAGAGAAAGTGGGTCAGTTCCCCTCCTTCATTGCGGTAACCGAGGCCGAGGGGATGCTCGGTCCAGCCCATTTCCGCCTCGATATGGGCCGCATTGAGGATGCGAACCCCGCCATGGCAAAGGGCGCGCTCGCGCATGGCCCGGTGTACGTCCGCGCTGTCGCTGGCGGTGATGCGAAGCGGCGATGCGGCGGAGACCGGAACCGACAGCGTTGCCGGGTCAAGACCCCAGCGCAACTCACAGGGCCCATTGCCGAAGCCGAGACGGGTGTAAAAACCCTGCTCGAACATTCCCAGAACGGACACCATCATGCCCGCCTCGGCGTCGCGCCGCAACAGGGCCGCGGTGGTGCGCGACGCCAGCCCGGCCCGGCGCCCGCTGGGGCTTGTGGTTACCGCGGCGACAATGCCCAGGGGAATATCCTCCCGCAGGTGGCGGATCGTCGCCGGGCTGGAAATGGTCACGCATTCGGCTTCGCCGTCCAGCTCCGCCACCAGTGCGGGGGAATGGTCGAGCATGACGCGCAACGAGGCGGCGTCGCCCTCATCGCCACGGTCTATCCAGCGGGTCTCCTCCCAGATGCGGCGCACCGCCTTCTCGTCCCGCTCGCTGTCGTATGGCCGAATTTTCGTGTTCGTCATTGGCTCATTCTCTGGCCCGCCAGTTCCATTTCCCGCCCGGAAACACCCGCTTCGGCAGCCGTATCCGGCCAGGACGCGATTGCCGCTCCCACCCGCTCGGCGCAACGCGCCACCGTAGCCTTGCTCAGGCCGAACACTTTCCCCAGCCGCGTGACCTCGGACGCGGTCGGCGGGCTCACCCGATAACCGAATCCGGCCGCATGATACTCGCCCAGGGCAAGCGAAGGAACCAGATCGTAAGCGGGTGACAGGCGATAACCCTCGCCCCGGTTGATCAAGCTGAAGTTGCGCTCGTGGTCGTCGGTGTTGTTGATGCCGCGGTTGAACAGCATCAGCTTGAGCAACTGTTCGAAATCCGCTTCCGGATCGACCGAGTAGCGCGACAACAGGTGATGGATGTCGTCGTATCGAAAAGACTGCCCCGGGTCCTGTTGCGTATTCGGGTCCTTCAGCAGACCGTTTACCGTAATCAGATGATTGCGGCCGCCGTCGGCTGCGATGTCGAACCGGTCCAGCAGCAGGACCTCCCGTCCATTGATTCCGCTCTCGACCCTGCCGCTTGCCGCATCGATGCCTGCCGCCGCCGCCATCCTGAGGCAAGCCAGTTCGATCCGGGCGTGATTGAACCGGTCGGCGTCGCGATTGAATTTCGCCAGATAGCAGCCCTTGTCGTCGTAAAACAATGCCTTGGGTCTGGCGCCGCCGACGCCGCCGCTGCCTCCGTTACCGAGGTAGGCCAGCTCGAACCGGTCCACGTTCTCCGGCACGAAGCTGTCGTCGTCAATCCGCCGGGCGAGTTCTTCGGCTCTGGCGAGGTCGCCGAGAGGATACCCGCGGGCGAAATCCGGCGCCTGGCCTTGCGGAACCAGTTGCAGGCAACCGATTCTGCTGGCGCCCATCAGCCCCAGTATTTCAATCGCGCTGTTCGCGTTCAGCCGTTTTCTGTTCTTCGCCAGCGCGAACCGGGCCAGCACTTTGCGCCCCCAGGCGTCGGGCAGGTAGTCGTCGATCAGGGCCGGCGCTCCGCGCAGACAGTCGAGAGTGAATTCCGCGCGTCCGAGCGGCAGTTGCGCCGGGTCCAGCGAATAGGACGCGGGTTGCGCGTGCCAGGAAGGATCGTAACGGAATGCGAAACGCGTCAGCCGGCCATCGGTCTCTTCCAGTACGCATTCGGCGGCCTTGCAGACGCCCGCTACGGACGATTTCATGTAAACGTCGTATCGGGCCAACTCAGTCATCGAACAAACTCCGCGGCAACCGCAGCAGTTGCTCGAATTCCCGCTCCAGACCCAGCAATTTCCCGGCCTGGTAATATTTCTCCATGGAAACCGAGAGATCTCCCTGTTCCATTTTTTGAAGTGTGGCGCGACTCACACCGATACGAATTGCAAAGCGCGCCAGATTGTCCCCGGGGAAGCGGCGCTTGCGGGAGTCCCTCAGATTTCGGCCAAGCTGCGGGAGTTTCATGTTCGTGTATTTACTAAAATATTGGTAAAAATATCGAAAAAATCCTAAATAGACAATTATTCTGGTACTACTGAATCCGAGCGACGCGATTCAGGGTTGGCTTCGAATATTGGTTCCAGGCTCAACCGGGCCGGAATGTTATTCCGCAAATCCACGCGCCGCCGAGTACGAGGGCGACTATGCCGGTATTCGCCAGTGACAGGGGGTTGCCGTCGATGCCGAACAATGCGGTGAAGCTGATGCCAAGCCCCACCAGGGCGGCGCCGGGCAATTGGCGCCAAAGCTTTGGAACGGGTGCGGCGGCGGGGCGCGACATTCGCTCCAGCGGAGACAGGCTCATGGCTACCGGCAACAGCAAGGCGGCGCAGAGCAGCAGCCAGGGAATCCGCGCCCACCACCAGGGGGCGCTGCCCGGCGCCATGCCGAGCCCGACGCCATCGGCGAGCCAGGAAGCGCCAAGCAGCAGTAACAGCACGCTCATATGCCACAGATACAAGGTCATGATCATGCTGTTGATGAGTACCGTGGCGGTCCAGATGCGGAGGTTCTCAAGCAGCCGCCGCATGGGTTTTTCCATGGCCAGCAGCACGCCGAACTGGACCGTGCCCAGCAGGGCCAGGGTGATCTTGGGCGGCAGGGAATTGCTCGGCCCGTCCCCCGGCGAGCCGGCCATGGCGACCGGATAGGGGCCCAGCAGCACTACCGCCAGCAGCGTGAGCAGGGCGACTCCGGCGATCGCCAGCAGCGTGCCCGGGTTGCCCAGGCGACCGTCTCGCCAGGCAAAGCCCAAATGATGCATGGCCAGCCAGATCCAGAAATAATTGCTCCAGCCGGGGGTTTCCCAGTCCAGGCCAAAGAAGGCGAAATCCGCCAGCGCCGCCAGGGCCAGCAGGGCGAACAGCGACCAGTATCCCCAGCGCAGCCAGACTCCATGGCTCAGGGGCGCCAGCACGACGATCATCGTGTAGATGGCGAGAAACCAGGTGGGCAGCAGCGCGGTGCGGGTGATGAACTGGGTGCTTGCGCCTGCAACGCCGCCAGCATGCAGCGCCACGGCAATCAGCGCCCAGACCAGCACGAGCAGCAGCATGGGCCGCAGCAGCCGGTGCAGGCGGGTGGCGAGCCACTCCCCGTAGCCCACGCCCCTGTGCCGCGCCGACTCCAGCGACACCGAATTGGCGTAACCGCCCACCAGGAAGAAAATCGGCATGACCTGAAAGACCCAGGTCAGCCACTCTGCCCAGGGAACCACTTCCAGCGCCAGCATCGGGGTGATGTCGCCGGTCTCGGGGTCGATCATCGCGCCGGTGATCAGCCAATGGCCGGAAATGACGAACAGAATCGAAAATCCCCGCAGGAAATCCACATAGCGATTCCTGCCGACGGGCGTGGCCGCGGCCAGTTCCCGCGCCTTGGTCCAGACCTTCGCCATCTGCGATCAGTGCCTTGCCGACTCGTTCCCGGCCGTGCCCTGCTCAGTTCCGCAAGCCGAAGGTGAAGACCACATTCCCCGAGGCGATGGTGACGAACTGCTCGCCGTCCACCGACCAGGTCATCGGCGCCGCGTGAACCCGGCGGCTCAGGGAAACATTCCACAATTCCTCGCCGGTGGCCGCATCCAGCGCAAAAAAGTAGCCGTCGGCGCTGCCGCTGAACAGCAGGCCGCCGGCGGTGGTGGTGATGCCGGCCGAGGATCGCGGCATGATGGGGAATTCCCAGACGATATCCACCGTGGCGGGGTCGATGGCGCGGATCGAACTGTGAAAGGCGTCCATGGGCTGGGTGTAGCGCCCGCCGCCGCCGGTGTAGCGTTCGCCTTCCTCGTAATCCTCGTCGCGCTTGAAGAACTCCTGTTCGCCGTCGAAGGAAGTGACGTAAAACAGCCCGGTGTCGGGATTGAAGGCGGGCGAATACCAGTTGGTTGCGCCCACGATGGGCGGCGACACCATGACGCCCTCATAGGTGGGCGCCATGCCGGGTACGCGAATCGGGCGCCCGTTCGGGTCGAGCCCGGAGGCCCAGGTCACCGAGGCGTAGGTGTCGCCGAGGAGGAATTCGCCGGTTGCGCGGTCCAGGGTGTAAAAGAAGCCGTTGCGATTGGCCCAGAGCATGGTGTTGCGCATTTCGCCGCCGAACTCGATGTCGGCGAGAATCGGGATCTGGATGGCGTCGTAGTCGTGCACGTCATGGGGCGTGAACTGGAAGTACCATTCGATCTCGCCGGTATCGCCGTTCAGCGCCAGCACCGCGTCCGAATACAGGTTGTCGCCGAGGCGCACGTCGCCGTTCCAGTCCGGGCCCGGATTGCCGGTGCCCCAATAGATCTGGTTCAGTTCGGCGTCGTAGGAGCCGGTGATCCAGGTGGCCGAACCCCCGGTGGCCCAGGAATCGCCCGACCAGGTGTCGTTGCCGAACTCGCCGGGGCCGGGAATGGTGTGGGTGCGCCATACCAGTTCGCCGGTCTCGGGATCGTAAGCGTCGATAAAGCCGCGGATGCCGAATTCACCGCCGGCGATGCCGGTGACCACCAGGTCCTTGACGATGAGCGGGGCGGCGGTCTTGCTGTAGCCGGAAGCATGGGGAGCGACTTCGGTGTTCCAGAGCAGGTTGCCGGTGCGGGCGTCGATCGCCACCAGATGGGCGTCGAGAGTGCTCATGAAGAGGGTTTCGCCGAGAATCGCCACGCCGCGGTTGTTGCGGCCGCAGCAGATGCGCAGGTCCTCGGGCAGTTCGTGGTCATAGCGCCAGTACGCCCGGCCGGTGCGGGCGTCCACCGCGGTGACATTGCTCGGCGCTTCGGTGATGAACATGATGCCGTCCACCACCAGCGGCACGGTTTCGGCCCGGTCGATCACGGGAATCTGGTAGGCCCACTTCATTTCGAGTTCGGACACGTTTTCGGTGTTGATCTGGTCGAGCAGGCTGTGGCGCTGGCTGTCGAGAGTGCCGGAATACATCAGCCAGTTTTCCGGCTCGTTCTTCGCATCCACCAGTCGCTCCCAGGTGATGGGAGTGAAGGCCGGCGTAATCACGGTTTGCAGTTGCTGCTCCTGGGCCGCGGCAACGGTGGGGAGCAGCAGGGCGAGCGGCAGGCTGCGGAGAATGCCGTTCATGTTCATATTTCCTCCCGTCTCAGGGAGAACAGATAGGCGACCAGGTCGTCCAGTTCGCTCTCCGATAATGTTTGGGCATAGCTGGGCATGGTGGAGTCTTCGATGCGTTCGTAGGATTGCAGGCCGTCCTTGGGAATCGACCAGAGATTTTCCTCGTCGTCCATGATGCGCAGTGAGAAACTGTCTTCGTTCATGCGGTAGCCCTCCCGGCTGATGCCGTCGGCCCCGGTCACCCGCAGCCGCCACCAGCGCGGCGCCACGTTTTCCTGGGGATTGATCATGTCGGCGAGCAGGTCATCCGGCGTGCGGTTTTCCCCCACCCGGGACAGGTCCGGCCCGTTGCGCGAGCCGCGGCCGTTCACCATATGGCAATCGGCGCAGTCGCTGCCATTCCAGAACAGTTCGCCGCCGGCTTCGGCATTGCCGGCAAGCACCACCGAACCCGGGTCGTAGCGAAGCGAATCGAGATAGGCCACCACCTGCCAGACCTGGGGATCCGGCACATCTTCCGCCACCGGCAGCATGGCGGTGCCGGGAATGCCATCGCGGATAATGTTGAAAATGGCGACATCGGTGCTTCCCCGGGTCAGCCGCCCGGTGAGATCCGGCGCTCCGGTTTCATCGTTGCCCGTAGCGTCAAAGCCATGACAACGCGAACACTGCCGCTCGAAATACCGCTCTCCCATGCGGACATCCACCGCGGTGTTGTACAGATTGCCGGCGTCTTCGGCCAAGGTGGCGGGAGTCAGCAGTATTGCCAACCCAAGGGCGGTACAGCCCGCCATCCGCCTGCGAAAAACCCCCGAAAGTCTGCTCATGGCAATTCCTCTGGCAAATGCGGTGCTAGTGTATCATCGCCGCTACACGTTGCAATTTCGGCGATAAGATCCACAGTGGAACGCCCCGTCAAATGACTGCGTCAACAGGCTGTCTTTATGTGGTGGCGACGCCCATCGGCAATCTGGGGGATTTTTCCCGCAGGGGGCGGGAGGTGCTTGACAGTGTTGATTGCATTGCAGCGGAAGATACCCGCCACAGCGTCAAGCTGCTCGAGCATTATGGCATCCGCCGACCGCTGCTTGCCTATCACGAGCACAGTGGCGCCCCCGTGCGGGAAAAGCTGCTGGGCATGTTGCGGGACGGCGCCAGTGTGGCGCTGATTTCCGATGCGGGCACGCCGCTCATTTCCGACCCCGGCTATGCCCTGGTCAGGGCCGCCCGGGAGCAGGGCAGCCAGGTCATCCCCATTCCCGGCCCAAGCGCCCTGCTTGCCGCCCTGAGCGTGGCGGGCCTGCCCACGGATCGTTTCCGGTTCGAGGGATTTCCGCCTCCCGCGCAAGCCGCCCGCCGCAAGCGGCTGCGGGAGCTGCACGGCGAGCCCGCCACCTGGGTTCTTTACGAATCAAGCCATCGCATCCTCGACTGTGTCGAAGACCTTGTCGCCGTCCTTGGCCCTGACCGCGAAGTATTCATCGCCCGGGAAATGACCAAGCAGTTCGAAAGCCACTTCCGGGGCAGCCTCGCCGAAGCCGCCGCCTGGCTGGAAAACGATAAAAACCAGCGCAAGGGCGAATTCGTACTGGCGCTCGCCGGCTATCCGGCAGAAGACCAGACCATGGAGTGCCTGCCCGAAGCCCTGCGTATTGTCTCAATTCTCCAATCCGAATTGCCGCTGACCCGGGCCGCCGCCCTGGCGGCCAAAATCACCGGCGTCCGCAAGAAGCTGATTTATGAGGCTGCCGCCAAAAAAATGTAAACCAGATCTGCATGGTCTGAACAGGCGCCGACCCATGTATTCCGCAAATTAGGACACCCACGATATCAGATCGGGAAACCCCGAAATTGCGGGTTCAAAAAGATTTTGCTTCGGAAACGGCCCCGTTGCCCCGGGACGCCCAGGCGCCGTCCCGTCCAACCCGCCCCGGAGATACGCCCGCGCCAGCGGATCGCCGGAAAACAGCCGCGTCCAGCGCCCGATGACCTCGTCCCGGTCCCAGGACCGGCCCCGCTCGATATCCAGATATAGCACCACATGGTAGTGGTTGCCCATCACCGCGTAGGCGGCGATGCGGATCGCGAAGACCTCCCCCAGCAGTTTCATCCGTTCCAGGAGCCAGGATTTGCGGTGGTCGAAGTTCCCGCCGGTGTAGTCGTCTTCGCCGCAGAGCCAGGCGCGGCGCACGCAGCGGGCGACGCGGTGGTGGTAGCGGGTGCGTTCGGGCTGGACGATTTGTGAACGGGGCTGGGTCATGGAGCTTCCGCCGGCCGTGGGTTCCGATGGGGAGGGTATAGGCGGGAACGGTTCCGAATGCCAAGTTTTTGGGGAAATTAACCGGGAGGGGCTGACAATCGGGGCCGGGGCAGAGTCTGGGGATGAATGTGAACCTTGGCGGTTCGATGGGTGTCCCGCCGAGGTTATTCAGGGAGACAAAATCCACCGGATACCCTGTCCCAGCTACACCATTGAAGGCGGCGCGGATGAAAGAACCTGGGTTTACAACATTACCGAAACGGGGCCGACGAAATCAAACACAAGGCAAATATCGGGCAACGGGGTTTTGCTTTTTCGAATCAATGCCACTTCCGAAACGCCCTGGGATGGTCAAAGCCCGTTCAAGAAAAACAATGTATCCCTTGCAACCGCCGCGATAATGGAACGAAGGCTTGCGGCTGAAATGGGGGGTCCGGTGGGAATTGCGGTAACCGAAAACTTTCAGCGCTGGCTTAGTAAAGATCAATCCGAAGAAGCATTCGACCGCAGAATGGGACATATCAACAAGACCAGGGGAGCCGCCATTGCTTTGGGGGGACTGACAGGATTCAAGAACTCGGTACGCATGGAAACCACCACCAGCGATTACAAGCCCTTTATACAGCGTTTCGGGCCCAATCCGCCCGCAATCTATCCAGAACTCCGGGCGCAGTGTTTCGAGCATATCTGTCTGGCCGCCGGAGTTTCCAAGGGTTTGATAATGACGCAATCCAAAGAAGCGTTTAGGCAATTCCTGCATTCCACGATAAACCCGCTCGCACAACAGATAGCTTCTGAAATGTCTGTCAAACTGGAAGACCCGGAATTGACCTTGAACATGGATAAACTCATGGCATCGGATATTTTCACAAGGGCCAAGAGTTACAAGCTTTTGATTGAATCGGAAATACCCAAAAGTGCTGCATTCCGTATTTGTGGGGTTTCAGACAGCGATTTGTCAGAGAATGGATAAAAAAAGGGAATGCCGTGGGTTCCTTGGTAGCGCGATTTTCCCGCCCTTCCGGGCGTGTCTTTTGCGCCTGTTTCGCGTGACGGCGCTCAGTGATCGTTTGTAGAACGAATTACATCTATCACGCCTAAAGCAGAATGTAGCGGAAGGTGCCCTTCCTGACGCTGATTCTGACGAACCGTAACATATATCGCAGCTATCTCGCTGCAAGAAACCAAACTCAAATCACCCGAAAGATCGAGCGCTCCAACAATCCAAAGCACAAAGAGATGTTCGCTTTCGGCGAAGGGGTTTAAGTTTCCGGGAACGCCACGCAAATTGCTTAAAACCACATCGCGCATGTGCGTCATATCCGACATCGTGACAAAGTCATCACAAATACGCAAAAACTGAGAATCCAAGCACCTTTCAAAATCCTCCTGCTCCTGTGCCGTCATAACATCCGAAACCACCGGGCAGATACGGCCCAATTCTCTCCCCACTTCCTCAAATAAATCAATAGTTCCCGGCAAAGTATACGGCAAATTGGCGCGGTCCACCTGAGTGGTGCCGCACTTGGCGAGAACCGAGGCGATGCAGACAAGAATTAGGAACCTGCCCATTTTTTTTAGCATTCCAGTATCTCCCTTTCAGTTTGTGCGCGTTTAACGGGATTCTCGGCACATAAGTTCGGCGAAAGTATTGTAGACTGTGATACGCTCTGCAAGACTCTGATCGCGCACGACTTGGAACTCAGGGCTTGTGACCAAGCGCCGAGCGGCTTCCTCGATCTGTGGAAACAAAACCGTTATCAACTCGATAATCCCGTCGTCGCTGAGATCACCAAGAACCTCGGGAGACATGGTTTTAACGCAAGGCACAGCGAAATAACGGATGGCCTCGTTTTCAAGCTGCTCGACGGTCTGCGCGTCGGCAGCCAGAACAAACAGGGCGAGCAAGACAAGGGCGAGCTTTTTCATTCTCCTGAGAATTGCCCGGCTCGTAGGGTTCCAAGTGGCCAATTGGATAAGTATGCTCTCTGTGGATTCCGCCCGACGAAATCCACCAACACAGATAGCCGGCTTTGTCGTCACCGTCTGCTATAACCAATTTTTGACGACTGTTCGATCTGTGCCTTACTACATCGCCTTTCTTGAATGTGTCTGCCATTTCGTGATTCTCCGATTGTGATTGTGGCGAACTGGCGCGACTATTCCGATATATGCGGATCTTTGCAGGTTGTGTATAATGGATGGTAGATCAACGAATCGGGAAAAATCAACGGGTTTGCAAAGAAAATCCATGCCCGGAAACGACAGCAATTTTGGTATTTTATTTAATACTTCCAAAAATAATCCATTAAAAATAATATCTTACAAATATACAATCAAAAGCAGCGCTTTTGAAGGCCCGAACGGCTCGCCATGGATGGCGGGAACTATCCCGGAAGTTTCCACTCAAGTCGCCCGGGCGACGCCGTCCACAGTGCAGTATCTGGCGTTGTCGGCTTCCCAGGTTACCGTGGCGGTGCCGGAGGTGATGGGAACCCGGGCGGGCGAAACCGATGTGGTGAGGAAGACGGGATCGGAACCTTCTTCCTCCGGGCTATTTGATCCGCCGTCATCGTCGTCATCATTGCCGGGGTCACCTGGGTCGTCGGGGTCCTGTTGCTGCCCGGGCGGGTTGCCCTGTCCGCCCGAACCATCCTGGGCGTGTGCGGCCAGGGGAAGCAGGAGCAGCAGGGCCAACGACAAAAAGGCGGCGGAACGACAAAAGGAAATCAGTATCTGACTTGGGATGCGCGGGAGATTGAGATCCAGCATGTGAAATATTTTTTAGAATTACGGATTTATCAGTATTTATATTCATGTCGATGAGAATGTTCGAATCTTTAGAAACTTCTTTTCAGACGTGCTGACCAACCAGCAATTCTCATTATGGCAATGGGCGCGCTCACATCGGTTATCCCGCGCGCAGTCGCGGGGTCTCATCGTGTGGCCACTGCGAGAGATTCTGCGACTACGCTTCGCTTCGCGCAGAATGACATCAAGGCTGGAGCGCCAAAATGAGAATTGCTGCTGAACAGCATCGCTTGTTGCCAACAACAGGAAACTTGACTAGGCTGGCGGTCTGAGTCAGCCGGACAATCGCTGTTTGCGCCTTCGGGCGCGGGCGGAGGAAAGTCCGGGCTCCACAGAGCAGGGCGCCAGGTAATTCCTGGGGGGCGCGAGCCTACGGAAAGTGCAACAGAAAGCATACCGCCGGACTTCGATCCGGTAAGGGTGAAATGGTGCGGTAAGAGCGCACCGCGCGGCTGGCAACAGTCCGCGGCAAGGCAAACCCCGCCCGGAGCAAGGCCAAATAGGAATCCCATGGTGTCGCTCGCACCGGGTTCGGGTAGGCCGCTACAGGCCCGCGGCGACGCGGGTCGCAGATGAATGATTGTCCTCGACAGAACCCGGCTTACAGGCTGGCTCGGGCTTTTCCTTCTTTCTGAGAATCATCAGGCACCTCGCTATCGGCTGTGTGTTTCCACTCGCGCAGGTGAAGGTCGGTCGGCGAAGCCGATCAAAAGCGCAGCTTTTGAAGGCCTGAACGGCTTGCCATGGAAGGCAAGACTGTGGGCTGGCGCAGCCATCAGGGTTCCGCCAGGGATGGCATATACAAGCTCGCAGAATTCCCGAGAAGATTCTGCGACTACGCTTCGCTACGCGCAGAATGACAGCGGCACAGGGGTTGTTCGCAAAAATTGTCGAAAAAAGTGGTATTTTGTGGGCGATTGTGGTTAATTACGGATTGAAGCCTTCAGGGAAGCGCCATGTTTCGTGGCATGAACACCGTCAGCCTCGACGCCAAGGGGCGTCTGGCCATGCCGGCCCGCTACCGGGAACGCCTGTCCGGCGAACACGGCGGGCGGCTTGTGGTGACGATCGATCTGGATACCAGAAATCGTTGCCTGTCGCTGTATCTGCCCGCCGAGTGGGACGCTATCGAACGGCAGATCGACGCCATGTCGAGCCTCAACGAATACGTCAGGCGGGTGAAGCATCTGCTGATCGGCCACGCCAACGATCTGGAACTCGATGGCATCGGCCGGGTGCTGCTGCCCCAGGAATTGCGGCAGTACGCCCACCTCGAAAAGCACGTCTGCCTCGTGGGCCAGGGCAAGAAGCTGGAAATCTGGAGCCAGCGGAACTGGCACAGAAAACGCGAGGAATGGCTGGAAGAAGTGCACGAACAGGGGGAGTTGCCCGAAGAGCTGAGAAATCTGGCTCTGTAATGGAGCCGGCCGGAGCAACTGCCGATGAATGGCGTCGCCATACATCATCCGGTAATGAGGGTAGCGGTGGTGGAAGCATTGCATATACGGGCTGCCGGGAAAACGGACGGAATCTATCTCGACGCGACTTTCGGCCGCGGCGGGCATAGCGCCGCGATTCTGTCGCAACTCGGCCCCGGGGGACGGCTGCTTGTCATGGACCGGGACCCGGAAGCCATTGCCGCCGCCCGGGCCATGGCCGCCCATGAGCCCCGGCTTGGCGTCATCGACCGGCGTTTTGGCGAACTTGGCGAGGAACTCGAGTCCCGGGGACTGACCGGCGGCGTCGATGGCATGGTCTTCGATCTCGGCCTGTCCTCGCCGCAACTCGAAGACGAAAGCCGCGGCTTCGGTTTTCGCGGCGAAGGCCCGCTCGACATGCGCATGGACCCGAGAGCCGGCGTCAGCGCGGCCGACTGGATCAACAAGGCAACCGAGAGCGAACTGGCCGACGCCATGTTTCATTACGGCGAGGAAAGACATTCCCGGCGCATTGCCGCCCGCATCGTGCGCGAGCGGGCGGCGGCGCCGATCCGGACCACGGCGCGGCTGGCGGAAATCATCGCGCGGGCGCTGCCCGGCCGGGAAAGGCGCAAGCATCCCGCTACCCGGGCATTCCAGGGAATCCGCATCCGGATCAATGAGGAACTCGACGAACTGCGCCGCGGGCTTGCCGGCGCCCTGGCGGGACTGCGGGCCGGAGGCCGTCTGGCGGTAATCAGCTTTCATTCCCTGGAAGACCGCATCGTCAAGCGATTCATGGCGGGCTCCGGAGACGATTTGCCCCGGGGGCTGCCGGTAAGGGAAAACGAAATGCAATCGGGGAAACCCCGCGCCGAATTGCGCCCGCTGGGAAAACCCCGGCGCGCGAGCGCCGCTGAAGTGGCGCGCAATCCCAGGGCCCGCAGCGCGCTGCTGCGGGTGGCGGAGAAACTGTAAATGGCCAAGCCGGACAAAAATCCGCGCCAGACTGCGGTAAAAGGCGCAAGCAAGCGCCGCCCCTCCCCCTGGGCCTGGGCCGGGCTGGGCCAGGCTTCCACCAATACCCTGCTGACCTTGCTGGCGATCATTGTCATCAGTGGCTGGGCCCTGGTGGACGCCACCCGGAAACACCGGCACATGTCCCGGGAATTGCAGGAACTGCGCGGGCAGGTTTACCAACAGGAAGAAGAGCGGGGGCGGTTGCTGATCGAGATCAGCACATTCGCCCTCTCCGACCGAATCGAGCGAGTTGCCCGGGAAGAGCTGCGCATGCGCATGCCGGAACCGGAAGACATCGTGGTGGTGCATCGATGACCCGATCCAATCTGTCAAGACCCGCTGGCGCCTGGCGCCCGGCCCTGCTGTTGTTGCTGATGGCCATGGGCATTGCCGCCGCAGCCTGGAAGGCGACCGCGCTGCAGGTGTTCCAGCGGGATTTTCTGCAGCAGGAAGGCGATGCCCGCACCTTGCGCAGCGTGCCGCTCATGGCCGACCGGGGCCTGATTACCGACCGCAACGGCGAACCGCTGGCCATCAGCACGCCGGTGAAGTCGATCTGGGCCGACCCGTCGGAAATCAACCCCCGGGGCGAGAAAATCGGCGAACTCGCGCGCCTGCTGAAGCTGGATGCAGCAGAACTGCGCAGCCGCCTGGAAGAAAACCGCTCCCGGCGCTTCCTTTACCTGCAAAGACATCTGACGCCTTTCGACGCCGAGCCGGTGCTGGCGCTGGGAATCCCCGGAATCTATGAACAGCGGGAGTATCGCCGATTCTATCCACACGGCGAAGTCACCGCCCACCTGCTGGGATTCAACGATATCGACGGCAATGGCCAGGAAGGCATGGAGCATGCCTACAATGACTGGCTCACCGGAACTCCCGGCAGCCGCCGGGTCATCAAGGACCGCCGGGGCAATATCATCGAGGAACTCAACACCATCGAACTCGCCCAGCCCGGCAGGGATCTGCGCCTGAGCATCGATATCAGCCTGCAGAATCTGGCCTACCGGGAGTTGAAAGCCGAGTATCTCAAGCGCAATGCCCGGTCCGCCACGGCGGTGGTGCTCGACGTGGAAACCGGCGAACTGCTCGCGGTGGCCAACCAGCCTTCGTACAACCCCCACAACAAGTCGCTGATCGAAGACCTCAGCGTCACCCGCAACCGCGCCTTCACCGACACCTACGAACCCGGCTCCACCATGAAGCCCTTCACCATCGCCGCCGCTCTCGAATCCGGCCGCTATACCCCGGACACCGTGATCGAAACCGGCAATGGCTGGATGGTGGTGGCGGGGCGCACGGTGCAGGACCTGTTCGGCTACGGCACCCTGACCACCACCGGCGTCATTACCAAATCGAGCAATGTGGGCACCAGCCTGATTGCCGCGAGCATCGGCGCCGGGCCCATGGTGGATGTCCTGCAGCGCTTCGGCTTCGGTCGCAGCATGGAATCCGGCTTCCCGGGCGAGCGGGCCGGCGTGGTGCCGGATCCGGCCAATATCGGCCAGCACGCCACGGCGGCGCTTTCGTTTGGCTATGGCATGTCCGCCACCGCGGTGCACCTGGCCCGGGCCTATTCGGTGTTTGCCGATGAGGGCGTTCGCAAGCCGGTGTCCCTGCTCAGGCTCGGCGAAGGGCAGCTCGACACGCTGTCGCGGGAGCGGGTCATCAGCCCCGTCATTGCGGGGCAGGTGCTGGACATGCTGGAAACCGTGGTGGACCGCTCCCGCGGCGGCGCGGTCACCGCGGCGCGCATTCCCCTCTACCAGGTGGCGGGCAAGACCGGCACATCCCACGTGGTGGGCGCCTCGGGCTATGAGGACAATCTGCATAATTCGCTGTTCGTGGGTCTGGCCCCGGCCAGCCGGCCCGAGATTGTCGTGGTGGTCATTGTCAATGAACCCAAGGGGGATGAGCATCTCGGCGGCCAGGTGGCGGCGCCGGTGTTCGCCCGCATCGCTTCCGGCGCCATGCGGATTCTCGATGTGCCGCCGGATGACGCGCCGCTTCCCGCCCCGCCCGCGCGCAGCCTGGCGCAATCCGGCGCCGAAGGATGGGTCGAACCATGAATGCGCCCGCCTCGCTGCCGCTGGAAACCAGTCTCCCGCGCCTGATCCGCGGGCTGGCGGAACCCGGCCCCGAAGCGGACCGACTCGATATCGATTTGCGCGGCATCAAGCTCGACAGCAGGCAGGTGGAAAGCGGCGACCTCTTTCTCGCGACTTTCGGCCGCACCCACGACGCCAGGGAATACATTGAAGCCGCGGTGCGGCAGGGCGCGGCGGCGGTGCTTGCCGAGTCCGGCCCGGACTGGCGGGGAGTGGGCTGGCATGAAGGCACGCCGGTGATCGCCGTGGACAATCTGGTGGCGAAAGCCAGTGAAATCGCCGGGCGTTTTTACCAGAACCCTTCGGCGCGGATGTCGGTGCTCGGCATTACCGGCACCAATGGCAAGACCACCTGCTCCCAATTCATCGCCCGGCTGTTCGCCGGGGCGGGCTGCCCCGCCGGAGTCATCGGCACCCTGGGCTATGGCGTTCCCGGCAAGTTGGCGGACTGCCCCCTGACCACCCCGGATGCGGTGTTCAGTCAAAAGGCCCTGGCGGAAATGGCTGCGGCGGGCCTCGGCGCCGTGGCCATGGAAGTTTCCTCGGTGGGGCTGCACCAGCGGCGGGTGCGGGGCGTGGCATTCGAAACCGCGATCTTCACCAATCTGACCCGGGACCACCTCGACTACCACGACAGCATGGAAGCCTACGGCGCCAGCAAGCGCAGGCTTTTCGCGAGCCCCGGGCTGCGCCACGCCATCATCAATCTCGATGACCCCTATGGCATGCGCATCATCAACGACCTCGCCTCCGGCGTGGAAGTGATCACTTATGGCGTGGCCAACCGGCAGGCCATGGTCCGGGCCGAGGCGGTAACCATCACGAGCCAGGGATTCCGCGCCGAAATACACACTCCCGCCGGCATCGGGCTGATCGACTGCAAGCTGCTCGGCGAGTTCAATGTCAGCAATATGCTCGCGGTGGTTGGCGCCCTGCTCGCCTGCCGCCAACGGATCGGCGAAATCGGCATCGAGCGCATCTGCGAACTCGTATCCGGCCTGCAGGCGGTGGACGGTCGCATGGAGGTCTGGGGCGACACCGGCGATGTCACCGCCGTGGTGGACTACTCCCACACGCCGGACGGCCTGGAAGGCGCGTTGACCGCCCTGCGCAAACACTTCACCGGGCAACTCTGGTGCGTATTCGGCTGCGGCGGCAACCGGGACAGGGGCAAGCGGCCCATCATGGGCGCCCTGGCGGAAAAGCTGGCGGATCACACCGTAATCACCGACGACAATCCCCGGCTCGAAGACGGCGACGCCATCGTCAGCCAGATTCGCAGCGGAATGAAGCAGCCCGGTTCGGCCCATGTGCAGCGCGACCGGGAGCGGGCCATTGCCTTCGCCATTGCCGGGGCGGCACCGGGCGATGTGGTGCTGGTTGCCGGCAAGGGCCATGAGGATTACCAGCAGGTCGGCGCCGAGCGGCGCGAATTCAGCGATGCCGGCGTGGTGCGCGAGGCCCTGGGGCGGCGCGCGCCAGCCGGGGCGGGAACGGGACCTTGATAGGCGAAATGATGCTTGAGGCGCTGGCAGCGGAACTGGGCGGCGAACTCCATGGCCGCAATGCCGGCTTCAGCAGGGTATCCACCGATACCCGCAGCCTGCGGCCCGGCGATCTGTTTCTCGCCCTCACAGGCAACAACTTCGACGGCAACGATTTCGTGGCGGAGGCCGGCAGGCGCGGCGCCGCCGGCGCGGTGGTGAGCCGCCGCCAGCCCGCCGACCTGCCCCAGTTGCGGGTGGCGGATACCGGTCTGGTGCTGGCGCGAATCGCCGGCATCAACCGCGAGCGCTCAAGCGCCAGGGTGATTGCGGTTACCGGCAGCCAGGGCAAGACCACGGTGAAGGAAATGCTGCGGAACATCCTGTCGCGGGAAGGCGGCTGCCTCGCCACCCACGCCAATTGGAACAATACGGTGGGTGTCCCCCTGACCCTGTTGCGGATTGCCGGGGAGCATCGCTTCGCCGTCATTGAAATAGGCGCCAACCGGGCGGGGGAAATCGCCCTCTGCACCGCGGCGGCCCGCCCTGACGTGGCGCTGATCACCAATGCCGCCATGGCCCATACCGAAGGTTTCGGCGGCTTGCCGGGAGTGGTGCGGGCCAAGGGGGAAATCATCGAGGGGCTCAGGCCCGACGGGGTGCTGCTACTCAATGCCGCGGACCCCAATGTGGAAGTCTGGCGCCGGCGCGGCGCGGCGCACCGGATTCGCCAGTTCAGCCCGCGGGAAGTGGCGGGCGATCCGGACTACTTCGCCACCGGCATCGAACTGAACGCCAGCGGCCAGCCGGGCTTCACGCTGGTTGGCCCCGGAATCCGGATGCGGCTGCAACTGCAGTTGCTCGGCGAGCACAATGTCGCCAATGCGGTTGCCGCCGCGGCAGCGGCGCTGGAAGCCGGCGCGGCGGCGGATGCGGTGGGCGCAGGCCTTGAAGCCACGCCGCCGGCAAGAGGGCGGCTGTGCGCCCTCTTGGGCTCCGGCGGCCGGCGCATCATCGACGACAGCTACAACGCCAGCCCCGATTCCTTCCGCGCCGCCATCGACCTGCTCGCGGAATTGCCCGGCCCGCGGATACTGGTGGCCGGAGACATGCTCGAACTCGGCCCCGAGGCGGGCCGCCTGCATCGGCGAATCGGCCGCCACGCAGCCGCCCGGGGCATCGATCAACTCTGGGCCGCCGGCGAATTGTGCCGACATATGGTGCAGGGCTTCGGCGGCGGGGGCCGGCATTTCGCCAGCCGACAGGCGCTGCTCGAAGCGCTTCGCGGCGCCGGGGAAGAAGACGGCGTCATACTGGTGAAAGGTTCCCGCGGCGCCCGCATGGACGAAATCGTGGCGGGCCTACGGCGCAGGCTCCTAGGTGACGGAGGGAAAGGCTGATGGTGTACTGGTTATCCGAATACCTGATGCGGCTCGACAGCAGTTTCGCGGTGCTGCAGTACATTACCGTGCGCGCGGCGTTCAGCGTCATCACGGCGCTGGTGGTTTCGCTGATTTTCGGCCCCTTCATCATCGACCGGCTCAATCTCGCCCAGGTGGGCCAGGTGGTGCGGGAAGACGGCCCCCAGACCCATTTCGAAAAAGCCGGCACGCCCACCATGGGAGGCGTGCTGATTCTGCTCAGCATCGCCGTGAGCACCCTGCTGTGGTCGGACTGGAGCAACCATTATGTCTGGATCGTGCTCGGGGTGACCCTGCTGTTCGGCGCCGTGGGCTTTGTCGACGATTACCGCAAGCTGGTCCGCCGGGATCCCGCGGGCCTGCCCGCCCGCTGGAAGTATTTCTGGCAATCGGTGTTCGGTTTCGGCGGCGCGGTGGTGCTCTATCTGTCGGCGCCGGGCAGTATTGAAGTCGAATACATCGTGCCCTTCTTCAAGGATGTGGCGCTGAATCTCGGCATCGTCTACATCATCATCAGCTATTTCATGATCGTGGGTTTCAGCAACGCGGTGAATCTGACCGACGGGCTGGACGGGCTTGCCATCCTGCCCACGGTGCTGGTGGGCGGCGCCCTGGGGGTGATCGCCTATCTGGCGGGCCACGCCGAGTTTTCCGCCTATCTCAATATTCCCCATGTGTCGGGCTCCGGCGAGATCTCCATTTTCGCCGGCGCCCTGCTCGGGGCCGGGCTTGGCTTTCTCTGGTTCAACACCTATCCGGCCCAGGTCTTCATGGGAGATATCGGCGCCCTGGCGCTCGGCGCCGCGCTCGGCGTCATGGCGATCGTTTCCCGCCATGAAATCGTGCTGTTCATCATGGGCGGGGTATTTGTGGTGGAGACCGCCTCGGTCATCATCCAGGTCGCCTCGTTCAAGCTGACGGGCAAGCGCATTTTCCGCATGGCGCCCCTGCACCACCATTTTGAACTCAAGGGATGGCCCGAGCCACGGGTGATCGTGCGCTTCTGGATCATCACCCTGATGCTGGTCCTGTTCGGGCTGGTCACCCTGAAATTACGCTGAGGCTGCGGAGAAGAATTGACAATGATGATTGGCGCAAGCGGTCAAAACCCGTCCAGCGTGATTGTCGGTCTAGGCGACACGGGGTTTTCCTGCGCCCGCTATTTCCTCAAGCGCCAGCAGCAGTTCCGGGTCGTGGACAGCCGCCCGCAGCCGCCGCGGCTGGCGGACCTGAAACGGCTGCAGCCGGGAGTCGAAGTCGAACTCGGGGAATTCCGCGTCGGTAGCCTGCTTGCCGCCCGGGAGCTTGTGGTGAGCCCCGGGGTCGATCTGCGCACCCCGGCACTGGCCGAGGCGGTAGCCGCTGGCGTGCCGGTAAGCGGCGATATGGATATATTTTCCAAGGAAGCGCGCGGTCCCGTCATTGCGGTCACCGGCTCCAATGGCAAGAGCACCGTGGTCGCCATGCTCGCCCGGATGCTTGACGCCGCAGGCGTCAACTACGGCCTTGGCGGCAATCTCGACGGCGAGCGTTTCCGGCCGGTGCTCGAATTGCTCGAGGACGAGCAAAAGGATTGGTATGTGCTTGAGATTTCCAGTTTTCAGCTCGAAACCACCCGGCGACTGAACGCCGAAATCGCCCTGATCCTCAATCTCAGCGCCGATCATCTCGACCGCTATGACAATCTCGAAGACTACGCCCGGGCCAAGCAGCGGATCTTCCGCGGCTGCCGCGGCATCGTGCTGAACCGGGATGAACCATTGAGCCGCCCGCCCGAGGCCATGGACGTTCCGATGATCAGTTACGGACTGGATGCGCCGGCCTCCGGGCAGGCGGGACTGCTGCAACATCGGGATGAAGTCTGGCTGGCCATTGGCGATGAGCCGCTGCTGCCGGCGGGCGAGTTGAAAATCCCCGGTCGGCACAACGCGGCCAATGCCCTTGCGGCCCTGGCGCTGGCCCTGGCCATGGGTGTCCCGCGGCAGGCGATGCTCACCGGTCTTCGGGAATTCCCGGGTTTGCCCCACCGCTGCCAGTGGCTGGCGAATATCGGGGGAGCCGACTGGTACAACGATTCCAAAGCCACCAATGTGGGCGCCTGCGCCGCCGCCGTGGCCAATCTCGGCGCAGTCTGCGAGGGGCAGGTGCTGCTCATCGCCGGCGGCTTGGACAAGGGCGCCGATTTTTCCGCACTGGCCCCTGCGGTGGGGGAATCCGCCCGGGCGGCGGTTCTGATCGGCCGCGATGCCGGCCGGATCGCTGCCGCCCTCGGTCCGGAAACCCCGGTGCATTTCGCCGCAAGCCTGGAACAGGCAGTGACGATCGCCCGCCGGGAAGCGCGGCCCGGAGACGCGGTATTGCTGTCGCCGGCCTGCGCGAGTTTCGACATGTTCCACAGTTTTCAGGCGCGGGGAGAAGCCTTCATCCGCTGCGTGGAGGCCCTGCAATGATCGGCGCCGCCACCGCGGCAAACCGCTCCCCCATGGCCATGCGGTCCACTCGGGAGCCGAGGCCCGCGGCGGTGCTCGTGGTGGCCATGCTGCTGCTCACCTTCGGCCTGCTGATGATGACTTCGGCATCCATTGAAATCGCCCAGAACAATTACGGCGACTCGCTGTTTTTCATCAAGCGGCAATTGATTTTCGCCATGCTCGGGGTGGGCGTGATGCTCGCCCTGATGGCGGTGCCGATCCGGGTCTGGAGCAGCATGGGCTGGCTGTTGCTGCTCGCCTCCTACGCCCTGCTGGCGATCGTGCTGATCCCCGGCATCGGCCGCGAGGTAAACGGCTCCATGCGCTGGATTGATCTCGGCTTCGTTGCCGTGCAGCCTTCCGAGCCCGCCAAAGTCTTTCTGGTGATCTATCTTGCTTCCTATCTGGCCCGCTACCGGGACAGCGTCTGCAATAGCTGGCTGGGCATACTCGTGCCCCTGGTCCCGGTGGGGCTGGCGGTGATGTTGCTGCAGATGGAGCCCGACCACGGCGCCATGGCCATCATGGCGCTTACCGCACTGTGCCTGGTTTTCCTGGCTGGCGCCGGAATCTGGCGCATGCTGACCCTGATGCTGATGTCGGTGGCGGCCATCGCCGTGCTCGCCTGGACCCAGCCCTATGTGGTAAGGCGCCTGACCGCATTTCTCGACCCCTGGGCGCCGGAGAATATCTTCGGCGCAGGCTATCAGTTGGGTCAGGCCCAGATCGCCTTTGGCCGCGGCGGGCTGTTTGGCGCCGGCCTCGGCAACAGCATCCAGAAGATCGACTTTCTGCCCGAGGCCCACAATGATTTCATCCTTGCGGTCATCGGCGAGGAACTCGGACTTGCCGGCGTTGCCCTGGTGGTGTTGCTGTTCTGCCTGCTGGTCTGGTGCTGTTTCTCCATTGCCACCCAAGCCCACATGCGCGAGCGCTATTTTTCGGCTTTTCTGGCCTGGGGGCTCGGCCTGCTGCTGGCGGGCCAGGCCATGGTCAATATCGGCGTGAATCTGGGTCTGCTGCCCACCAAGGGTCTGACCCTGCCATTCCTGAGCTATGGCGGGGCCAGCCTGATCGTCTGTTGCGGCATGATCGGGCTGCTATTGCGAATCCAGTACGAAACCGAATGCCTGTCCGAGCCACACACCGGGCGGGGGCAGGGCCGACGCCGGAGGCTGCCATGAACGGGCGGGCGCCAACCGTGCTGATCATGGCCGCCGGCACCGGCGGCCATGTGTTTCCCGCGCTGTGCATCGCCCGGGAATTGGAGCGGGCGGGAGTGAGCATCCACTGGCTTGGCACCTCGGCGGGCATGGAAAACAAACTGTTGCGGCGCGAGAATTTTCCCTTTCACGCCATTGGCGCCAGCGGCCTGCGCGGCGCCGGGCCGCGGCGGCTGCTCATGGCCCCGGCCATGCTGTCGCGCGCGATCTGGCGCTCGCTGCGGATACTGCGCCAATTGCGGCCCGACTGCCTGCTCGGCATGGGCGGCTATGTCACCGGCCCCGGCGCGGTTGCCGCCCGCCTGCTGCGGATTCCCGTGCTGATTCACGAGCAGAACGCCGTGCCGGGATTGACCAACCGGATTGTCCGCCGCTGGGCCCGGCGCATCTACGAGGCCTTCCCCAGGACTTTTCCGCCTGATGAGCGGGTGGAATTCACCGGCAACCCGGTGCGCGAAGAAATCGCCGGGCTTGTCCATCGCCAGCGGCGGCGGCGCGGGGGGCCGCTGCGCCTGCTCGTGCTTGGCGGCAGTCAGGGCGCCGAGGCGCTGAATGCGCTGATCCCCGATCTCATCGCCGGCTGGCGGGGGGATCAGCCCCTGCAGGTGCTGCATCAATGTGGCTTCTCCGCCATGGCCAGAACCCGCCAGCGCTATCAGGAACAAGGGGTGAACCTGGATAATCAGCACCGCCTTGTGGGCTTCGTCCGGGAAATGGACGAAGCCTATTCCTGGGCCGACCTGGTGCTGTGCCGCTCCGGCGCAAGCACCGTGTCGGAAATCGCAGCCAGCGGCCTGCCGGCGATATTTGTTCCCTATCCGCATCACAAGGACCGTCAGCAACTGTTCAATGCCAGATGGCTCGCGGCCCGGCAGGCGGCGGAAATCGTCGAGCAGCCGGAGCTGTCCATCGAGCGGCTGCAGCAGATTCTGCTGCGGCTGGACCGGGACCGGGACTGGCTGCTGGAAATGTCCCGCCGCGCCCGGGATATGGCGATTACCGACGCCGCCGAGCGCGTCGCCCGATCCTGTCTGGCCTTCCTGCGGGAGAATCCACAGCCAGCGCCGGCGCGAGGAGCTGACGAGTGGAATGACGGACGGGAATCAGAGCAGAAGGCGGAAAACGAGGCGGAGCAAGCCCCATGACCGAGCCCGCCCCGAACCAGTACCCACCCGGCATGCGCCGGATCAGGACGATTCACTTTATCGGCATCGGCGGCGCCGGCATGTGCGGAATCGCCGAAGTGCTTTTCAATCAGGGCTATGTGGTGACCGGCTCGGACCTGCGCGAATCCACGGTGACCGCGCGGCTGGGGCGGATGGGCATCCGGATCTTTGCCGGTCACGACGCCGCCCGCGTCAGCGAAGCCGACGTCGTGGTCTACTCCTCAGCCGTGCCCGAGGACAATCCCGAACTGCTGGCGGCTTCCCGGGCCGGCAAGACCCTGATTCCCCGGGCCGAAATGCTGGCGGAACTGATGCGCTACCGGCACTCCATCGCCGTGGCGGGAACCCACGGCAAGACCACGACCACCAGTCTGGTGGCTTCGGTGCTTGCCGAAGCCGGCCTCGACCCCACCTTCATTATCGGCGGCGTGCTCAACAGCGCCGGTAGCAATGCCCGCCTCGGGGAAAGCCGATATCTCGTCGCCGAAGCCGACGAAAGCGACGCCTCCTTTCTCCATCTGCAACCACTGGTTGCCGTGGTTACCAATATCGAAGCCGACCACATGGCCACCTATGGCGGCGATTTCGAAAATCTGAAGCAGTACTTCGTGAACTTTCTCCACAACCTGCCTTTCCATGGCCTGGCCGTGCTGTGCATCGACGATCCCGCCATACGGGAGATACTGCCGCGGATTTCCCGCCCGGTGATCACTTTTGGATTCCACTCCCGGGCGGACTACCGTATCGGCAAATTGCGCCAGCGGGGCCGCCGGATCCGTTTTGAGCTGAGCCGTCCCGAAGGCCGGCCGCCGCTTGCCATGGAATTGCAGATGCCGGGCCGTCACAATGCGCTGAATGCTGCGGCGGCGGTGGCGGTGGCCAGCGACGAGGGCGTGGATGACGATCACATCCGCGCCGGCATCTCCGGATTCAGCGGCGTCGGGCGCCGCTTTGAGCCGCTTGGCGAGTTTCCCGTGCCCGGCGGCGCGGTGAGCCTGATCGATGACTACGGTCATCATCCCACCGAACTCGAAGTCACCGTTGCCGCCCTGCGGGCCGGCTGGCCCGAGCGCCGGCTGGTGATGATTTTCCAGCCGCACCGGTACAGCCGCACCCGGGACCTGTACGAGGATTTCGTGAGGGTGCTGACCCGGGTGGACGTGTTGCTGCTGCTCGAAGTGTACAGCGCCGGGGAACAGCCGCTGCCCGGCGCCGATTCCCGTTCGCTGTGCGGCTCCATCAGGCGGTTTGGCCGGGTCGATCCCATTCATGTGGCCCGGGACGATCAACTGCGACCGCTGCTGATGGGTCTGCTGCGGCCAGGCGATATCGTGTTGACCCAGGGCGCCGGCAATGTGGGCGCCCTGGCGCGGCAACTGGCGGAGGAAGGTTTCCTCCCCGGTGGGGAGAACGCCCGGGAAGGGAGTGAATCATGAAGCCGCGTCAGTTACCGGAGAGCGTTACCGGGCTGGGCCGGATCGCCGTGCTCATGGGAGGCGACTCCCCCGAGCGGGAAATCTCCCTGCGCAGCGGCCAGGCCGCCTGGGAAAGCCTGCAACGCCTGGGGCTGCCCGCGGTCCGCATCGACGCCGGTCGCGATGTGGCGGAACGACTTGCCGCCGAGCGGGCGGACTTCGTCATCATCATGCTCCATGGCCGCGGCGGCGAGGACGGCGCCGTCCAGGGATTGCTCGAAGTCCTCGGCCTGCCCTACAGCGGCAGCGGCGTGCTTGCGTCGGCGCTGGCCATGGACAAGATCAAGAGCAAGCGGCTCTGGCGCGAAGCCGGCCTGGCCACGCCGGATTTTCTGCAACTCGCCGCCGACACCGACTGGGAAGCCGCCATGGCCGGACTCGGCCCCGCCGTGGTCAAGCCCGTTGCCGGCGGTTCCAGCCTGGGTGTGGATATCGTCCACGACGCCGCGGCGCTCGAGCGGCAGTTCCGGGCCGCGGCGGCTTTCGATTCCCCGGTCATGGCCGAGACATACATACAGGGCAGGGAATTTTCCGTGGGTGTCCTGCAGGATGACGTGCTGCCCGCGGTGGAGTTGCGCACCCGGCGCAGGTTTTTCGACTATCAGGCGAAATACGAAGACCGGGATACCGAATATCTTTGCCCGGCGGATCTGCCGCAGGCCAGGCGCGAAGAGTTGCAGTCCCTGGCCCGCCATGCCTGCCACGTCCTGGGTTGCCGGGGGCTGGCGCGGGTCGATCTGATGCAGGATCGGGAAGAAAGCTTCTTCCTGCTGGAAGTGAACACGGTTCCGGGAATGACCGGACACAGCATTATTCCCATGGCGGCAAGCCGCCTGGGAAGGAGTTACGACGATCTCATGGTGCAGATTCTCGAATGCGAAGCGGGAGCGCCACGCTGATGGGCAAATCCCGCACATCCCGCGCCAGCTCAGGCCGGGGAAGCTTCTTCCGCCGCCTGCTGCTGACGATTTCCCTGCTTGGCGCCGGCCTGTTTGCCTGGCGGCACTGGGATGCGCTGGAGCCGCGCCTCAATCCGCCGCTGTCCCGGGTCGAGATACACGGTGAGTTGCGGCATCTGGAAGAAAGCGAAATCCGCGCCGTGCTCGCGCCCTACGCGGGGGCCGGCTTTTTCGAACTCGACCTGGGAAAGTTGCGGGAACAGCTCGAAAGCCTGCAATGGGTCGCCACCGCGGCGGCGGGCCGGCGCTGGCCGGATACGCTCAGCGTGCGAATCAGCGAAGAGGCGGTTATCGCCCGTTGGGGGGAAGATCGCCTGATTACCCAGCGTGGCCGGCTGATCGCGCCGGATTCCGCCGCCATCGATACGGCCCTGCCGCGGCTAGACGGCCCGCCGGATTCGCAGTTCGAGGTCATGCGGCAGTACCTGCGGCTCAACCAGATACTCTATCCCGCCGGCCTGCGCCTGAGCGGTTTGCACGCCAGCCCCCGGCAAAGCTGGCGGCTGCAACTGAACGGCGTCACCGAGGTGGTGCTCGGCGGCGAGGATCTGGTCAAGCGGCTGCAGCGCTATGTGGATTTTTACCTGAGCCGCCCGGAAGCCGAGCGGCTGCGGCACGAAGTGGCCGACCTGCGCTATGGCAGCAGATTCAGCGTCAGAATGCGCGAAGCGGAATCCGGCGCCGGTGAAATCGCGCGGCGCTGACAGGGAGGGGATGGAGAGGAAACATGAATGAAACCGCGGGCAGACACGGCAGAACCATCGTCGGGCTCGACATCGGCACCACCAAGGTGGCGGCGCTGGTGGGCGAAGTTTCCGATCAGGGCGAGTTGAATGTCATCGGCATGGGCAGCCATCCCTCCCTCGGGCTGAAGAAGGGCGTGGTGGTGGACATCGAATCCACCGTCATCTCCATCCAGCGCGCGGTGGAAGCGGCGAAAAAGGAAACCGGCTACCCGATTCACTCGGTGTACGCGGGAATCGCGGGCTGCCATGTGCGAAGCATGAATTCCAGAGGCGCGGTTTCGATTCGCGATGGCGAGGTAAGCCGGGCCGATGTGGACCGGGTGAATGATTCGGCCCGGGCGGTGGAAATCCCCCCTGACAAGCGCATTCTCCACGTGGTGCCGCAAGACTACACGATCAATTCCCAGAGCGGCATAAAGGAGCCGCTGGGCATGTCCGGGTCCCGGCTCGAAGTGCGGGCGCATCTCGTCACCGCCGCGGTGAACGCCATCCAGAACATCGAAAAATGCATCCGCCGCTGCGATCTGGAAATCGAGCAGCTCGTGCTTGAGCAGATCGCCTCGGCGGAAGCGGTGCTGACTCCCGATGAAAAGGAGCTTGGGGTGTGCCTCGTGGACATCGGCGGCGGCACCACGGACATCGCCATCTTCACCTCGGATGCGCTGCAGTACACCGGCGTCATTCCCATCGCAGG
This sequence comes from Pseudomonadales bacterium, assembly GCA_022825945.1. GTDB lineage: Bacteria > Pseudomonadota > Gammaproteobacteria > Pseudomonadales > Pseudohongiellaceae > UBA9145. The sequence goes on from JAJDVS010000085.1 coordinate 31,597, forward strand.
CGACCAGGTCACCAGCGATATCGCCACCGCCCTGCGCACGCCGCGGCAGAACGCCAACCAGCTCAAGATCAAGTATGGCAGCGCCCTGGTGCAATTGGCCCAGCCGGAGGAGACCATCGAGGTTCCCAGCGTCGGCGACCGCGCGCCGCGGCAGCTGTCGCAGCAGAATCTGGCGGAAGTGGTGGAGCCCAGGTACGAGGAATTGTTTTCCCTGGTGCAGCAGCAGCTTTCGGAGAGCAATATGGAACCGCTGCTCGCGGCGGGAATTGTCCTCACCGGAGGCTCGGCGAGGATACCCGGCGCGGTGGAGCTTGCCGAGGAAGTATTGCACCAGCCGGTTCGCGTGGGAACGCCTCAGAAAGTCAAGGGACATGCCGATATAGTAAGCAATCCGATCCACTCCACGGGGGTCGGGCTGTTGCTGTATGGAATGAAGGATCTGGAAGAACGGAGCAGCCAGACGGACCGGTCGGAAGAAAAACAGGAAGCGGGCGGTTTTCTCGCTTCCACCCGGCGGTTCTTCCGGCGATTCGCCTGAGGGCAGGCCGGCAAATGAAAGAACAGACAGTCTGCGCCCGATGTTGTGGTCAGGCACGCAGTCAGGACACAGGAGCAAGCTGATGAGTGACGAAACATTCGAGATTATTGAAGGACCCATGCACAAGGCGAGTATCAAGGTTATCGGTGTCGGCGGAGCTGGCGGCAATGCCGTTCAGCACATGATCGAGCGCAATGTGGATGGCGTGGAATACCACTGTGCCAATACCGACGCCCAGGCCCTTGGCCTGCTCGGCCTGAGCAACAAGCTTCAGCTCGGCAGCAAGGTCACCCGCGGCCTTGGCGCCGGCGCCGACCCGGAAGTGGGGCGCAAGGCGGCCATGGAAGACCATGAACAGATTCGCGAAATCCTCCAGGGCGCCGACATGGTGTTCATCGCCGCGGGAATGGGCGGCGGCACCGGCACCGGCGCGGCGCCGGTCATCGCCGAAGTCGCCCGGGATCTGGGCATTCTCACCGTGGCTATCGTCAACAAGCCCTTTCCCTTCGAGCAGAGCAAGCGCATTGCCGTGGCGGAAAAGGGCGTAGTCAGTCTCGCCGAACACGTGGATTCGCTGATCATCGTCCCCAATGCCAGGCTGCTCGAGGTGTTGCCGCCGGATACCTCCATCGTCAATGCTTTCGCCGCCGCCAACGATGTCCTGCTCGATGCGGTGAAAGGCATCTCCGACATCATTTCCAAGCCGGGCCATATCAATGTGGATTTCGCCGATGTGAAAACCGTCATGTCCAGGCGGGGCATGGCGATGATGGGTACCGGTGTCGCCTCCAGAGACGACCCCAATCCCGGCGCCGCCGCCGCCCGGGCGGCGATTTCGAGCCCGCTGCTGGAAAATGTCGATATCAGCAGCGCCGGCGGACTGCTGATGAACATCACCGGCGGCGAACATCTGACCCTAAATGACATGCAGGCTGTGGGCGATGTCGCCAAGGAAGTTTGCAGTCTCGAGGACGACATGCTGATTTCCGGCATGGTGGTGGACCCCGAACTCGGCGACAGGGTGCAGGTTACCCTGATCGCCACAGGGTTGTATGGCGATGCCTTTCGGGCGAAACTGGAGGCGGAGCCGGAACAGGTGGCTCAGGGCAATGCGGGCGGCAGGCGGGCGGGTCCCCACTTCACGCCGCGGCGCCCCGTGCGTGGCGGGACAAATGTCGGCGGCCGGCAGAATGCCCGCGAAGCCGAAGCCGGCCAGGACGCGCGTGGCAGGGCCCAGGCGTCCCGGCAAAGCAGTGGCGAGCAGCCGGCTTCCATCGAACCGGCGGTCGTGAAGAAGGCCGCCAACGACAGCCAATCCATGGATTTTCTGGATATCCCGGCATTCCTGCGGAAGAATGTGGATTGATTGGCGGCAGCGGATTGCGAACCAGTCCCGTTTGCGCTGGTCACCAGGAGAAGGCCGCCACAAAATAAAAACTTGCCGGTTGCGCTATTCCTTGGGCAGCAGGCCATAGTCTGGTAGCATTCCGCCTAACAGAAGCTGGGCCAGGTAACCCATGCTCAAGCAGCGAACCCTGAAAAATGCGATTCGCGCCACTGGCGTGGGCCTGCATACCGGCAACAAGGTCAGTCTGTCCTTGCAGCCGGCGCCGGCGCATACCGGTATTGTTTTCCGCCGTGTGGACCTCGACCCGGTGGTGGAAATCCCCGCCCGGGCCGGCAATGTGGGCGATACCACCCTGTCCACCACGCTGGTGATGGACGATGTCCGGGTGGCCACCATCGAGCATCTGATGTCGGCCCTGTGCGGCCTCGGCATCGACAATGCCATTATCGATGTGGACGCCCCGGAAATTCCCATCATGGACGGCAGCGCCGGGCCCTTTGTCTTCCTCATCCAGTCCGCCGGGATCGAGGAGCAGGCCGCGAGCAAGAGTTTCATCCGCATCAAGAAGCCCGTCTGCCTGCGCCAGGGCGACAAGTCGGTGAGCCTTGAGCCATTCGACGGTTTCAAGGTCAGCTACACCCTGCTCTATGACCATCCGGTTTATCGCAAGTACACCAAATCCGCCACGGTGGATTTTTCCAGCACTTCTTTCGTCAAGGAAGTTTCCCGGGCCCGCACTTTCGGCTTCATGCACGAGTTCGAGGAACTGCGCAACCGCAATCTCGCCCTCGGCGCAAGCATGGACAACGCCATCGCCGTGGGCGACTACAAGGTGCTCAACGAGGACGGCCTGCGCTACGAAGACGAATTCGTCAAACACAAGATTCTCGATTCCATTGGCGACCTCTACCTGCTCGGCAACAGCCTGATCGGCGCCTTCAAGGGATACAAATCCGGGCACGCGCTGAACAACGCCCTGTTGCGAACGCTGGAAGTGACCGATGATGCCTGGGAAATCGTTTGCTTTGAAAAGGAAGCCAACGTCCCCATTTCCTACGTCAGGCCCGTACTAGCCGCCTGATTGATGAAACTTTTCAGCAAGATCTTTGGCAGCAGCAATTCGCGCAAGCTGAAACGGATGCGCAAGGCCGTGGCCGCGGTCAACCGGCTCGAAGCCGGATACGAGGCCAGGACCGACGAGGAACTGCGCGCGGGCACCGAAAGCCTGCGCGACCGGCTCGGCCAGGGGGAAACCCTGGAAAACCTGCTGCCCGAGGCCTTCGCCGCAGTCCGCGAGGCGGGCAAGCGCAGTCTCGGGATGCGCCATTTCGATGTGCAGTTGATCGGCGGGATGGTGCTGCACGAGGGATCCATCGCCGAAATGCGCACCGGGGAAGGCAAGACCCTCGTGGCGACCCTGCCGGCCTACCTCAATGCCCTCACCGGCAACGGCGTACATATCGTCACGGTCAACGAATATCTCGCCGAGCGCGACGCCAACTGGATGCGGCCCATCTACGAATTTCTCGGCCTCAGCGTGGGCGTGGTCAAGGCCGGCACCACCGTGCGGGAAAAGCAGGCCGCCTATGGCTGCTCCATCACCTACGGCACCAACAACGAATTCGGCTTCGATTATCTCCGGGACAACATGGCCTTCCGCCTCGAAGACCGCATGCAGAAGCCACTGAATTTCGCCATCGTCGACGAGGTGGACTCGATTCTCATCGACGAGGCGCGAACGCCCCTGATCATTTCCGGCGCCGCCGAAGACAGCTCCCAGCTCTACCAGGACATCAACAAGCTGATTCCCCGATTGAAGCGCGGAACCCGGGTGGAAAAATCCAGGCTCGAAATGATGGACCGGAACTTCGTCGCCGAGGAAAGCGGCCATTTCACCGTGGACGAAAAAACCCGCCAGGTGGAACTTACCGAGTCGGGCCACGCCCATGTGGAGGAACTGCTCGTCAGCCGCAAGCTGCTCGCTCCCGGGGATTCGCTGTACGCCGCCACCAACCTGACCCTGCTGCACCACATGCACGCCGCGCTCAAGGCCCATCATCTGTTTCAGAAAGACGTGCAATACATCGTCCAGGACCAGCGCATCGTGCTCATCGACGAGCACACCGGCCGCACCATGGAAGGCAGGCGATTGTCCGAGGGCCTGCACCAGGCGCTTGAAGCCAAGGAGAGGCTGCCGATCCAGAGCGAAAGCCAGACCCTGGCCTCCACCACATTCCAGAATTACTTCCGCCTGTACAACAAGCTCGCCGGCATGACCGGCACCGCCGACACCGAAGCCTTTGAATTCAACCAGATCTACGGGCTAGACGTGGTGGTCATCCCCACCAATGCGCCCATGATCCGCATCGACGACAACGACCTGATCTACCTCACCATGGAAGAGAAATTCGAAGCCGTGGTGAAGGACATCATCGAGATCAGCGGCAATGGCGCGCCGGTGCTCGTGGGAACGGCTTCCATTGAAAACTCCGAGCTGCTTTCCCGCTTCCTGAAAAAGAACGGCATCAGGCACGAAGTACTCAACGCGAAATTCCACGAAAAGGAAGCCCACATCATCGCCCAGGCCGGTCGCCCCGGCGCCGTGACCATCGCCACCAACATGGCCGGCCGCGGCACCGACATCGTGCTCGGCGGCAAGTGGGAGGCGGAAGTCGAGACGCTTGCCTCGCCCAGCGAGGCCCAGGTCGCGCGCATTCGCGAAGAATGGCGGGAGCGCCACGACCAGGTGCTTGCCGCCGGCGGCCTGCATATCGTCGGCACCGAGCGTCATGAATCCCGCCGCATCGACAATCAGCTCCGGGGCCGCGCCGGCCGCCAGGGCGACCCGGGCCATTCCCGCTTCTACCTGTCCATGGAAGATGACCTGATGCGGATCTTCGCCGGGGAGGGAGTCAAGAATTTCATGCGCCGGCTCGGCATGCAACACGGCGAAGCCATCGAAGCCGGCATGGTCACCCGCTCCATCGAAAAAGCCCAGCGCAAGGTGGAAGGACGCAATTTCGACATACGCAAGCAATTGCTTGAGTATGACAATGTCGCCAACGACCAGCGCACCATCATCTACCGCCAGCGTAATGAACTGATGAGCAACGAGGACGTTTCGGAAATGCTCGATGGCATGCGCGGGGAAGTCGTGGTCCAGTTGGTGGACCGCTTCATCCCGCCGCAAAGCATTCCCGAACAGTGGGACCTGGAGGGGCTGGAAAACGCGATTGAAGCCGAGTTCCGCAGCAAGCTGCCGGTGCGCGTCTGGCTCGACGGGGACGAAAGCCTCCACGAGCATCAGCTCAAGGAAAAGATCAGCGGCAAGCTCGGCGAGGAATACATCGCCAAGTGCGCGGTGGTGGGCGACAAGATGCGTTTGTTTGAGAAGCAGATCATGCTGCAGATTCTCGACACCTTGTGGAAGGAGCATCTGGCGACCATGGATCATCTGCGCCAGGGAATCTTCCTGCGCAGCTACGGCGGCAAGAATCCGCGCCAGGAGTACAAGCGGGAAGCCTTTTCCCTGTTCCAGGACCTGCTGTCGAATTTCCAGTTCGAAGTCGTCAAGATGCTGAGCCAGGTGAGCATTCGCCAGGAAGACGAAGTCGCCGCCATCGAGCGGCGGCGGCAGGAACAGGCGGCGCGGGAGCGCATCAATTTCCAGCACCAGAGCGTATCCGCACTCGGCGGCGCCGCGCAAGCTTCTCCCGCGGCGCGGCAGCCACAGCCACTTCCAGCATCCGGCCAGTCTCAACTCCGGCCCCAGCCGCAACAGCAATTGCAGCCCCAGCCTTTCGTCCGCGAAGTGCCCAAGGTGGGCCGCAATGCGCCCTGCCCCTGCGGTTCCGGCAAGAAATACAAAAACTGCTGTGGCCGTATCCGCTGACCCCGTCCTGCAGCCGGGGCCCATTCCGGGCGTGCCGGGCGTGAGACTGGCGGGGGTTCGGGCCGGCATCCGCTACCCGGACCGGCTGGACCTGGTCGCCGTGGAACTTGCCGCAGGCAGCGAGACCTGCGCGGTATTCACCCAAAACGCCTTTTGCGCCGCCCCGGTGGAAATCGCCCGCCGCCATCTCGGCGCCGCAAGCCCGCGTTACCTGCTGATCAATGCCGGCAACGCCAATGCCGGCACCGGCGGCGCCGGGCGCGAGGCGGCGCTGGCCTGTTGCCGCGCCCTGGCGCGGCAGCGCGGCGTTTCCCCGGAACAGGTGCTGCCCTTTTCCACCGGCGTCATCGGCGAAGCGCTGCCGGTGGACAGCATCGGCAAGGCCCTGCCGCAACTGCTGTCCCGGCTCGACGCCGAGGCCTGGCCCGATGCCGCAAGAGGCATACTCACCACCGACACCGAAGCCAAATCCGCCTGGGCCGAACTGGATGTCAATGGTAACAGTGTACGCATCGCAGGCTTTGCCAAGGGCGCGGGTATGATTCACCCCGATATGGCCACCATGCTCGCCTTCGTCTTCACTGACGCGAAACTGAGCCGCGGCCAGGTGGATGCGCTGCTGCGCGAGCAGGTTGAACACAGCTTCAACCGCATCACCGTGGACGGCGACACTTCCACCAATGACGCCTGCGTATTCTGCGCCACCGGCGCCGGCCCGACGCCTGTGGAAAGCGACAGCGTCAACTGGAACCGTTTACGCGAAGCATTGGGGCAGGTTTTCCGGCATCTGGCCCAGGCCATCATCCGCGATGCCGAAGGCGCCGGCAAGTTCATCACCGTGCGGGTCAGCGAAGGCGGCAGCAGCCGCGAATGTCTGCAAGTGGCCTATGCCGTGGCGGAGTCGCCCCTGGTGAAAACCGCCTGCTTCGCATCGGACCCGAACTGGGGGCGGATTCTGGCCGCGGTGGGCCGGGCCGGCGTGGAGAACCTCGATCCCGGCGGTCTTCGCATCCTCCTCGGTAGCGTACCCGTGGTAGCCCATGGCGAACTGCACGAGAACTACTCGGAAGAAGCCGGACTCGCCGCCATGGCCGGAACCGACATCGAAATCGAAATCCGCCTCGGCCGCGGCGACTGCGAGGAAACCGTCTGGACCTCGGACCTGAGCCATGAATACGTGCGAATCAACGCGGACTACCGCACGTGAACCCGAAAGCGGCTTTTTATCTCGCTACAGATCACCTGAATTGACAATGAATGGCGCCCCGGTTCATGTCATGGTGGCGGTGGTTCGCAATCACCGGGACCAGACCCTGGTCGCCCTGCGCGGGAAGGACAGCCACCAGGGCGGGCTGTGGGAGTTTCCCGGCGGCAAGCGCGAAGCGGGAGAGTCTCCCCTGCAGGCCCTGCACCGGGAATTGCATGAGGAAACCGGGCTCAGGCCGCTTGCCAGCCATCCCCTTTGCCGGGTGAAACATCGTTACAGCGACAAGTATGTCCTGCTCGATGTGCATCTGGTAAGCCGCTGGTCCGGCGAGGCCCGCGGCAGGGAAGGACAGCAGATTGCCTGGCGGGAGCGGCATCACCTGCGCGAGGCCGACTTTCCCGCCGCCAATACCCCCATCGTGCGCTTGCTGCGATTACCCCCCGCCTTGTCGATAACGCCGCAAATGCCTGCTGAAAAGGACTTTCTCGCATTGCTGCGCAGGCAGATCGAAAGCGGCCGGGAACTGATTCAGGTGCGCCAGCCCCAATTGTCGCCAGAACGGTACCGGCGCTGGTTCGAGGCGGCGCTGGAACTGGCCGCCGGAAGCTCAACGCATCTGCTGTTCAACAATCCGCCCGGGCGCTACGACCCCGCCTGGAGCGGCTGCGGCTTCCATGCTTCCGGTCGGGTACTGGCGCAACTGGAAGCGCGCCCGGTTCCCCGGGGGCAATGGTTCAGCGCTTCCTGTCATTCCCTGGCGGAACTGCGCCGGGCGGAAGCCCTGGGTGTGGATTTCGCCCTGCTCTCACCAGTGGCGGCCACGGGCAAGTATGCCCCCGGGGAATTGCTTGGCTGGCGGGGATTCCGCCGTCTGGCGGACCAGGTCGAGTTGCCGGTTTTCGCCCTGGGCGGCCTGCATCCGGCCCAGGCCATGCTGGCCAGAAGCCATGGCGCTTTCGGCCTGGCGGGGATTCGAAATTTCTGCGATTGAAGTTATTGCAGGGATTCGGAATCGGGTTTTTCCGGAGCAGGGCCGGCTTCGCCGGGAACGCGGTAGTTTTCGGCAGCCCACTCGCCCAGATCGATCAGTTGGCAGCGCTGGCTGCAGAAAGGACGGTACCGGCTTGCCCGGGTCCAGGGAACATTCTTGCCGCAGTTCGGGCAGTTTATGGAATCCGGTTCTTCACTCATGAACAACTTCCCTCCGTCATTCTGCGACTACGCGCAGAATGACAGTCAAACAGACGCGCAATATGGCATACGCCGTTATTCATGGGACTTCGCCAGTTCCAGATAAAGCCGGTGCAAGCTCCGCACCCGGGCGGGCAATGCGTCCTCTTCGGCTTCGTTGTCGATAATGTCGGCGGCGGCGGCAAGGCGCTGGTCGCGGGGCGTCTGGGTATCGATGATCGCCTCGATGGTGGCGCGGTCGCCGCCGTCGCGCAACAGGCTGCGCCGCAACTGGGTGTTCCGGGAGACATCCACCACCAGCATCCGGTCAATGAGTCGCCGCTGGCCGGTTTCCAGCAGCAGGGGCGAGACCAGCATGCAGTAAGCGGACCGCGAACCGTCGATTTGCCGCCGCAGGCGCTCGCCGATGAGCGGATGCAGCAGGTCTTCGAGCCACTTGCGCTCGCCGCTGTTGTCAAAGACCAGTCGCCGCAGCCGGGGCCGGTCCAGTATTCCCGAGGCCGTGAGTATTTCCGGCCCATGGCGCTCCCGGATGGCGTCCAGCGCCGGACTCGGCGGCTCGACGACTTCCCGGGCTGCCGTATCGGCGTCGAAAACGTCGACCCCAAGCCCGGCGAATATTCTTGCCACGGTGCTTTTGCCGCTGCCGATGCCGCCGGTGAGCCCTACCCTGAATCCCATCTCCGGGCGCGCTCAGCCGAGCAGGCCCGCCAGACGGTCGGGCCCGGCGAGCATTACCAGAAAGCCGGCAGCCGCCAGAAAGGGGCCGAACGGCAGGGGCTGGGACCAGGAGCGGCCCCGGACTAGCACCAGCGCCATTCCCCAGATCGCCCCGGTCACCGAGGAAACCAGCACGATGAAGGGCAGCGCGGTCCAGCCCAGCCAGGCGCAGATGGCGGCAAGCAGCTTGAAGTCGCCCTGGGCCATGCCTTCCTTGCCGGTGAGCAGGTGGTAGGCGTAATGAAATCCGCCAAGTAGCAGGTATCCGGCGGCGGCGCCGATGATGGCGTCGGTGGCGCTGGTTTCCAGCAGGTCGGGAAACAGGGCGTGGATCAGCAATCCGAGCCAGAGCAGGGGCAGGGTCAATATGTCCGGCAGCAACTGGTTTTCGTAGTCGATCAGCGCCAGGGCCAGCAACACATAGCTGAATCCGATCAGCGCCAGGCTGAGCCAGCCCGCGCCGTACCCCAGCGCCAGCAGGCCGGCCAGCGCCCCGCAAAGCAATTCCACCAGGGGATAGCGCAGGGGAATCGCCTCGCTGCATTCCGCGCACTTGCCCCGCAGCAGCAGATAGCTGAATACCGGAATCAACTGCCAGGGCTTGATCCCGCATTGGCACTTCGGGCAATGGGAGCGGGGCCGCACGAGGTTGAAGGGCCTGCCGGCGGCGTCGTGTGGATCGCGCAGCAGGCCGAGGTAATGCCGCGTCTCGATCTGCCACTGCCGGTTGAGCATGATGGGCAGCCGATAGACCACCACATTGAGAAAGCTGCCGGCCAGCAGCCCGAAAAGCAGGAACACGATGAAAGCCTGGCTGGGAGAAGCGCTGAGAAACTGCGGTAAATTCATGTGCCGCCGAAAGTCAAAGGACCGAGCCGAGCCGGAAAATTGGCAGGTACATGGCAACCATCAGCCCGCCAACAAGGAGGCCAAGCAGCGCCATTATAAAGGGCTCAAGCAGAGCCGTTAAGCGGTCCACGCGGGATTCCACGTCTTCCTCGAAGAAAATGGCGCAGCGGTCGAGCATGTCATCGAGGGCGCCGGACTCCTCGCCGATGCCCACAAGCTGCTCGAGCATGGGCGGAAACAGGCGCGCCCCGCGAATCGCCCCGGCCAGGGACTGACCATTGCGGACCTCCTCGCCAATGGTCCGCACGGCCTCGGCATAGACCACATTGCCCGCCGCTTCGGCGACGGACTCCAGCGCCTCGGTGAGCGGCGCGCCGGCGCGAAACAGCGTGGCCAGGGTGCGGGCGATGCGGGCGATGGCGGCATTCCGCAACAGGGGACCGAAAACCGGCAGGCGCAGCAGCGCGCGCTGGCGCAAGGCGGCAAACCGCGGCGAACGGCGCGGCAGGTGGACCAGCAATCCCGCGGCGAACATTGCCATGGCGCCTGCGGTATGCCAGTGGGCCAGCGCCAGATCCGAAAGCCCCAGCACGAAAAGCGTGAAGGCGGGGAGCTCAGCGTCGAAGCCGGCAAAGGTTTCGGCGAAGGTGGGGACGACCCGGGTCAGCAGCAGTCCCGTCACCACTATGGCGACAACCACCACCGCCGCGGGATAGGTCAACGCCTTGCGAATCTTCGCCTTGAGCCGTTCCGACTTTTCCCGATAGCCGGCGAGCCGGTCGAGCATGGTTTCCAGGGTGCCCGAGCTTTCTCCCGCGGCCACCAGGCTGCAATAGAGCGAATCGAACTGTTCCGGCCGCCGGGCCAGGCTGTCGGCCAGCCCATGGCCGCCGGCCACATCGTCCCGCAGCTTGCGGATCATTTCTCCCATGGCGGCATTGCCGGTGCTGCCAGCCATGACATTGAGCGATTGCACCAGGGGAATCGCCGAGCGAACCATGGTCGCCAGTTGCCGGGTGAAAATCGCAATGTCGCCGGGGCGGATCCGCTGGCGGCCGCCGAACAGGGGTTTTGGCTTGCGCCGCAGGGTTTGCGGTCGGATTCCCTGCCGCCGCAGCCTCGCCCTGGCCAGGGCGAGGCTGGCTTCGCTGATTTCGCCCTCGGCGGGCTTGCCCTGGCGGTCGGATCCCCGCCAGATGAAGTCCACATTTGTCTTCATTGCCGCCCGGCTCCCGGGGTCCAGGTCACCCGGTTGACTTCGTCCAGACTGGTGAGGCCGGCGGCGGCTCTTGCCAGCCCCGCCCGCCGCAGATCCTCATGACCCTCGGCTTCGGCCCGGGCGGCGATATCCAGGGCATTGCCATCGCCCATGATGACCCTGGCCAGTTCGTTGCTCACCGGCAGCATCTCATAAATGCCGACCCGGCCCCGGTAGCCGTCCTTGCAATGTTCGCAGCCCCGGGCACCATGAAGTTGCAAGCTGTCGATTTCGGTTTCGAGGAATCCCGCCTGGAGCAGGACATCCCCGGGCAGGCGCAGGGGCTGGCGGCAATGGCCGCAGAGTTTGCGCGCCAGCCGCTGTGCAATGATGAGCCGCGCCGAGGTCGCCAGATTGAATGGGGCAATTCCCATGTTCCTGAGCCGGGTCAGGGTTTCCCCGGCGCTGTTGGTATGCAGGGTGGAAAGCACGAGATGGCCGGTCTGGGCGGCCTTGACGGCGATGGCGGCGGTTTCCAGGTCGCGGATTTCCCCCACCATGAGCACATCCGGGTCCTGTCGCAGAAAGGCCCGCAGGCAGGCCGCGAAATCCAGACCGATGCGGTTGTTGACGGCGACCTGGTTCACGCCCTCGAGATTGATTTCCACCGGGTCTTCCGCCGTGGCGATGTTTCGCTCCGGCGTATTGAGCAGCCGCAGGCCCGCATAGAGCGTTACCGTCTTGCCGCTTCCCGTGGGGCCGGTGACGAGGATCATTCCCTGGCTCGCCGCAAGGGCCGATTCGAAATGCTCGCGTTGGGCCTCGCTCAGACCAAGAGAGTCGATGTCCATTTGCGCCCCGCCACCGTCGAGAATCCGCAGCACGAGCTTTTCTCCCCACAGGGTGGGCAGGGTATTGACACGGAAATCGACTCCGCCGCCATCCGCCGCCGGCAGGCGGATGCGGCCGTCCTGGGGCAGGCGCCGCTCGGAGATGTCCATTTCCGCCATGATCTTGAGTCTTGATGCGATGCGGCGGGCGATTTGCACCGGCGGGCGGGTGATTTCGTGGAGAATGCCGTCGATGCGGAAGCGGACCCGGCAACTGGTCTCGAAGGGCTCGAAATGTATATCCGAGGCGCCGGCCTGGAGGGCATCGAGCAGCAGCCGGTTGACCAGCCGCACAATGGGCGTTTCATCGGCATTGGCGGCCTCGGCGCCGGGCTCCATCGCAGGCGTCGTATCACCTTGCAATTCTTCCAGGCCCACCTCGTCCAGCAGGCTTTCGCCCCGGTCCCGCAATTGCAGCGCCCGGTTGAGCTTGGCGGCTTCCACCACCACCGGCTGCACCGGCAGTCCGGTATGGAAGCGGATTTCATCGACAGCGGCCATGGCGGCCGGCTCCGCCAGGGCGAGCAACAGCTTGCCGCCCTGCCGCAGCAGGGGCAGCGCCTGGTATTGCCGGGTCAGCCTGCGATCGATAAGGCCGCGCTCGATCTGGTGGGGATCCAGGGCGTCGAGGTCAAGCAGGGGCGCGCCAAGGCCGGCGGCCATCGCCGCCGGCGCCTGGCTCGTTTCCTTCCCCGCGGATGCCGCGGCGGCGCCTAGCACAGGCCGTTGCTCAGGCAGGTGCCGCCTTCGGTCCAGTTCACCGGCGCGGTAATGCCATCAGGAGTCAGGGTGTAGGTTACGCCGGTGAGATTCGAGCCCGTTTCCTGGCGCCAGGTCATGGTGATGACACCATCGCTGATGCTGGCGCCGTGAACCGCGGCGCTGGCGGTGACATCGGCGGGAATGCCCAGGGCGCCGCCGTCAAGCGCTTCCAGCGTGCTGGGCCCCTGGGTCTGGATGGCCAGTTCCACCGCAGTCTTGAGCGGGGTAACCGCGAGCACGAGTTCCGAGAACTCGGCGCGGTCGGTGTAGTTGCGATAGGCCGGCAGCGCCACGGCCGCCAGAATGCCGATGATCGCCACCACGATCATCAGTTCGATCAGGGTAAAGCCTTGCTGTGAATGCCGCATGGTTCGGGCCTCCGATTGAAATGGACCCAAAGCCTAGGAAACTTTCCCGGAAAAAGAGAAAAATCGGGAGAGATTTTTTTCGCCGGAGGCATCAGCGCCCGCGGCTTGCAAGCCGGAGGGCTTGTGGGGTAAGGTTCGAGGCTGTCTGGACAGTCGCTGGCGTGGAATTTTCGACAAGGGCCGGGCGCCCGAAGTGGAGGCTTGCGATGAAGAAGATGCTTGGGCTTGGGATGGTCGTGCTGTGTCTGCTCGGCGCGCAATGGTCGCTGGCGCAGCAGAAAACCGTCAAGGACGGGGTGTTCACCCAGGCCCAGGTCGACGCCGGCAAGCCGGTCTACGACAGCGTCTGCCGAACCTGCCACGACCAGCGCTTCTACCGCGACACCCTGCGCTCCTGGAACAACCAGCCCCTGCTGTGGCTATGGGAGTCCGTCATGGGCACCATGCCGGCGGACAATCCCGGCTCCCTGATGTTTCAGGAGTACACCGATGTGATCGCGTATATTCTGGCGGAACAGGGCTTCCCGGCGGGGGAGGAGGCTCTTGACCCCGATAACGGCATGGACGAAATCCACATCGTTCAGCCTTGAACAGTGCTTGTTCCGGGCAATTTGGCTGGGTTGTGCCTGCCGTCCCTGGCGCAAGCTAATGGCTTCGACTGACCCCAGTCTCGACATCCTGTCGAGCCGTTCGGCCCTCAAGAAGCTTCGCTTCTTGTCGGCTGCGCCGACCGGGCCTCACCCCGATAACGGCATGGACGAAATCCACATCGTTCAGCCTTGAGAAGTCCTTTTCAGTGTTTCTCCAGTAATTTTCCGAAGCCCTTCATTTGATCGCCAATGCCATACTGGCGTAGGGCGTGCCAGTAGGTGGCGGCATTGATGGCGATGATGGGCTTTTGCATTTCCCGCTCGAGTTCGGCGGCAAGCTCAAGCATGCACAGGTTGGTGCCCACCTGGACGAAGGCATCCACATCGTCGCCGTCGAGTTCCGCCACGAGCTTTCGCAGGGTGTCGCCCTGTACTTCGGCGATGGCGGTCCAACTCGGGCAGCGCAGGCAGTGGTCGCGAACCGTCTGGTAGCCGTAGTCGGCGAAAAATCGCATGACCTCGCGATTGGCCGCGGGAAAATAGGGGGAGATCACGACGATTCGCTGGATGCCGCCATAAGTTTTCATTGCGGCGGCGCAGGATTCGGAGCCGATGCTGAGTTGCAGCCCGCTGGCGTTTTCGATGTTTTCCCGCCACTTTCGCGCCCCCTCGGCCCCGCCGTAGAAAGTGACCGCGGACATGCCCATGACCAGATAGTCCGGCGAGCAGGTCATGACGCCCCGGACGGCGTCGATCGTGTTTTCGGAAATGATCATGGTGCCGGCGATGAAGGTCTCGTCGGAGACCGCGTTGGCGTTTTCGATGACGATGCGGCTGTAATGATTGGTGACGCCGGGCACCCGCATGGCGTCGAATTCCGGCTGGACGATGGTATTGGTGGACGGGCCAAGCACGCCGAACTTGGCCCGCCATCCGAGCGCGTCTGTCATGCTATTGTTCTCCTGATTCGGCCTCTGTCATTTTGCCTGTCCGTCATTCCGCGCGCAGTCGCGGAATCTCCCCGGGAGGGTACTGCATGAGATTCTGCGACTTCGCTTCGCTGCGCGCGGAATGACGGGAAGGAAAGCTTCGCTGTGCGCAAAAATGACTGGAACTTCCCCTACTGATAGTATGGATTCTTCCAGGGGCCGATGGAGCGCGAGCGCACCGGCTGGATCAGCTCCGGCGGCTCCGACAGCGGAAAACCCTCGCCCCAGTTCACCGGGTCGCCTTTCATCTCGATGCTGGCGTTTTCCGTGTACCAGTCCACCAGATCGCCGTCGCAACGCAATATCCAGGTGCAGCCATCCTTTTCCCCGGCGGTGAAGTCGCCATGGCGCACGCCGGCGGGGCGGAAGAAGTACTGGCCCCTGGTCATGGTGCCGAAGTTGTAGTCGAACCAGCCGTCGAGGCAATAGGCTTCCTCGAAAACCGGATGATGGGCCAGGGGATGCTCGCGCCAGCCCGGCTTGGCCTTGATCAGGCGGGTGTAGAAACCCGTCACCGGATTGCGGTACAGCAGCTTGATGAAGAGCCCCGGCACGGGCGTGCCGCCGCGCTCGAAATTCATCGGGCTGCCGTGTTCGGGGTCCACCACGTCGTACCATTCCATGGCTCTGGAATCGCAGATCGCCAGTTCCGCCTTCTGATCGCCATTGGCCTTGTCACGTCCGCCGGGAGCGAAGCCCCAGTCGCCGAACTCCCGGAACAGCAGGATTTGCGTGCCTTTTCTGGCCTTTACCTCGGGTGTCCATGTGCCCTGGGGAGCGCACCAGTAACCGCCTTCCCCGAGCCGGGTGTCGCCGATTTCGATCTCGCCCTCCAGCACATACCATTCGGTCTGGGCGGCGTGGAGGCCGCCGGTCCGTTTCCAGTCGGTGAGGAATTCCACTTTCAGCGACGCGGCGCCGTTTTCCTCGTCGTAGCACAGGTTGCGCTGGCGCGCTTCGCCGTTGGCGTGGGGAAATTCAGCGACGTGCCACAGCAGGTCCACCTCGTCAATCAGCTCGACATGGGGTCTCATCTTTGCGTCCTCTCAGGTCGTTCACAAATGTTGGAAGCCATGGTAACGGTGACTTTACCTGAATAATAGTATTTAATATTAACGGTATTCGTTTATTTTTATAGTTATATCTGGAGCGGAGCACTGACCTGATGGAAATCGGAACAAGCACCCGGGCGCTGGCGAAACTCGGCACCCTGCGGCAACTCGAAATTTTCCTCAAGGTGGCGGAGACCGGGAGTATCGCCCGGGCCGCCGAGGCGTTGCACCTGAGCCATTCGGCGGCGTCGGTGCAGATCCGCAAGCTCGCCGAAGCCGTGGGCCTGCCACTGCACGAAGTGATCGGCAAGCGGTTGTTCCTCACCGAGGCCGGGCGCGAGGTGGCGGCAAGCGGCCGGGAGCTGTTTGAAGTAATGTCCCGCCTCGATGGCAGGCTCAAACATCTCAAGGGTCTCACCGCCGGATCCCTGAGCATCGCCGTGGTCACCACCGCCCAGTACTTCCTGCCGCGGATTCTCGGACCTTTCTGCCAGATGTATCCCGACATCGACGTGGCCTTCATGGTGGGCAACCGGGCCAAGATCATCGAGCGCCTCAACGGCAACCGGGACGATTTGTATATCTTCGGCGACCCCCCCGACGAACTGGAAATCCATGGCAGGCCCTTCCTGCCCAATCCGCTGGCGGTCATCGCCTCGGCGAAAAATCCCCTGAACCGGCGCCGGCGGCTGGACTGGGAAGACTTGCGGGGACAGAAGTTCCTGCTGCGGGAGGAGGGTTCGGGTACGCACAATACGATCCGGAAGCACCTCCGCGAAAACAATCTCAGCCTGGCCAAAACCATGGTGGTGGAGAGCAACGAGGCCATCAAGTACGCGGTGATGGCGGACATGGGGATTACCATTCTCTCGGCCTATGTGCTCGCCGACGCCGAGGAGGATGGCCTCGCGCAATTGCGGGTGAAGGGTTTTCCCATCATGTCCCACTGGCATGTGGTGAATCTCAAGTCGAAAAAACTGTCCCTGATCGCCGAGCGCTTTCTCGACTTCATCCTCAACCGCAGCCGCGATGTCCTGCCCATGGAGCATATCGAGCAACAGGTACAGCGGGCGCTGGCGCGTCACTGACTCTCTTCGCTCATCACATGAATCGATGGGGCGGGCGCGGTCTGGTGGAGCAGGGCGCGCTTGCGCAGGAAGCGGCTCATTCCCGACGGGCCCATGCGCGACCCGCCCATGCCGGAAAGGCGGAAAGAGTTCTTTTCCACGTCGTTGGCGCCGGCGGTGAGGCTGGCGTCGTTGATGCTGACTCCGCCCACTTCCAGCTTCTCCGCAATCGCTTCGGCCTCGGTGCGGGAACCGGCGAACACCGCCGCGGAAAGCCCGTAATCGGAGTCGTTGGCCAGGGTGATTGCTTCCCCGGTGGAATCGTATGGCGCCATGGTGATGACCGGACCAAAGGTTTCCTCGCGCATGATGAGCATGTCCCGCGTGACTTCGCTTACCACCGTGGGGCGGCACCAGTCGCCGCCGCCATGCTGTTCGATGGCCCCGCCGCAGTGCACCCGGGCGCCCCGGGCGAGGGCGTCGTCGAGATGCCGGCGGATCGTTGCCGCCTGACCGGCAAATATCAGTGGGCCAATGTCTCCCGAATCGAGGCTGGCCTCATTCAGGCGGATGTTCTCGGCGGCGGCCACCAGCTTCCCGAGGAATTCTCCATACACTTCCCGGGCGACAAAGGCGCGCTCCAGCGACTGGCAGGCCTGGCCGGTGGCGCCGAATGCGCTGCGGGCGATGGCGCGCACGGCATTTTCCAGGTCGGCGCCGGCGGTGACGATGGCCGGGTCCTTGCCGCCGAGTTCCAGAAAGGCCGGGATGAAGTTCCGCGCCGCCTGTACCGCCACCTTGCGCCCGGTGGCGACGCTGCCGGTAAAGCAAATGGCGTCCGCTGTGTCCACGAGGCCGGCGCCGGCGCTGCCGTCCCCGGTGATCAGCCGGAACACCGCCTGCAAGTCCGGCACCGCAGCAATGCTTTCCGCCAGGGGCCGCACAAAGCGGGAGGTGACTTCACTGGGCTTGACGATCACCGCGCAACCGGCGAGCAGGGCGGGAATCGCGTCCAGTGAAGCCAGCGCAAGGGGGAAGTTCCAGGGGCTGATGACGCCCACCAGGGGATAGGGGGCTTTCAGGTGGCGCCAGTCCACAGTGGGCGCCATGCTCGAGCGGCCCGTTTCCTCCGCCAGTATCGCCGGCGCCCGCTCCAGCCAGTAATCGATCAGGTTGACGGGTTTGAGCGCTTCCAGCCGGGAAATCCGCCGCCGGCCGGTATCCGCGGTGAGGGCTTCGGTGATTGCCTCGTCGCGCCTTTCGATTTCTTCGCGCCAGTTCAACAGCGCCTGGCGCCGGTGGGCAAACCCCTTGCCGCGCCATGCGTCCTGGGCGCCGCGCAATTCATTTGCCAGGGCGACGATTCTTGCCGGCGCCCAGTTTTCGACCTCGCCGTCGATGCCGCCGGTGCGGGGATTTCTGACCGGGATGGTGTTCATGCCGCGCGGTATCCCATGGGAATGCCGGCATCGGGGGTGAACCCGAACAACTCCACATCCGGCAGCGCCGCCGTCACGAGTTCCCGCACTTCGATCAACGCCGCCAGATCGATGCCCGTGGAAAGGCCCATGGATTCCAGCAGGAATACCAGGTCCTCGGTGACGATATTGCCGCTGGCCCCGGGCGCGAAGGGGCAGCCGCCGATGCCGCCGAGGGAGCTGTCCAGGGTGGCGAGGCCGAGTTCCACCGCCATCAGGGCGTTCGCCAGCCCCTGGCCCCGGGTGTTGTGCAGATGTACGCCCTGGAGCTTGTCGCGGCCACAAGCCTGCCAGATACCCAGCACGAGCCGCTTGAGTTGCCGCGGATTGCCATAACCCGTGGTGTCGGAAAGGCTCACTTCATCGACGCCGAGGGCGGTGACGGCCTCGGCCATGGCAAGCACCCGGTTCTCGGGCACGGGGCCTTCCAGGGTGCAGCCAAAAGCGGTGGAAAGGCTGACTTCAAAATGCGGCCGCTCGCCAGCCGGCAAGCCCTGGAGATACTCGACACAGGCCCTGATTTCGGTGAGCATCCGGGCGTGGGTCCGGTTCACATTTTTCAGCGAATGGGTTTCGCTCATGGAAAAGGGCAAGGTCACCTTGTGGGCGCCATGGGCGACGGCGTCCCTGAGCCCCCGCAGATTGGGCGCGAGCACCGCCACGCAAAGCCCTTCGAGCCCGGCGGCGTAGCGCACGATCTCGCCGGTATCCGCCAGTTGCGGCAGCAGTTTGCGGGGAACGAAGGAACCCACTTCCATCTCCCGGCAACCTGCGGTGTATTGCGCGGCGATCCAGGCCTGCTTGTCCGCTGTGGACATGGTCGCCGCGATATTCTGCAGGCCGTCCCGCAGGCCCACCTCGCTGATAAGAATGTCCGGCTTCATGAATCCTGGGTTCCCCGCCCTGTGGTATTGGCCAAATGAACTATTGTTATAACAACATGACAAATATACCATTGGCGCAGCCTGGATAAAACAAGAGAGGCTGGTTTGAAGCAAACGCAACAAGGCGACGGCGCCCTGCCGCTGGCAGGCGTCAAGGTCATCGAATTCACCCATATGGTCATGGGGCCCGCCGCGGGGATGATTCTGGCGGACCTTGGCGCCGAGGTCATCAAGATCGAACCCCCGGGCGGCGACAAGACCCGGCGCCTGGGCGGTTCCGGCGCGGGCTACTTCCCCATGTACAACCGCAACAAGAAAAGCATTTGCATCGATCTCAAGAGCGCCGGCGGCCGCAAACTCGCCGGGCGGCTGATTGCCGGCGCCGACGTGCTCATCGAAAACTTCCGCCCCGGCGCCATGGACGCGCTCGGTTTTGGCTGGAAAACCATGCATGCCGCCAATCCGCGGCTCATTTACTGTTCCCTCAAGGGCTTCCTCTCGGGCCCTTACCAGGACCGCACCGCCCTGGACGAAGTGACCCAGATGATGGGCGGGCTGGCCTACATGACCGGCCTGCCGGACCGTCCCATGCGGGCGGGGGCATCCGTCATCGACGTGACCGGCGGCATGTTCGGCGTCATCGGCGTACTTGCCGCCCTGGAACGCCGCCGCGGCAATGGCCGCGGCGAACTCGTCACCGGTTCGCTGTTCGAGACCACCGCCTTCCTCGTCGGCCAGCACATGGCCCAGCAGGCGGTGACCGGCGAGGCCGCGCTGCCCATGTCGATTCGCAGCTCGGCCTGGGCGATCTACGATATCTTCGAATGCCGGGAAGGAGACAAGGTTTTCGTCGGCGTCGTGAGCGATACCCAGTGGCGCCGCTTCTGCGAGGAATTCGAGCTGCGGGAATTCGCCGCCGATGAGTCGCTGGAGAAAAACAATGAGCGGGTCCGCCAGCGGGAGCGCCTGCTGCCCGCGATAGCGCGGATGTTCGCCAACATGGGCCGGGATGAGATGCTTGCCCGGCTCGCCCGCTCCGGAGTGGCTTTCGCCGAGGTCAACAAGCCCTCGGATCTTTTTGAAGACCCCCACCTCAAGGCTGGCGAAGGTCTGCTGCCGGTCACCCTGCGCGACGGCGAGCGCGCCGGAGAGCGCACCCGTTTGCCGGCCTTGCCCATCGAATGGGGCGGCAGCCGCTTCGGCGTCCGCCACGATGTGCCGGCAGCCGGTGAACACGCCCGCGAAGTTCTCGCGCAAGCGGGTTTGACCAGCGAAGAAATCCGGCAACTCGAGCACGCCAGATTGCTGTAGCCACAGAGGCAGGCAAGAGAGACCTTCGAAAACCATGATGGGAATTGCCGTTTGACAAAACGGCAAGTACCATGAATCCCAAGCCTGCGGTACATTACCCGAATGAACGCAAGACCCTTTCCGAAACCACCGCCGGCCGATCCCCTGCCGCTGGAAATCTGGCTGGACCAGACCGGCCGTTCCGAAGTCGGTCGCGAGCCGTTCTTTCGGGGGCGCGATTATGGAGTTCGATGTCTTTCGCAGGGCGGCGGGCAGTCTCCATGATGGTCGGGTCGGCGGCGGCACAATGGTTTTCCAGGGTGCTCCGGGCGTCGGGAAGTCGGCGCTGATGGAAGAATGCAGCGAAGCTTCCGGGGAAGTATCACATCGTGGTCTGTGTCGATGAGGCCCAGAACACGCCGGTTTCCGGAAAGCGGATCGACGCGGCGCATCTGGACGAGGCCGCGGCGGCCGGGGAGGCATACAAGCGGGAATACTATGCCGACCGGCTGGAAGCCGCCTCAAGTCGTTACTGGGTCTACCGCGATCTCGCCCTTGCCGCGGAAAGAAACGGCGGCGTATTGAGCTGGGACGGAATCCATTCGCTAACCGGGAAGGTTCGCGACGGAACGGGGGAGTCCATGGAGGATTTCCTCACCGACGCCTGCCTGATAAAAGACTACATCCATACCCAGGGTCTGCGTTGACGGTCGGCGGCTTCGAAAGCCGCAATCGCGTCTTCCTGGCGCAGGGTGGCGGCGATGCTGTCGAGACCTTCGAGCAGCAGGCTGCGCCGGGCCGGTTCGATGGCGAAACCGGTTTTCTCGCCTTCCCGCCAGAGGATTTGCTGTGCGGCCAGGTCGATTTGCAGCAAATTAGCGCGGGGGTCTACCTGCACCCAATCAGCAAGTCGTTGAATTTCGGCCTCTTCCAGCTCAATGGCGAGAATGCCGTTCAGGGCGCAGTTATTGAAAAAGATGCCACCGAAGGAGGGCGCCAGAATCGCGCGGATGCCAAAATCCTTCAGCGCCCAGACCGCGTGCTCCCGGGAAGAGCCGCAACCGAAATTGTCGCCGGCGAGCAGAATGCTGGTTCCTTGATAGGCTTCCCGATTCAGGATGAAATTCGGGTCGGGCTCCCGGCCCTGTGTTGAGACCCGGGTCGAAAGATAGCGCCAGCCGGCGAACATCGACTCGCCCAGCCCTTTCTTCGATACCCGGGAAATCTCCCGGGAAGGGATGATGGCGTCGGTATCGATATTGGGCCTGAGCAGGGGCGCGGCGACACCGCGATGGAACACCTGTGCCTGCGGATGCGTCATGACGCCTCCGCCGCGCTGATATAGCCCCGGCAGGCCGAGGCCGCCACGGTGAGCGGGCTGGCGAGATGGGTGCGGGCGCCGGGGCCCTGGCGGCCCTGGAAATTGCGGTTGGTGGAGGAAATCACCCTTTTGCCGCCGAAGGATTCGCCGCCGGCGTGGAAGCAGAGCGAGCAGCCGGCTTCGCGCCATTCGAATCCCGCGTTCCGGAAAATCTCGTGGAGCCCTTCGGCTTCGGCTTCCCGTTTGACCGCCCCTGAACCGGGAACGCACAGGGCTTGCACCCAGGGCGCGATTTTCCTGTTGCGCAGGTAGTTCGCGGCGGCCCGCAAGTCGCTGATGCGATTGTTGGTGCAGGAGCCGAGAAATGCGGCGTCGATCCGGATCGAATCCAGCGGCGTGCCGGGTTTCAGACCCATGTAATCCAGCGCCTGGCTGGCGGCCAGGGATTTCTGCGGATCCTCGAATGCGTCGGGCGACGGCACTTTGCCGCCGATGTTGGCCATCTGTTCCGGGTTGGTGCCCCAGGTAACCGCGGGCGCGATGCGGGCGCAGTCGATTTCCAGTTCCAGATCGAATTCGGCGCCGGTATCGCTGTGCAATTGGCGCCAATGGAATTCGGCCCGCTCCGCCAGCGGCCCTCGCGGGGCCAGTGCGGTGTTTCGAACATAGGCGATCGTGCGTTCGTCCGGGGCGATCATGCCAGTAAATGCACCCATTTCCACGGCCATGTTGCACAGGGTAAAGCGTCCGTCCATGCTCAGGGCGGACACGGCGGGGCCGGCGAATTCCACCGCATAACCCCGGCCCGCCCGGCTGCCGAAACTGGCGATCAGGTGCAGAATCATGTCCTTGGCGGTCACTCCCGGCGCGGTTTCGCCAATAAAGTTGACCCGCATGGCCCGGGGGCGGCTTGCCCGCAGACAGCTCGTGGCCAGGGCGTGTTCGGCCTCGGTGGAGCCGATTCCCCAGGCCAGGGCGCCGAGGGCGCCGAGGGTGCAGGTATGGCTGTCCGGGCAGACCGCGCTCATGCCCGGCAGAACGATGCCGTTCTCGGCGGCGACCACATGGGAAATGCCCTGGCGGGGATCGTCGATATCAAACAGGTGGATTCCCGCCCGCCTGGCGCTTTGCCGGGTCGCCTCGATGAACTCGCGGCCGTGCGGCGCCAGGGAAATGTCGCCCCGGCCGGGCCTGGTGTCCACGATATGGTCCATGGTGCAGAACACGCGGTGGGGAGCGCGCACCCTGCGTCCTTCCTGTTCCAGGCTGCGCAGGGCGATGCTGCCGGTGCGTTCGTGAAGAAAGATCCGGTCGATATGGATCAGGCAGTCACGGTCGCCAAGATCGGCGATTTCATGAAGACTCCAGAGCTTTTCGAGCAATGTGGCAGGCATGTCGGTGGCTTCGAACCGCCGCCGCTCATGCTGTGCGGAAACGATTCATTTAGATATATTGACCTATCAATAGGACAAAGCAATAATACAAAGCAATTCGGCACATTTGAAGTCATGCCTCCATGGGCAAGGGGTACAAAGCAATGAAGACTATCCGCAAAAACACAAGCCTGACTGTCTCCGCCTTATTGCTTCTTCTACCGGCGGGCGTCCTCGGCCAGGACCTTGCGCATTTCCTCGGCTGGTTCGCCGGTGAATACGACAATAACGAACAGGTCTGGCAGCAGGGCGAGGATGGCATCGCTCCCGAAGACCGCCACGAACACATCCATCACATCTTCCTGCCGGCGCCTGCCCCGGCCGTCGGCGAGCATACTTATTTCATCAAGCAATATCTCGGTCGCGACTACGAGAATGTCTACCGCCAGCGTCTGTACGAGTTCAGCGTGAACGAGGACCGCGGCGCCATCGAACTCGCCATTCACAGTTTTCTCGACGAGGAAAAATACCGCTACGCCGACCGCGACCCATCGCTGCTGGCGGAGCTTGCGCCCGCCGATTTGCGCAATGTGCCCGGCTGCAATGTCTATTGGCGGCTAAATGGCGATCACTATGTGGGTGAAATGGATGAGGGCGCCTGTTTCTACTATTCCGGGGCCATGGAGCAGAATGTCTACATCACCGATACCCTGCGCCTGACCGCGGACGAAATCTGGATCGGCGACAAGGCCTACGACGAGGACGGCAACCTGCTGTTCGGCAGGGAGGAGCCCCATCGCAACCGCAAGGTGCGGCAATTCGACGGCTGGGGCGCGGTCCGCCGCGGTGCGTTCGCCGCCGACTCGGACAATCCCGACGAGATGCTGCTCGTGCCTGACTTGCGCCTGCACAACGAGGGGCAGATCGTGCCGCTGGTCACCGCGGAGGGAGATGCGACGGGTTACAGCGTCGAGTTGGCGCGGCTGACCTACCAGAATACCCGCGTCGCGGTGCTCAAGCTCGGCATTCTCGATTCGGCAACCGGCGAGACCGTGGCCTATTCCTGGGCCAATCCCGGCGCCGACCGGGTCGGCATCAATCTGGGGTGGCTGCAGGTGGGGATGACCGCCGAATTCGATGGCGTAAGCCATTGAATTCGGGAGCAAAACAAAACCACGCTTTTGTTTTGCGATAATGAAAAATTCCAAGGAGGGAATTTTTCAGAGAATACTTAGGGAAGCTCTGATCAAGTCAAAGAATACTTGGTTGCCAAGGTCCGTGGCTTCAAACCGACTCACGTTTTGCGAGCCCCGGAATGACGTGATCCAAATTGCCGACTAACCGCCAGATCATTCTCGTCAACAAACCCGACGGAGTACCCGCGCCGGAAGACTTTGCCTTGCGCGAGGCGCCGCTGCCGGAAATGCCGGCGGGGGGCGTGCTATGTCGAACCCGCTTTCTTTCTCTCGATCCCTATATGCGCAGCCAGGTCGCCGGGCGGCATCCTTCCGGGACGGTGGCGCCGGGTGAGGCGATGCGCGGGGAAACCGTCAGCGAAGTGCTGCGTTCGGATTCGCCGGAACTGCCGGCCGGGAGGCTGGTGTGTTGCATGGGCGGCTGGCGGGAATACTCGGCTCACGCGGCCGGGGAGGCGCGGTTGCTGGACGAAGAGATCACTCCGCCGTCCTACGCCCTGTCGATTCTCGGCATGACCGGCTTGACGGCCTGGGCCGGCATGGTCTGGCAGGCCGGGGTTGGGGAGGGTGACCGCGTACTGATTCCGGCGGTGACCGGTGCCGTCGGTTCTGCGGCCGCGCAGTTCTGCGCCCTGCGCGGCGCAACAGTGATCGGTATTGCCGGCTCGCCGGAAAAATGCCGCTTCGCGATGGAGTCGCTAGGGGTTGAAGCCTGCATCAACCGGCGTACCGAGGATATCGACGCGAGGCTCGGGGAACTTTGCCCAGCCGGCGTTAACGTCTATTTCGACCTGATTGGCGGCGGCCTGCTGCGCACCGCCTGCGCCCATCTCGCCAACTACGGCCGCATCGTGCTCTGCGGCCTCATGGCCGAATACAACCGTTCCGGGCGCGAACCGGGCCCGCCGCCGGGCCTGCTGATTGCCAGGCGGGCGCAGGTCAGCGGATTGGTGGTCTACGACTACGAGTCCCGACGGAGCGAATATGTCCGCGAATGCCTGCCCCTGCTGCGCGGGGGAAGAATCCACCAGCGCGAGGACAGCAGCCGGGGCCTCGAAAGCGCCCCGGAAGCGTTCTGCCGCCTGATGCGAGGCGAAAATTTCGGCAAGGTGGTTGTTGCGCTCTGATCAAGCCCAGCAATTCTCATTTTGACGCTCCAGCCTTCATGTCATTCCGCGCGAAGCGAAGCGGAGTCGCGGAATCTCTTGCAGTGGCCACGCGATGAGATCCCGCGACTGCGCGCGGGATGACCAATGTGAGCGCGCCCATCGCCATAATGAGAATTGCTGGATCAAGCCGGAGATCCCTGCGACGCAGGCTCATAGAGTGCGATAATGAGAAATTCCAGGAAGGGAACTTTCAGGGAATACCCAAAGGGAAGCTCTGATTAAGTCAGGGCTTCCCTGCGGCACATGGAAGTGCCGCCGAATTCCATGGCGTAAGCCATTGAATTCGCGAGCAAAACAAAACCACGCTTTTGTTTTGCGATAATGAAAAATTCCAAGGAGGGAATTT
>JAJDVS010000003.1 GCA_022825945.1 Pseudomonadales bacterium
GCTGCCTGGGAAGCAACGGCGCGATGCGATCGTACTGGTTCTCGGTGAGTTCCACTGGATTGATTCTCCGGACATTTCCCGTCAGAGACGGCTTGATTGGAGAATACCACAAATGGAGGTATTTGTGTTAACACGCCCTAGCGTACAATCGCCTGGTAGTGCAGGTAAAGCTATACTTAAAATACGACCACATTCCGAACGATAAATTGACAGACGAGCAGCTGGATAAAATTCGAGTCGAAATTAGGAAGCGCATGTCGGAAAGATTGGCAGTCCTCAACGTATGGGACATCGGCGACATGGACCTGAGCATGCCCTTCTGCGCCGTGGACGATACCCTGTATTTTACCGACGATGCCAATTACCTGAGCGCACCGGCTGCGGGCGGGCCGATCAACCGGCGCCGCCCGCTCGCGGCGCTGACCGGGGAGGGCTACGAACTCACGCCTTTGCACACCAAGAACTGCAAGGCGCTGGCAAGTCGCGCCATCGAGGACGATCCGGCGCAACTCGAATACGCCCTCTACGACATCGCCACCGAAACGATCGAATCCGAATTCGCCTCCCCCAATCCAGCCCGGAACATCCTGTTCGCCGAAGGCTCCCGCTGGCTGCAGCAACTCGCCCGGGACCCCACCGCGGAAGAGCCCGAACCTTCGGCCCGATTCCGCCTGATCGACACCGCCACCGGCGAGGTGCTGCGCGAAGCCGAACTCGACGCGCCCGGCGGCGCGCTGATCGAGGAAATGCAATGCGACCCCGACACGCCCCGGGCCGTCATCGCCGGCCCGCGCCGCATCTGGCTGCTCGACCCCCAAACCCTGACCGTCATCGCCGAGAACGAAGTCCCCTTCGAACGAAACTACTTCGTGTTCGAGTAAGTAGGAGCCTGCGCCGCAGGAACTCACGGAGTGTCAATGACCGCACACACTGCCTGGGAATAACAGGAACCCGGTGGCGAAAACGACAAACACTCCTCTCGCCGCCGGGAACTGCAGTGACCATCAGTCATTCAGGTCGTAGCGGAACAGGTACTGGACTCCTGCTACTTCGACGCCCTCGCCGTCTTCCATCCTGGGCTGGAACTTGAATCTTGCCGCTGCGCGTGTAGATGCACGGTTGAAAATGTCGGGCGGTTCGGAGTCGAGCACAGTGATGCTGTCTTCGATCACGTTGCCCTGACCATCCACCTTGAAGCTGACGAGGCACCAGCCTTCCAGGCCGCGTTGGGCGGCCCGGGTGGGATACTGGGGCTGGATAGCCACGAGCGGGAAGAGATCGGTATTGCTTGTATCGACGTTGGTCGGCGTGAGGTCAACGATACCATCAACCTCCACGCCAGTACCGACGATGCCGACCGACGGAGTCGGGTCGAGCGTTGGCCGTCGCTCGGGACGATCTTCCTCCTCGTCCTCGACTTGCTCGACCGGCGCCGGTTTATCGACATCCTCTATCAATTCGGGCTCGAACTCCGGCATGGTCGAATCGACCACCCGCACAACCCGCACCGGATCGGCAAGCCGGTCGCCGGTCTCGATCAGATACTGCATGAAGTAGAACAGGCCGGCCGTGATTCCGGCGGCAAGCACCGCCGAAACAAACCATCTTGCCTGAGTCATGTCACACCCCCACTCGATTCAATGAATGCTTCGATCATACTCCTGTGACAGGAAAACGGGAAATTTGTTTCCGAACCTGCCCGGCGATAATCCGGGAGACCTGTAGTACACTGAACGGGTTTTCGAATGATGGCCCTGAAGTGGACAAGCAATCGCTGCTCAATGAGTTGAAGATTGACCGGGATGACTCGGCGGATGGGGGGTTCCGGCCCCTGCGCTGGTTCGTGCTGATTGCCTTCATTGCCGGCGCGGGCTTTGTGTTCTGGAATTTCCGGCCCGTGCAGCAGGCCCAGGCGCTTGCGGTGGATACCAGCATCGCCGTGGCGCCCCGGCAGCGGCTTGCGGAGAATTCCGAAAGCGTGCTCGACGCCACCGGCTATGTCATCGCCCGGCGTATGGCGACGGTGAGTTCCAAGGTGACCGGCAAGGTCATGGAAGTGCTGGTGGAAGAAGGCATGCGGGTCGAGGAAGGTCAGGTGCTTGCCCGGCTCGATGACAGCGTCAACCGCGCCCAGCTTGAAATGGAGGAAGCCCAGGTGGCTTCGGCCCGGGCCTCGGTGGAGGAGCTTGAGGTGCAGATTCGCCAGGCGGAGCTGAATGTCGGCCGCACCCGGGACCTGGCCGCCAACCGGCTCGCGAGTCAGGCGGATCTCGACCGGGACGAGTTGAGCCTTGCGGCCCTGCGGGCGCGGCTGGAAAAGACCGAACGCGATATCGAAGTCGCCGAGCGGGCGCTGCAGATCCAGCGGCAATTGCTTGCGGATATGCTAATCCGGGCGCCCTTTTCCGGCGTGGTCATCGCCAAGGCGGCCCAGCCCGGCGAGATGATCTCTCCCGTCGCCGCGGGCGGCGGCTTCACCGCCACCGGCATTTGCACCATCGTCGACATGGAATCCCTGGAAGTCGAAGTCGACGTCAACGAGGCCTATATCAACCGCGTCCGTGCCGGACAGGAAGCGACCATCACGCTGAATGCCTGGCCCGACGATCCCTACCAGGCCGAGGTCATCGCGATTATTCCCGCCGCCAACCGCAACCAGGCCACGGTGCGGGTGCGAATCGGCTTCAGCAAACGCGACGAACGGGTCATGCCCGAAATGGGAGTGAAAGTCGCCTTCATGGAAGACTCCGGCGCCGCCGCCATCATGGCGCCCGCCAGCGAAGAACCCATCGCGGGTGTCCTCGTTCCGGGTTCGGCCATTGTCCGCCAGGACGGTCGGGCCCACGTCTGGGTCGTCACCGATGGCCACATCAGCCGCCGGGTCGTGGAGATCGGTCCCGCAAACGGCGCCAGTACCCTGGTGCTCGCGGGCCTCGACGAAGGCGAACGGGTGGTGAGCACCCTGGATTCGGCTCTGCGCGAGCAGTTGCAGGATGGCTTAACCGTGGAGCTTGCGGCTTATTGAGAATCGAAAGGAGTCTGGCAGGGACTTGGGGCGAAACCTGGAAGACCGCAATGTTCGGGAGATTCTGCGACTGCGCTTCGCTCCGCGCAGAATGACGAGGAAGGGGGAAGTTCGCTCCGCGCAGAATGACGAGGAAGGGGGAAGTTCGCTCCGCGCAGAATGACGGGAAAAGCGGCGCCAGCGACGGCAGGTATAATCGAGGCAGAGGCAAGCACCAAGTGGGCATCATTCAACTGAATCAGGTTTCCCGGCATTTCACCAAAGGCCGGCAGAAGGTCGAAGTCCTCAACGACCTTGATCTGGAAATCGAAGAAGGCGATTTTCTCGCCCTGATGGGGCCATCCGGCAGCGGCAAGACGACCCTGCTCAATCTCATCGGCGGGCTTGACCAGCCCACTGCCGGCAGCGTCGAAGTGGCGGGGCGGCAACTTGTGGGGTTGTCCAGTCGCAAGCTCGCCCAGTGGCGCTCGCGCAATATCGGCTTCATCTTCCAGTTCTACAACCTGTTGCCGATTCTCAGCGCCCGGCGCAATGTGGAACTGCCGCTGCTGCTCACCAGGCTAGGCGGCCGCCAGCGCCGGCGCAATGCCGATGTGGCGCTGGCCATTGTCGGCCTTGGGGATCGGGCGGGACACAAACCCGGCGAGTTGTCCGGCGGCCAGCAACAGCGGGTGGCCATCGCCCGGGCCATCGTCGCCGACCCGCGCATCCTCGTCTGCGATGAACCCACCGGCGACCTCGACCGGGAAACCGCCGACGAAATCCTCGACCTGCTCGAATTGCTCAACCGCGAACACGGCAAGACCATCATCATGGTGACCCACGACCCGAAGGCGGCGACCCACGCCCGGCGCACGCTCTATCTCGACAAGGGCAGCCTTGTGCGGGAGGCGGCATGAACAGCTTTTCCCTGATCTGGAGCAATCTGTTCCGCCGCCGGGTGCGAACCTTCCTGACGCTGTTTTCCATTATCGCCGCCTTCCTGCTGTTCGGTCTGCTGCGTTCGGTGGCGGACGCCTTTGACAGCGGCGTGGAAGTCGCCGGCGTGGACCGGCTGACGGTGTCGCCAAAGTACTCCATCATCGACGGCCTGCCCGTGAGCCACATGTCGCAAATCCTGGCCACGCCGGGAGTGGCCGGCGTCACCCACAGCACCTGGTTCGGCGGCACCTACCAGAGCACGGCCAATTTCTTCCCCAAGTTTCCCGTGGAACCCCGGGCCTACTTCGAGATGTTCGACGAATACATCATCGACCCGGCCCAACTCGATGAATTCGAGCGCATCCGCACCGCCGCCGTGGCCCCGGCTGACCTCGCCGAAGAATATGGCTGGCAGGTCGGCGACCGGATTCCCATCGAGGGCGACATCTGGCTGCGCGAGGACGGCAGCCGCCGCTGGGAATTCGAACTCGTGGGCATCTACCGCATTCGCGACGACGAGAACATGTTCGCCGGCTTCCTGTTCAACTACGACTACTTCGACGAAGCGCGCATCCCGGAAACCGAGGGCATCATCAGCAACTTTTCGGTGCGGGTGTCCGATCCGGACGAAGCCGCCGAAGTGTCGGCCCGGATCGACGCCCAGTTCGAGAATTCCATCAATCCCACCCGCACCGCCACCGAAGCCGAGGCCAACCGCCAGTTCGCCGCCCAGGTGGGCGATATCGGCCTGATCATGAACAGCATCCTCAGCGCCGTGTTCTTCACGATTCTGCTGCTCACGGGCAACACCATGGCCCAGGCTCTGCGGGAGCGCGTTCCGGAGCTTGCGGTGCTGAAAACCCTGGGCTTTACCGACCGCCGCGTGGCCCTGCTCGTGCTGCTCGAATCGGTGCTGCTCTGCGGCATCGGCGGCGCCCTGGGCATTGCGCTTGCCACGCTGGTTCTCGGCGCCATCGCGCCGGATCTGGCGGCTTTCCTCGGCCAGGTGGAAATGTCCGCGATGACCACCTTTGGCGGCCTTGGCATCGCGGTATTGCTCGGCATCGTGGTGGGGCTCAATCCGGCCCTGAGCGCCAGACGCCTGCAGGTGGTCGAGGCGCTGCGGCGCTAGGAGCCTGCGCCGCAGGAATTCTCATCATGTTGGAGCAAATATTCCAGATCACCCTGCTCAACCTGCGCAATCTGCCTTCCCGGATTGGCAGTTCCTCGGTCATCGTGGTGGGCATCGGCGGCGTTGTTACGGTGCTGGTGGCGATTCTCGCCATGGCGGCGGGGTTTTCCGAAACGCTGAATCGCGCCGGCGCGCCGGACCGCGCCATCGTGCTGCGGGGTGGCAGTTCCTCCGCCGAGTTGAGCAGCACCATCGACCTCCAGCGCAGCCAGTACGTCGCCACGCTCGACGGCGTGCGGCTGGCAAGCGGCGAGTTGTACACCGTGGCGGACATCCCCAAGCGCGCCACCCTGCTGCCTTCCAATGTGGTCATCCGCGGGGTGGAGCAATCCGCCTTCGAGGTGCGGCCCGAGCTGCGCATTATCGAGGGTCGCAATTTCACGCCAGGGCGCAATGAACTGATCGCCGGCCGCGGCGCCAGCGCCCAGTTCCTCGGCATCGACCTTGGCGCAACCGTGGAACTGCGGCAGTCCGACTGGACCGTGGTGGGCATTTTCGAATCCGGCGGCTCAGCCTACGAATCCGAGCTGTGGGCCGACCTGGCCACGGCGCAATCGGCTTTCCGGCGTTTCAGCCTGATCAGCTCCATGCGGGTGCTACTCGAAGAACCCGGCGCCATCGAGTCGGTGCGCGGCGAGTTCGAGAACAATCCGGCGGTGGATCTGTCGATTACTTCCGAGGAAGAGTTCTTCCGCAGCCAGTCGGAATTCCTCACCACGCTGATCACCGGCTTCGGCTATGGCGTGGCGCTGATCATGGCGGTGGGCGCCATGTTTGCCGCGCTAAACACCATGTACGCCGCGGTTTCCACCCGCACCGTGGAAATCGCCACCCTGCGGGCGCTCGGCTTTGGTTCGGCGCCGG
This sequence comes from Pseudomonadales bacterium, assembly GCA_022825945.1. Taxonomy (GTDB): domain Bacteria; phylum Pseudomonadota; class Gammaproteobacteria; order Pseudomonadales; family Pseudohongiellaceae; genus UBA9145. Next base: position 6,003 of record JAJDVS010000003.1, read on the forward strand.
TGGTGATTTCCGTGCTCGTGGAATCGGTGGCGCTTGCCCTGGTGGGAGGCCTGCTCGGCGCCGCCGTGGCCTGGTTCGGCTTCAACGGTTACACCGTGTCCACCCTGAACCAGGGCTCCTTCTCCCAGGTGGCTTTTGATTTCGCCGTGGGCCCCGACATCCTCATCACCGGGATTGTCTGGGCCCTCACCCTCGGCCTTGCGGGAGGATTGTTCCCCGCGCTGCAGGCGGCGAGATTACCCATTACCCGCGCGCTGCGGGGGGATTAGCTCCCAAGTATTCCCTGGAAACACCCCCCTCATTCCGCACGCAGTCGCAGCAAACTCATCACAGGCGTCTGCCGCGGGAATCGTTTGCGTTACAAATCGGCGGCGGCTTCCAGGACGAAGGCGAAGTCGGGCCGGTCACGATAGTCTTCCTCGGCGAATTTCGCCTGGATCACGCCATCCGAATCGATCAGGAAAATGCCCGGATAAGGAACGCCGTAAGCGCGCGAATCCGGTTCATAATCGGTATTCAGAATGCCCAGCGCATTGACGTGGGTTATG
>JAJDVS010000035.1 GCA_022825945.1 Pseudomonadales bacterium
GGCGGCCCTTGCAGCTTGGAAAACGAATGGGTTCCGATTTACAATCCGTCATGGGCGCAGTCCTTCGATATCGGCTTAAGTAACTGAATTATATCGAAATACAGGGCGCCCCGCCCGCCTGCTCATGCAATATTCGGGCTAAATTCTTTGTAAGCGCGGTGCCTGGGGCATGGTTTGGAACAGGAGGCTTCGAGGTTGAGCACCGTTGCCCGCCCTGCGCTCGGTCGCAGCAGCCCGCAGATCATGCGGCTGGCTTCGACGGCCTCGATTCGCGGACCGTTGACCTGTTCCTCAAGCGGTGCCTCAATGCGGACGATATTGGCCTGGGCCTCGCGGATGCGGATGTCGAGTCGCGCCGTGTCCCGACTCAGGACCAGCCCCCCCCCCCTGGTTGATCGGTTGAGGCGAATATTGGTGTATATTCAACGAAATCGAGCGGCCAGGGGCGTGGACGGGAGCGGATTTGCAGCCGTGAATTCCTACGGCGCAGGCTCCTAGCTTTGGTAGTGGCCCCCATGGTTATTCTCGTTACCGGATTGATTCTTTTCTTCGCGCCCCACAGCTTGCGGGAATTCGGCCTGCGGGACGGGGCGCTGGGCAGGCTTCCCTCGGAAGCCGCGTACAAGGGCGCTTTCAGCCTCGTCTCCCTGCTCGGGCTGGGCCTGATGATCTGGGGAAAATCCCTGGCGCCCTTCATAATGGTCTGGGAGCCGGTTTTCGAGCTGCGCTGGATTTCCCTCTACGTCATGATGCCGGTGTTCTGTCTGATCATGGCGGGAGTGGGGCAACAATCACTGACGCGCATGGTCACGCGCCATCCCATGCTGACGGGGGTGTTCCTGTGGGCGGTGGCGCATTTGTGGGTCAATGGCGACCTCGCCTCCATGCTGCTGTTCGGCAGCTTCGCCCTGTGGAGCGCGGTCAAGATCTTTAGCCTGTGGGAACCTCTTGATTCCAGGCAATTCCGCAAATCCATGCTGATGCAGGATTTCCTGTACCTGGTGACCGGCTCGATGCTCTATTTCGCCGTGTTCATTTTCCACGGCGACCTGTTCGGCGTGGGCTTGGTGCTCGAATGAAGATTGCCGTGCTCGTCCTGCTGTGTTGCCTCGCCGGCCCGACAGCGGCTGCAGATGAGGATTATTCGGCCTGGTGGAACGGAATCTGGGCCGCCGAGGGCACGCTGTTTTCCGTGGAGGTCGTGGTGGAAGACGGTCGGGTCGAAGTCCGGCAGATCGAATCGCTCGGCTTTCAGTGGAGCAGCGGCAACGCCAGCATCTCCGGCGCCAACCTCCGGATGGAAGTCGAATACGCGGGCGTGTCGGGAATCATCGAAGCCCGGCTTGAGGAACGAAACCGCGCTGCCGTCTTCGCCCGCAGTTGCCTGCCCGAATACATGGTGGTCTGCGTCCTCGCCAGAGGCCGGCAGGTGTTGTTTCGCAAAGCGGTGGGTGAGACCCGGTCGGCGCAGCCGACAAAGAGCGGAGATCTTCGAGGGTCGAACGGTTCCACAGGATGTCGAAACCGGGGTTAATCGAAGCCAGGAGCCTGCGCCGCAGGAATTCGCGAAAGCGAAAATTCGCTATCGCCGCGCACAGAATGCCAGCCCTCAGCAGTTGTCCTGGCTGTGGCGAATCCAGGCTATGATCTTCCACACATCGTCATCGCCCTCGGGGAAATTGTCGCCGAATCCCACCATGCGAGTCTCGGGAATTCCCTCCTTGATCACCCGGAAGATTTCGGCGTTGTCGCCCGAGTGTTTCCAACGGCAATCGAACAGGAACAGCGCATCGACCGCGTCGGGTTCCTCGATCAGGTTATGGCAAAAGCTGACGCAGGAGCCGAGGAACAACTCCTGGCCCCGGCGCAGGGCGGCGGGGTCGTTGCGGTAGCCGGCCACGATGAATTCCGGTGTCGGCGGCAGGGGCGCATCGGCAAAGGGATTGGCCTCCGGTGCCGTTTCGCCCTCGCCGCAGGCGACCAGCAGCGGCAGGCACAGGGCCAGGGCGCGCATTGCCCGGGGCAGGCGTCCCGCGCGAATCGCCATCAGGCGGTTTCCGGCCCCAGGGGCTTGAAGGTGGCAAGCAACTGGGGCAGCAGGGTCAAGGATCCGGTCAGGGCGACGAGCATCGCCAGGCTCGTCAATAGGCCGAAAATGCCCGTGGGAATGAAATTGGACAGCACCAGAATCGAAAAGCCCGCAATGATGGTCATGGAGGTGAAATACATCGCCCGGCCGATGCTGTCGTGGCAGAAATACATCGTCCTGCGATAGTTCCCCAGCCGGGGAAACTCGCGCCGGAAGCGGTGCATGTAGTGGATGGTGTTGTCCACGCCGATGCCCACCGACACCGCGGCAATGGTAATGGTCATGATGTCCAGGGGAATATCGAGCCAACCCATGACGCCAAGCACGAGGGACGCGGCGATGGCGTTGGGGATAATGCATAACAAGGCTATCGGCAGCGAGCGGAACAAAACCAGAAACATCCCCATGATGGCGAACATGACCACCCCCAGGGTCAGAATCTGGGACTGGAACAGGCTCTGCAGCACATTGTTGTACATCACCAGCAATCCGGTGAGCCGCACCTGTTCCGGCGCCAGGCCGAATTCCTCTTCGAGACCGGTTTCCACCCGCCGCAGCAATTCGTTGCGATTGAGGTCCGGCGCAGACTCCCGCACCCGCACATTGAAGCGCAGTTCATTGTCGGCGACCCGCACAAAGGGATTCAGCACCACTTCCCGCAGGGCCTCGGGAAAGCGGTTGTACAGCACCGCCCAGAGCAGGCCATCCACGGGCTCGTTGCCATTGAGCCGCTCGGCGAGCTGCACCACGGAGCCCAGCGACAGGACCTTGCCGGTGTAAGGGTCGGCGTCGAGATACTCGTGCATGGCCTTGACCTGGTTCATGCGCGGCGCGGTGAACCAGTAGGCGTCGCCGGCTTGCCCGTCGAAGCCGCCTCCGAAGCCGCCGTCAAATTCATCGGCGAAAGGGTCGTCGAAGGCGGCTCCGGTATCCGGCAGGGTAACCATGGCGTCGAAGGACAGGGTGCCGCCGAGCTGCTCATCGATCAGGCTCATGCCCTGGTGGATTTCGGTGCTGTCGCGAAAGTAGTCGATGAAACTGTTCTCGACCCGCAGCCGGGTCAGGCCGCTCACGCCAAGCGCCAGAATCAGCGCGTAGACGACGAATACCCAGCCCCGCAGCCGGTCGGTGAGCCGCGCCAGCGCCGAAGTCAGATTGAGCCGCAAATCCGGCGAAAGCCGGCTGCGGTCCGCCGGCAGGGTGGACATGATCGAAGGAAACAGGGTGAACGCCACGATCAGCGCCGTGGCGACTCCCATCATCATCATCCAGCCAAAGGTGATGATGGGCAGAATTCCGCTGACGATGAGCGAGCCGAAGGCGACGATGGTGGTCAGGGCGGTGTACAGGCAGGGCCGGAACATGCTCAGCACCGCATGGCGCAGCAGCTTGCCGTGGCGGCTGTGGCGGCGGGTCGCGCGCAGCTCGCGGTAGCGCACCGTGAGATGCACCGTAAGCGAGATGGTAATGATCAGCAGCAGGGAAATGAAGTTCGACGAAACCACGGTAACCCGCCAGTCCATCATTCCCAGGGCGCCCACCATGATGGTTCCCGCGGCGGCGCAACAGAGCAGGGGAATGGCGACAAAACGCAGTTTGCGGAAAATCAGGCCGAGGGCGACGATGATGAGCAGCACCACGGCAATGCTGAAACTGTTCAGGTCGCCGCGGACAAAGCTGATGAGGTCGTCGGCGATCATGGGCGCGCCGCTGAGGTGTATTCGGGCGCCATCGCGATAGCGGTCCAGCGTTTCGCGTATCGTGGCGATCAGTTCGCCCTGTCTGGCATTGACCGTGACGCTGTATTCCGCCCAGGCGGCCTCCACCTCGGCGAGTTCCGCCGCTTGCGTTGCATCCATTGCCCCATCGAGCCGGAGCTGGCGCAATTCACTCCGGCGGCTCACCAGGCCCCGGGCGGTTTCGTCGATGGCCAGATTGAGCTGCAGGCCGGCGGCATTGCCGTCGGGGCTGATGAGGGCGTCGCGGTAGATGGGATTGGCGATCAGTTCCCGCCGGGCGACCGGGAGGTCGATGTCTTCATCCACCAGGGTCTGGTAGTTCTCGGAAACCGCGGTCAGCGGCGTGTCGCCGAACAGCGGCACGTTGAGAATGCTGTCGATGCCCTCCACGCGGTCAATCGCGAGCAACTCTTCGCGCAGGCGGTCGAGCTTGCCGATTGCTTCCGGGGTGAACAGTCCGCCGGTGGGGATATAGGCCACATAGACGATCTCGCGGATACCGTAGCGGGCCTCCACTTGGCGGAAGTAGGCCAAGTCCGGATCGTCTTCCAGCAATAGCGAGTCGGCGGAGGCGTCGAGCCGGAAATACTGGGCAAACCAGCCGAAGCAGGCCACCACCAGGGCAGTGACGCCGATCACCAGCCAGGGCCTACCGAAAACCAGTTCGCTATATTGCCTCAGCACTCGCTTGGTTCTGTCGTCCGTGTTCCGCGCAATATACTACAAAGCTCAGGGGTGCAGGTGGGCGAGTCCTCAATGGTAAAGCGGTAGTGAATCTTCTCCGGCCCGAGCAGTTCGAAGAACTCCTCGGTCATCACCACCTCGTTGGAGCTGCCGCGGAAGGACTGCTGGGGATGGAAATCCCGGGTTTTCACCCGGAAGATATCGCCGTCCCAGTACCCCACCGAATCGCCCATCCATACGAGTGAGAAATCCCTTCTCGCTGAATTTCTACGGGCGCACCAGCGGCGTCTGGGACGAATTGGTCCAGACGCCCTGCAGGTCCGGCTGGCCATCCGCCATGCGCGGCATCTCCCAGCCCTGTTGCGCGGCCGCAGCCAGCGGCAGGGCGAGGCAGATGACTATCAGGCTTCGGCTCAGTCTCATGGCATGCTCCGGTATGCTTTCGCTCGTTTTCGCGCCAGCATACTTGCAAGTGGAACCTGACTCGATGTTTTGCCTGACGTTGGGGTTGTAGTCTCTGGTGATGTTGTTCTTCAGACTGTCGGCAACGGCCTACGGCATCCCATTGTTTCGTCATTCTGCGCGGAGTCGCAGAATCTCATGTCGATGGCTGTCTGTCGCACGGTCTGCAACAATCTGTTACCGCGACGATTTGACGCTTTGACGGGGTGGGGGGAATTGGTAGGATTTTGCCTGCACAGAGCGACCTCAGGAGTCGAATGTGAAGCGATTGACTGGACGTGTTCTTTCCCTGGCCCTGGCCTGCGGCATGGTTTTTGCTGCCGGTACTGCTTCCGCCGACGGCTGGCTGCGGTCGATCCCGGAGTTTGAGCTTACCGACCAGCTCGGTGAAGTGCATACCCTGGACACCTACCAGGACCACGAATACGTGGTGTTCTATGTGCAGGGCGTGGGCTGCCCCATTGCCCGGCTCGCCCTGCCCAACTACCGCGCCGTGCGGGAGCAATTCGCGCCCCGGAACATCGCCTTTGCCATGTTCAATTCCAATATCCAGGATGACCTGCCCCGCATCGCCAGGGAAGCGGACGAGTTCGGCATCGACTTTCCCATCATGAAGGACCAGGACCAGGCCCTCGCCAAGGCGCTTGGGGTCGAGCGCACGGCGGAAGTCTTCATCGTCGACCCGCGCACTCGCGACGTGCTCTACCGCGGCCCCATCAACGACCAGTTGGGCTATGAGACCCAGCGCAATGAGGCCCGGGAGCATTATCTCATCGACGCCCTGAACACCGTGCTTGCCGGCGGCGAAGTCAACATGGACGATATCCCCGACTCCAAGGGCTGCCTGGTAGCCATTTTCTAGGAACCTGCGGCGTGGATGAGAGCGGATTTGCAGCCGCGAATTCCTACGGCGCAGGCTCCTAGCAGCATGTTGTCGGCTGAAGTTTCACTCCCGCTCTGGCTCTATCTTGCCCTGCTCGCCCTGGCGGGATACGCCCTGGTCATGAGCGTGCTGTTCCCCGGCGCGCGCTGGTTTCTGCGGCGACGGCTCAATCTTGCGGTCGAGCGCATCAATACCAGTTTGCAGATCAAGATACGGCCGCTGCAGCAAACCCGGCGCCAGGTGCTGATCGATCAGTTGATCTTCGATCAGGATGTGCTCGCCATGATCGAGCAAACCTCCCGGGAACAGGATGTCCCCCGCCAGGTGCTGCAGCAGCGGGTCCGCGTTTTTGCCCGGGAGATCGTTCCCGCTTTCAATGCCTACATCTACTACCGGGTCTTCTACTGGCTCGCCAAGCGGATGTCGCGCTTCATCTACCGCATCCGGGTCGGCGCCTCGCATCCCCGGCGGCTGCGGCAACTCGACCCGGAGTCCACGGTGGTTTTCGTCATGAACCACCGCAGCAACATGGACTACATCCTGGTGAGCTATCTCGCCGCCGAGCGCGCGGCGCTTTCCTATGCCGTGGGCGAATGGGCGCGAATCTTTCCCCTGGAAACCCTGATCCGGGCCATGGGGGCATTTTTTGTACGCCGCAATTCCAGGGATCCGCTGTATCGGAAGGTGCTGGAACGCTACATCCACCTGGCCACCGGCAACGGCGTATGCCAAGCGGTGTTCCCGGAAGGCAGACTCAGCCGCGACGGCAAGCCCGGCGAGGCCAGGCTCGGCTTTCTCGACTATATCCTGCGCCATTACGACTGGCAGCGCGACCGCTCCGTGGTGTTCATCCCGGTGGCCATCAATTACGACCATATTCTTGAAGACGAGAACCTGCTCGACTGGGACGACAGGGCCGGACACCCCTCGGCCATGGAGCATTGCAAGCGGCTCGGGAGCTTCCTGCGCCGCAATCTGCTGGCGGGGCCGCGGCGGCGCTTTGCCCGCTACGGCTACGCCGGCGTCAATTTCGGCGAACCCCTGGACATGGGCGAGTACAGCAAGGAGCACGGCCTCGACCTGAACCGTCTTGACAAGGAGCAACGCATCGCCAAAGTAGCTGATATTGCGTCGCTACTCATGGCGCGGGTGCAACAGGTCATGCCGGTTCTGCCCGCCCCATTGGCGGCTCTCGCCCTGCTGCGTAATGCCGGCAAGCCATTGACCTCACTGGAAATCGCCGGAGCCTGTGATGACATCATCGACGAAATGATCGCAGGCGGCTCGCCCATGAAGAAATCCGAAAAGCCGCGCCCGCGCACGGTGCAGAACGCCCTGCATCTGATGCTCGAACACGGGCTGGTGCTGGAACAGGACGATCATTTCCGAATCCATCCGGACAAGTCCGGCCTGCTGGAATTCTATGCCAACTCGATCCGGCATCTGGTTTGAAGACTGAAGGGATACAATGACCGGGGAGCCTGCGCTACAGGAATTCGCGAAAGCGAAAATTCGCTATCGCCGCGCCCCTGGCTGATCGGTTGAGGCGAATATTGGTGAATATGCAACGAAATCGAGCGGCCAGGGGCGTGGATGAGAGCGGATTTGCAGCCGTGAATTCCTGTGGCGCAGGCTCCGAGGGAATTGCCGCATTCTGTCTCGCCCGGCGGCGCGGGCTGCTGGCGCTGGCGGTTGTCTCAGCCCTGCTGCTTGGCGCCGGAATGGTCGGGCTGGGATTCGACAGTTCCCTCGATTCCCTGCTTACCCGCAGCGATCCTTACCTCGAAGAACTCGAGCGGCTCGAAGCCGAGTTTCCGGCCAGCGCCGAGATCGTCTTCGCCTTTCTTGCGCCCGCGGAAGAAAGCCTGTTCACCCCGCGGCGCCTGCAGGCCATCGACGAGTTGCGCGGGCGCTATCTGGAGATCCCGCTGGCGGCGCGGCACTCCTCCCTGCTCGATTACTACTCGCCGCGCAATCTGCGGCGCCTGTTCGCCCGGGATTATCGGGAATACAGCGAAACCGAACTCGCCTCTCTCGCCGAAACCGCCGCGGGGGACGAGTTGCTCGCAGGGAATCTGCTGTTGGCGGAAGGCAGTCTGGCATTCAGCCGGATTCGCCTGAATACCCGGCTCGCCAGTGAATCCCAACGGCTGGACGCCGCCGCGGCAGCCCTCGGCCTGCGCGATGAATTGCGGGAAAAGTACCCCGAGCTTGAGATCCATGTGAGCGGCGAAGTGCTGCTTGAGTACTCCAGCCGCCAGTCCATGCTCGATGACCTCGGCGGCTTGCTGCCTTTTGTCATCTTCGCCTGCATTCTGGCGATTTGCGCTTTCTTTCGCTCGGTGCGGGCGGGCTTTGCCATTCTCGCCCATACCCTGCTGACCCTGCTTTGCGCCCTGGGCGCTTTGGGCCTGATGAATTTTTCCTTCAATACCGTAACCGCGATTGCGCCGGTGATCATCGTAGTGGTTTCGGTGGCGAGCAGCGTCCATGTGATTTCGATTTATCGCCAGGGGCTTGCTCGCCACATGACGGCCGAGGAAGCCATGCGCTTCAGCCTGATGCACAATATCCGCCCGGTGAGCCTGGCCGCCCTGACCACGGCAATCGGTTTCGCCTCGCTCAACCTGAGTTCCTCGCCGGCGATTCAGGGCTTTGGCGGCACCGTGGCCGTGGGAATCGTGTTTTCCTGGCTGCTTACCGCGGCTGTGTTGCCGGAATTGTTGATTCGCCTGGTGCAGTGCGTCGGTCCCGATACGGAAGCGGAACTGCTGCAACGCATCATGCGGGGCATTGTCGCGAGCGGTCGCCGCTTCGACCGGCCGCTATTCTGGGGCTGCACCGTGCTGGCGGTAACCGGCATCAGCATGCTGCCCCTCAATGAAACCGATTTCAACCGGCTCGATTTCATCAGCGACGCCGCGGGACTGCGGGACTACTTCGAAGCGGTGGGAGAGCGGCTCGACCGCGGCCCGTCCATAAGCTATGGCATCGACGCAGGCGGCGAAGACGGCGCGGTGGACCCTGTCTTTCTCGCCCAACTGGAGTCATTGCAGGTCTGGCTCGAAGCCCGGGAGGAAATCGAATCCACCGCCAGCGTGGTGCAGGTGCTGAAAACCGTCAACGAGATGCGTTTCGGGAACGCCGGCGCCTACCGGCTGCCGCATGATCCGGAAACCATCGGCAATTATCTGGATGCCTACGAGTTCGTACAGAACCGGGATTTTCCGCTCTCACGCCTGCTCAACGAGGACCGCTCCATCGCCACGCTCACGGTCAATGCAAGACCCATGACCAACCAGCAATTGCTCGACCTGAACGAGGTGGTGGACGCCGGGTTTGCCGGGAACTTTGCCGGGGCCGGCCTCGTTCACGGCAGCGGCCTGCTGGTCTTCGCCCGCATGGATGAGCGGGTCACCGTGGAATTGCTGCGGGGTTACTCGCTCAGCCTGACGCTCATCACCCTGACCCTGATCGTGGGCTTGGGCAGCCTGTACTTTGGCATTCTCAGCATCATTCCGAATCTGCTGCCGGCGGCCATCGTGTTCGGATTCTGGGGGCTTCTCGTGGGTACCCTGGACCCATTCGTGATGATGTTGTTCAGCATCAGCATCGGCCTGGTGGTGGACGATACCGTGCATGTGCTGACCCACTACCTGCGCCAGCGCGGGGCCGGAGCGGCCATTCCCGAAGCCTCGGCCCACGCCATCCGCGCCGCGGGGCCGGCGCTGACGATCACCACCCTGGTGCTCACTCTCGGCTCCACATTCCTCATGGCCGCAAGCACCTTCTACTTCCAGCAGGCCGCCAGACTGCTCGTGCCCATCGTGGTGCTGGCATTGCTGCTCGACCTGCTTTATCTTCCGGCGATACTCAAGCGGTTCGACCGCATGCGCGTCGCGGTTGAACGTCCAGCCTCAAGGAGCCTGCAAGCATGAAGCAAGCAGAGCGAAGCCCTTACCCGTCATTCTGCGCGGAGCGAAGCGTAGTCGCAGAATCTCAGGAAGGCGGCAATCCCCATGAGATTCTGCGACTTCGCGCAGAATGACAGAACCTTACCTTAGTCCCCGTCCTGATCTTCAAACTTCCAGCTTACCGCGCCGAAGAACATCTCGTCCCAGCTTTCGTTGCCCCAGTCCACTGCCCGGTCCGGGTCGGGGTTGGTGGGGTTTCTTGCCGAGTTGTCCCAGGCCGCCACGGCGGTGATCTTCGTTCCGGCCGGAACGAACTTGGGTTCCTCATAGGTATAGCTCAACTGCCAGTTGTAGTTGTACCTGGCGATGTTGATCAGTTCCTCGCTGGCGCCGTCGGGATAATCCGCGTAGAAGCGCATGTACTTGCCGCGGAAATGCATGTGCGGCAGATAGCTGTGAATTTTCGCGTCGCGCTCGATGACGATGCTCGCGGTCTGCTCGAAGGCCGGATCATGCGGAGGAATCGTGGT
>JAJDVS010000082.1 GCA_022825945.1 Pseudomonadales bacterium
ATCCTGTGCCACATCACGTGGTTCTGCGGATAGCCGTGGAGCAGCAGCAGCGGCGGCCCCTCGCCGCCCCGCACCAGGTTGATGGCGAGGGTCGAGACCTCGATCCGCTCGCTCGTGAAGCCCTCGAACATGCCCTTGCCATCCCTCGTCGCCCGGCGCGCAGCCGCTGGAGGATAGGCGCTCCCGGCGCGGGGATCGAGGGCCGGCGGCCTCGTGCACGCGGGCGACGCAGCGCAACCGTCGTGGCCGCATGGCAGCCATGCGGCGCGCGGGGGTGCCCATTCGCCGCGGATGACACAGATCAGGGAGAGGAAACGCGGCCGGCCCGGCGACGGGCCCGCCGCACACATGCAACTCCTGAAGCGGGGGACGGTGACATGGACTTCGCACACTTCACCCAGGCGGTCCGGGAATGGCGGGAACGCAACCGTGCGCGGCACGAGCTCCAGCGCCTGAGCGACCGCGACCTGGCCGATATCGGCCTGAGCCGCAGCAGCATCGAAAGGGCGGTGCGCGGCGATCCCACCAACGCGCGCGAGAGCCGGCTCTTCATCGGCTCGTAACGCCGGCGGCGGGGCCGGCCCCCGGCGCCCCCCCCCCCCGCAAAATGAGGGGTGCCACCGCTCCCCACTCCCCGTCATGGTTCCGCGAAAGCACAATCTGGTCGATTCCATCCCCAAAGAAAACCAGCCCATCAACCGCTGTCCCAACTTCTCCTCGGACGGCCACCAAGCCTCTTTTCCGCTTGTTCCAGTTACCGTCCCAATAACCTCAGTTCCCCATTTTTACCATAAATTTCGATGTTGTCAATCATCGGGAACCGGGATGGCGAAACGATTCGGATACACATTTCCGCCGCGCTTCGACGGAGCGGGAACGCCTGCAACCCATCAGGCTCCCGGTTGCCAGAATCATGCGCTCCTGGTGAAGCGGCGCCAAAGTCGATAACCCAGGAGCAATGCGAGGATCGACCCGTAAAGCACGGCTTCTCCCAGATCGGTTCGCAGAATCCAGGTGAGGTGGATGACGCCGAAAATGGCTGCCGGGTAGATCAGCCGGTGCAGGCGTTTCCAGTTCCTGCCCATGCGCCGCGCCATGACCCTGGGAGATGTGATTCCCAGGGCGACCAGAATCAGCAGGGAAGCGAATCCCATGCTGATGAACGGGCGCTCGATAAGTTCCTCGCCGATGGCGAGCCAGCGAAAGGCGAGCAGCAGGGACATCCAGACGAAGAAGTGGATGGCGGCGTAGAACAGGGTGAACAGTCCCACCATGCGCCGCACCCGGACGAATTCCGGGCGCCCGGTTAGTTGGCGCAGGGGCGTCAGGCTCAGGGTGATGAGCAGGAAGCGCAGGGTCCATTCGCCGGTGGCGATGGCGAGTTCCCGGGCCGGATCGGGGCCGAGATCATTGGCGGCGATGCGCCAGACGAGCCAGCCCAGCGGCAGCAGGGAAGCGCTGAAAACCGCGGGCTTCAGCAGCGCGAGCCCTGGCCTCGCCCTCGATGCGGCGCTGGTCATTCCGCCGGTTTCGCTCCGTGCTCAGTAATGGCGCGCCAGGTCCATGCCCTGGTACATGTGCGCCACCTGTTCTTCGTAGCCATTGAACAGGCGGGTGGGAATGATCTGTCGGCTGAACAGCGTCTGGGGCAGCCGGCGCTCGGTGTCCTGGCGCCAGCGGGGGTGGTGCACCGCCGGATTGACGTTGGCGTAAAAGCCGTATTCGTTGGCCTGCAGGTCGTTCCAGGTGGTATTGGGCCGGGTTTCGCGAAAGTGCATGCGGACGATGGACTTGATGCTCTTGAAGCCGTACTTCCACGGCGCCACCAGCCGGATGGGGGCGCCGTTCTGGGCCGGCAGGAAACTGCCGTACAGACCCACCGCCATGAAAGTGAGTTCATTCATGGCTTCGTCCATGCGCAGGCCTTCGCGGTAGGGCCAATCGACGATGGCGAAAGGCGAGCGGACGCCCGGCATGGCGTCGGGCTGGACGATGGTTTCAAATTCGACGTATTGCGCCCGGGAGGTGGGCTCGAAGCGCTTGATCAGGTCCGCCAGGGGAAAACCGATCCAGGGGATGACCATGGACCAGGCCTCGACGCAGCGTAGGCGGTACACCCGCTCTTCGAGATCGTGGGGTTTGAGGATATCTTCCAGATGATAGGTTCCGGGTTTGGCGACCTCGCCGCTGATCTCGATGGACCAGGGGTCGGTCTGGAATGCGCTGGAACGGTTCGACGGGTCGGACTTGTCCATCCCGAACTCGTAGAAGTTGTTGTAGCGCGTCACGTCCTGATAGGGAGTCAGCGATTCCGCGGTATAAAACGGCTCTTCCGAAGGCGCCGGAGCGATGGTTTCGAACTTGTCTTCCCACCAGGGGGCCGGCGGCGTGCGGGTCAGGCCGGGAGGCGCGGCGGCCTTGAGGGCGTCGCCCTGCTGGCCGAAGGCAAGCGAGGGCAGCATGGCGCCGCCGGCGAGCAAGGCGGCGCTGTCGCGCAGGAACTCCCTGCGCCGGCGGTATACGCTTTCCGGCGTGATTTCCGATGGCTGGATATCCGAAGGCTTCTTGATCAGCATGGCGACTTGCCTCATTGGGTGGTCGTTTGGTCGGTTTTGCCGGCGTCGCTTTCGTCTGGCGTCTGCTCCGCCGGTTCTTCCACCGGGGATTCCGCGTTTTCCCCGGAGTCAGGCTTGCCGTCCTCATTCGACTTGTTGCGGGCGAACAGCCTGCCGCGCTTGCGGTAGAACCAGGCCGCGGGGCCCGAGGCGGCGTAGATGACGCACATCGCCAACAGCAGTTCCTGCGGATTCTGGGCAATGACCACCAGCAGGGCAAGGGTCAATAGTAACACCATGTAGGGCACCGTGCCCTTGACATTGAGCACCTTGAAACTGAAATAGCGATAGTTGGAAATCATCAGCAGGCCGGTGAGCGCCACCACCGCCGCCGCCGGGTAGGCCACCAGGGCCGTGACCTCGACTTCATACTTGTAGCCCACCCAGGGAATGAAGGTGATCAGCCCGGCGGCCACCGGGCTTTGCAGGCCTAGGAAGAAGCGCTTGTCCACGGTGCCGAGTTGCACATTGAAGCGCGCCAGGCGCAGGGCGGCGCAGGCCATGTAGAAAAAGCTCGCGGCCCAGCCGAGCCTTCCCAGCGGCTCGAAAGCCCAACTGAACATGATCAGCGCCGGGGCCATGCCGAAGGAAACCATGTCGGAGAGGCTGTCGAATTCGGCGCCGAAAGCGCTCTGGCTGCGGGTCAGCCGGGCGATGCGACCGTCGAGGCCATCGAGCACGCCGGCAATCAGAATGGCCCAGCCGGCTTCGTTGAAATTGCCCGACATGCCGGCGATCACGGCGTAGAAGCCGGCGAACAGCGCCCCCAGGGTCAGCAGGTTGGGCAGCAGGTAGACGCCGCGCCTTCTCACCTGCCGGCCGCCCTCGGAGACGATTTCCTCGTGCTCGTCGATGGGCAGCAGGCTTTCGGTCTTGTTGGCGGGTTGTTCTTTACGCATTGTGTTTGCTTCGATCCGTCGTCGTCTGAGTCGCCGTCTGGAAAGGCGCTGCGCGAAGCCCTTCCCTCGTCATTCCGCGCGGAGCCCCCTCCTCGTCATTCCGCATTCCGCGCGAAGCCCCCCCGTCATTCTGCGCGGAATGACGGGGAGGCGGCAAATTTACCTGCTTCCGCGGATGCTATATCATCGCGCCCCGTTTGCCGAATCGAACCGGAAATCCTTCATGAACTACTTTAATTCCCTCCCCCTGCGCCTTCAATTGCAACAACTCGGCAAATGCCGGTTCATGGACCATTCGGAGTTTCATGACGGAGTGGAAAAACTGATGGGCAAGAAGGTCGTCATCGTCGGCTGCGGCGCCCAGGGGCTCAACCAGGGGCTCAACATGCGCGACAGCGGGCTCGACATCGCCTATGCCCTGCGCGCCGAGGCCATCGTCGAACAGCGCGCTTCCTGGAAGAACGCCACGGGCAACGGCTTTGTTACCGGCGCCTTCGAGGAGCTGATTCCCGGCGCCGACCTCGTGCTGAACCTGACCCCCGACAAGCAGCACTCGCCGGTGATCGGCCAGATCATGCCCCTGATGAAGGAAAACTCCTGCCTCGCCTATTCCCACGGTTTCAATATCGTTGAGGAAGGCATCCGCATCCGCCCCGACATTACCGTCATCATGGTGGCGCCCAAGTGCCCGGGCACCGAGGTTCGCGAAGAATACAAGCGCGGCTTTGGCGTCCCCACCCTGATCGCGGTGCATCCGGAAAACGACCCCCGCGGCGAAGGGCTGGCCATCGCCAGGGCCTATGCCGCCGCCACCGGCGGCCACCGCGCCGGAGTGCTCGAATCATCTTTCGTGGCGGAAGTGAAATCCGACCTGATGGGAGAGCAGACGATTCTCTGTGGCATGTTGCAGACCGGCTCCCTGCTCTGCTTCGACAAGATGGTGGCCGGCGGCGTCGAGCCCGGCTACGCCTCGAAACTCGTCCAGCACGGCTGGGAAGTCATCGCCGAGGGGCTCAAGCACGGCGGCATCGGCAACATGATGAACCGGCTGTCGAATCCGGCCAAGCTGCTGGCCGATGAACTCGCCGACGAACTGAAATCCATCATGCGGCCCCTGTTCGAAAAGCACATGGACGACATCATCACCGGCGCCTTTTCCGAAGGCATGATGGCCGACTGGCGCGATGGCGACAGCAAACTGCTCCGCTGGCGCGAGGAAACCGCCGGCACAGCATTCGAGAACACCCCCGCCGGCGAAATGGAAATCCGCGAGCAGGAATACTACGACAAGGGCATTCTCATGGTGGCCATGATCAAGGCCGGCGTGGAACTCGCTTTCGAGACCATGACAAGCTGCGGCATCATCGACGAATCCGCTTACTACGAATCCCTTCATGAAGTGCCGCTGATCGCCAACCTCATCGGCCGCAAGAAGCTCTACGAAATGAACAAGGTGATCTCCGACACCGCCGAATACGGCTGCTACCTCTTCTCCCACGAATGCGTTCCCCTCCTCGCCGACTTCATGTCGCGAATCGACATCGACGTAATCGGCCGCGGCCTCCAACTCGCCGACACCGGCGTAGACAACCAGGAACTGATAGCAGTGGACGAAAAAATCGCCACCCACCCCATCGAAATCACAGGCCGAACCCTCAGAGGCCACATGACGGCGATGAAAAGAGCGATTTGATTCTGATGATGCGGTTATCCACATTGCCCCCGCCATTACTGCGCGGAGCGAAACCCTCTCCTTCGTCATTCCGCGCGCAGCGAAACCCTCTCCTTCGTCATTCCGCGCGCAGCGAAACCCTCTCCTTCGTCATTCCGCGCGAAGCGAAATCCCCTCCTTTGTCATTCTGCGCGAAACGAAATCCCCTTCTTTGTCATTCTGCGCGAAACGAAATCCCCTTCTTTGTCATTCTGCGCGGAGCGAAGCGAAGTCGCAGAATCTCCATGCCGAAGGCACAATCAGGAAAACCATTAGGTTTATCAGGTAGTAAATCAAGATAGCCCCAGAGTCCACCCATGACCAATACGGCGTATGTCTACATCTTGTCCAACAGAAAGCGCGGTGCGCTGTACACCGGAGTCACCAGCAATCTGGAACTCCGAATGTATCAGCATAAACACAAACTGCGGAAAGGCTTCGCCAGCAACTACAACCTGAATCGCCTGGTCTGGTATCAGGAAGGAGAGGATATCTCCGCCGCGATCAGCCTGGAGAAGAAAATCAAGAACCGCAGTAGAAAATGGAAAATTGAGTTGATCGAGAGACGCAATCCGAATTGGAAAGATCTTTCCTCCGATTCGGGAGATTCTGCGACTCCGCTTCGCTACGCGCAGAATGACGAGGGTGGGATGCTTCGCTACGCGCAGAATGACGAGGGTGGGGTGCTTCGCTACGCGCAGAATGACGGGTAGTGGGGTGCTTCGCTCCGCGCAGAATGACGGGTAGTGGGCTCCTCTTCACGTAGGCGGTGGACTACCAGGCCGTTCATTGCCGAGCAATGCGAAAGTGAAACTCAGATCGCCAGGACCTTGGCGCCGCGGGAGATGCCGGTTACGCCGGTGCGGGCTACTTCCAGGACCTTGCAGTCGTTGAGGGCGGCGAGGAAGCCGTCGAGTTTTTCGCTGGCGCCGGTAAGCTGGATCGAATAGGTGGCGCTGGTCTGGTCGACGACCTGGCCGCGGAAGATTTCCACCGCGCGCAGCACTTCGGCGCGCTGGCCGCCGGTGGCCTTGACCTTGATCAGCATCAGTTCGCGTTCGATATGGGCGCCGCCGGTGAGATCGATAAGCTTGACCACATCGACGATCCGGTTCAGGTGCTTGGTGACCTGCTCGATGCGGGCGTCGTCGCCCGAGGTGATCAGGGTGAGCCGGGACAGCGACTGGTCCTCCGTGGGGGCCACGGTGAGCGAGTCGATGTTGTAGTTGCGCTGGGAGAACAGGCCGACGACCCGGGACAGGGCGCCGGGCTCGTTTTCCATCAGGATCGAAATGATACGCCGCATCAGGTTCGCTCCGACTTGCTCAGCACCATGTCCTTCATGGCGCCGCCCTTGATGGCCATGGGATAGACGTGCTCGTTCGGGTCCACGAGGACATCGACGAAGACGAGCCGGTCCCGCAGGGCGAAGCACTCTTCGAGCTTGCCGCGCAATTCTTCCGGCTCGCTGATGCGGATGCCCACATGGCCGAAGGATTCCGCGAGCTTGATGAAGTCCGGCAGGGATTCGGCATAGGTGCTGTGGCTGTAGCGGCCGCCGTATTGCATGTCCTGCCATTGCTTGACCATGCCGAGCGCCTGGTTGTTGAGGCAGATGATCTTGATGGGCAACCGGTACTGCATGCAGGTGGCGAATTCCTGCATGTTCATGAGAAAACTGCCTTCCCCGGTGATGCAGACCGATACCGCATCCTGAAAGGCGAACTGCACCCCCATGGCGGCGGGCAGGCCGAAACCCATGGTGCCGAGGCCGCCGGAATTGATCCAGCGCCGGGGTTTGTCGAATCCGTAGTACTGGGCGGCGAACATCTGGTGCTGGCCCACGTCCGACGACACATAGGCGTCGCCGCCGGTGAGTTCGTGCACGAGTTTCACCACCCGCTGGGGTTTGATCAGGCCGTTTTCGGGCTCCGGAATATGCAGGGAATCCTTCTCGCGCCAGCGCCCGATCTGGTCCCACCAGATTTTCAGCGCATCCGGGTCGGGCTTGCGCCTGTTGCCTTCAATCTCCGCGATCATGTCCTCCAGCACCGGCGCCACGTCACCGACAATGGGGATGTCGGCGGTGACGGTCTTCGAAATCGCGGCGGGATCGATATCGATGTGCAGGATGGTGGCGTCCGGGCAGAACTTGCTCACATCGGAATTGGTCACGCGATCGTCAAAACGGGCGCCGACGCAGAGCAGCACATCGCAGTAGTGCATCGCCATGTTGGCTTCATAGGTGCCGTGCATGCCGAGCATGCCGACGAACTGGGAATCGGAAGAGGGAAAGCCGCCGAGCCCCATGAGGGTATTGGTGATGGGGTAGCCAAGCAATCTGGCGAGCCGGGTCAGGGCGCCCGCGCCTTCGCCCTGGATGACGCCGCCGCCGCTGTAGAGTATGGGGCGTTTTGCCCGCAGCAGGGCGTCCACCGCCTTGCGGATCTGGCCGGGGTGGCCTTTTTCGGGCACCGAATAGGAGCGCAGGCGGATATCGCCGGGCCAGGCGTAGGGCAGCTTTACCCGCGGGTCGGTTGCATCCTTGGGAATGTCGATGACCACAGGCCCCTGGCGGCCGGTGGTGGCGATGTGGAAGGCCTTCCTGACCAGCATGGGGATTTCGGCGGCATTGCGGGCCATGAAGCTGTGCTTCACGATTGGCCGGGAAATGCCCACCATGTCGGTTTCCTGGAAACTGTCGGTGCCCACCATGCGGCTTTCCACCTGGCCTGAAATTACCACCAGGGGAATCGAGTCCATGTAGGCGGTGGCGATGCCGGTAATGGCATTGGTGGCGCCGGGGCCGGAGGTGACGAGGACGACGCCGGGCTTGCCGGTGGCCCGGGCGTAGCCGTCGGCGGCGTGGGTGGCCGCCTGCTCGTGGCGCACGAGAATATGTTCCACCTTGTCCTGGTGGAAAATGGCGTCGTAAATATGCAGCACGGCGCCGCCGGGATAGCCGAAGATGATTTCCACGCCGGTGTCGTGCAGCGCCCGGATCAGCATTTCGCCGCCGGACAGCAGTTCCTGCTGTTCTGTGGTGTTACCGGTCATTTCCCCGTCTCCAGGAGCCTGCGCGAATTCCTGACGGCGCAGGCTTCCAGTCTGTCAACTCATAACGGCCCACGGGCGGAAACCATGACAGGTTTCCCGGCCTCGGGTGGCGATTGACAGGAGTTCGGACGGCTTGCTTTGGCGCCGTCCGGAATGCCCGGACCTCTGACAGCGGGTAGGTTTTGTCAGGGCTGCGGGCTTGCGGTGTTGCTGTATGCCGCAAATCGGGGGGAATTCTCCCATTTGCGCTGGAAAAGTCAAGTGTGTGCTTCGTTCCAGCGATTCTCATTTTGGCAATGGGCGCGCTCACATCAGTCATCCTGCGCGCAGTCGCAGGATCTCATTGGGTGGCTACTGCAAGAGATTCTGCGACTACGCTTCGCTTCGCGCAGAATGACATGAAGGTTGGAGCGCCATAATGAGAATTGCTGGCTTCGTTCGGGGCGGGACACGCGGGAAGTCATGCGGCAACGGAATGGTTCTTGGGTGGAATGGGGGTGAATTCCAGGTTTTGGCCGGGGGTGAGGTTGACGGCGACGGCGGCGCCAGTGGGAAGGTTGCCGGCGAGGAGTTCTTTGGCCAGGGGGTTTTCGATCCGGTCCCGGATGGCGCGGCGCAGGGGGCGGGCGCCGTAGATGGGGTCGTAGCCGGACTCGGCGATGTGGTCCAGTGCTTCCGGGGAAAGCTGGATGCCGAGCCCGTTTTCGGCGAGGCGGCGGTTGAGTCCGTCGATTTGCAGTCGGGCGATGCCGCGGATTTGTTCCTCGCCGAGGGGATGGAAGACCACAAGCTCGTCGATGCGGTTGACGAATTCCGGTGAGAAGTGGCTGACCACGGCGCCGAGCACCGATTGCTTCATGCCGGCGTAGGCTTCCCGATCCGCCCCGCCCTGCCGCATGAGCTGCTGGATGCGCTCCGAGCCGAGATTGGAGGTCATGACGATGACGGTGTTGCGGAAATCCACGGTGCGGCCGCGGCTGTCGGTCAGGCGGCCGTCGTCAAGCACTTGCAACAATACGTTGAATACTTCGGCATGGGCCTTTTCGACTTCGTCGAGGAGGATTACCGAATAGGGCCGGCGGCGCACGGCTTCGGTCAACTGGCCGCCTTCTTCGTGTCCGATATAGCCGGGAGGGGCGCCGATGAGCCGGGATACGGCGTGTCTTTCCATGTATTCGGACATGTCGATGCGGATCATGGCGGCTTCGGTATCGAACAGGAACCCGGCAAGCGCCTTGCACAGTTCGGTCTTGCCGACTCCGGTGGGGCCGAGGAACAGGAAGGAGCCATTGGGCCGCCCCGGGTCGGCAAGGCCGGAACGCGACCTGCGCACGGCGTCGGCGACCGCGGTGACGGCTTCGTCCTGGCCGATGACCCGGCGCTGCAAGGCGGTTTCCAGTTCAAGCAGGCGCTGGCGGTCGCCCTGGAGCATCCTGCTCACGGGAATGCCGGTGGCACGGGAGAGAATGTCGGCGATTTCCTCGTCGGTGACGCGGTTGCGCACGAGTTTGCGCTCATTGTTCGCGGCCTCGGTGGCCTGCCGCAGTTTCTTTTCGAGGGCGGGGACCAGGCCGTACTGGATTTCCGACATCCGCGCGAGATCGCCGGCGCGCTGGGCGGCTTCGAGATCGATCCTGGCCTTTTCCAGGCTCGACTTGAGCGCCTGGGCGCCGTGCATGGCGGCTTTTTCGGCTTTCCAGATTTCATCGAGATTGGCGTATTCCCGCCCGATTTCGCGGATTTCGCCGTCCAGTTTGTCCCGGCGCTGCCTGGCGGGCTCGTCGCGGTCCTTTTTCAGGGCTTCGCGTTCGATTTTCAACTGGATCAGGCGCCGGTCGAGTTTGTCCATTTCCTCGGGCCTGGAATCGATTTCCATGCGGATCATGCTCGCGGCTTCGTCGATCAGGTCGATGGCCTTGTCGGGAAGCTGCCGGTCGGAGATGTAGCGCTGGGAAAGACGCGCCGCGGCGATGATGGCGGCGTCGGAAATCTCCACGCCGTGGTGCACTTCGTAGCGCTCCTTGAGGCCGCGCAGTATGGCGATGGTGTCCTCCTCGTCGGGCTCGTCCACGAGCACTTTCTGGAAGCGCCGCTCGAGCGCGGCGTCCTTTTCGATATGCCGCATGTACTCATTGAGCGTGGTGGCGCCGACACAGTGCAACTCGCCCCGGGCCAGAGCCGGCTTGAGCATGTTGCCGGCGTCCATGGAGCCTTCCGCCTTGCCCGCGCCCACGAGGGTGTGCAACTCGTCGATAAAGAGAATCACCGAACCTTCGCGCCTGGCGATTTCCTTGAGCACGCCTTTCATGCGCTCTTCGAATTCGCCGCGGAACCTGGTCCCGGCGATCAGCGAACCGAGGTCAAGCGCGAGTATGCGCTTGTTTTTCAGACCCTCGGGAACTTCGCCGTTGACAATGCGCTGGGCAAGCCCTTCGGCGATGGCGGTTTTACCGACGCCGGGCTCGCCGATCAATACGGGATTGTTCTTGGTGCGGCGCTGCAGCACCTGCACCGCCCTGCGAATCTCGCTGTCGCGGCCGATGACGGGGTCAAGTTCGCCCTTGCCGGCGCGTTCGGTGAGATCGGTGCAGAACCGGTCGAGGGCCTGGCGGTCGGTTTCCGCATCGGCGTTGTCCACCGGCTCTCCGCCGCGCAGATTGTCGATGGCATTGGCCAGGGCCTGTTCACTGACGCCGCCCGATTTGAGCAATCTGGCCACCGGGTTCGAAGCTTTCATGGCCGCCAGCAGCACGGTTTCGCTGGAAACAAAGCTGTCGCCCTGTTCATTGGCGAGGGTTTCGGCGCGATTCAGCAGCCTGTTCAGTTCCGGGGAGATGGAAAGCTGGCCGTCGTGGTCCCTGATTGCTGGCAGGTCCCTGACGAGTTGCTCGAGATTGGTACGGAGTTCGGTGAGGTTGAATCCGGTCTGGGCGAGCAGGGCGCGGACGGAACTGCCGGGCTGATCGAGCATGGCGAGCAGCAGGTGGGCCGGGTCGATTTGGGTGTTTTGGTGGGCCAGGGCCAGGGATTGCGCGGTGGCGAGGGCCTTTTGGAGGTTGGTGGTGAATTTTTCGGGGCGCATGGGAGGTTGGGTTGTGCCGGGCATGTTGGTGGATTCATGTATGGGGGCCGAGCCGGATTTGTTCAAGTTTTGGGCATCTTGCCGGCAGCGGCCCAAGACAGATTGAGATTGGCTCACCAGGAATCGGGAGAAGAACGCTGCATGGCTGGAGTGGCTTACGGCAAAATTGGGACGTATTGGCTCCAGGTAGGCTTGAGGTTAGGTGGGGGCGGGTTTGATGGCTATCAGGTTGGCCATTCGGCCGGTGGGGTTGGGGTGGTGGCGGCGGTGGGAGTAGTAGTGGGCCGGGTGGCAGCGGGTGCATTGGGGGGTGGCGGACAGGGAGGTTACGCCGAGATTGCCCAGTTTGATCTGGGCGATTTTTGGCAGGTTGGTGAGGTACTTGCCTGGTTCCCGGGTGGGGGTGAAGGCGGGTTTGAATTGTTGGCGCTCGGCGGGGGTGGCGTCGTTCAGGAAGGCGCTGGGGACGTCTTTGCCGGTTTCGTAGCAGCAGGAGTGGATGGCGGGAGCGAACCAGGCGAGAAGGTTCCGGGGCCGAGTCTGCATTTTGGCCAGGGTGTTTTCGATGATGCCTGCCTTGAGGCCGCGCCAGCCGGCGTGGAGGATGGCGATTTCGTCGCCGGCGCGGCTGCTCAGGAAAATGGGCAGGCAGTCGGCGCTGAGTACGCAAAGCGCGATGCCGGGGATGCGGCTGATGAGGCTGTCGGCTTCCGGTGGTCCACCTGCCCTGGTGACGATATGGACCCTGCCGCCATGTACCTGCCTGAGCCACTGGAATTCGGCGGGGAAATCCAGGCTGGCGGCAAGCAACCGGCGATTCTGCTCCACCGTTTCCGGATTGTCCCCCACGTGATGGGCGAGATTGCAGCCGGCGTAAGGGCCGGCGCTGCAGCCGCCTTCACGGTTGGTGGAGGCTGCAAAAACGCTTGCCGGTGCGGGCCATTCCGCCGGTAACAACTGGATTGCCGGCATCAGCCCCCTCCTTCGCCCCGTGCGTCACGCCGCAGGAGGGCAAGCAGTTCTTCCATGTCCCGGGGCAGGTCGGATCGGCATTCGAGTTCGGCGCCGCTTATCGGGTGGGTCCATGCCAGCCGGCAGGCGTGCAGGGCCTGGCGGGGAAACTCCCCGAGCACGGCGCCGAGTTCCGGCAGGCAGCGCGGTGGAGGTTTGGGACGCCCGCCGTAGGCGCGGTCGCCGATGGCGGGATAGCCGAGCCAGGACAAATGCACTCTTATCTGGTGGGTGCGGCCGGATTCCAGCGCAATCCGCAGCAGACTGTGGGCGCGAAAGCGTTCCAGAATGTGGTAATGGGTTCGCGCCGGCTTGCCGCTCGCCAGCACCGCCATGCGTTTGCGGTGCACCGGATGGCGGCCGATGGGCTGATCCACGATTCCGCCGGTGATCGGCACTCCGGTCGTCAGCGCCTGGTATTCGCGCTGGATATGGCGCTGCCGCAACTGCCGCACGAGAGCGGTATGGGCGGGCAGGCTGCGGGCCACAAGCAGCAGGCCCGTGGTGTTCTTGTCGAGGCGATGGATCAGGCCGGCCCGGGGGAGTTGCGCCAGTTCCGGATACTGGTGCAGCAGGCCATTGAGCAGGGTGCCGCCCGGGTGTCCGGCTGCGGGATGCACCACGAGCTTGTCGGGTTTGTTGATGACGAGCAGGTGATCATCCTGGTAACGGACATCCAGCGCCATGGATTCGGCGGCCAGATCTTCCGCAGCTTCGAGTTCCGCGGCGATTTCGATAATGTCCCCGGCCTTGAGGTTTTCCCGCTTTTTCAAAATTTGGGAATTTACTGTCAGTTCGCCGCTTTTTATCCACATTTGCAAGCGTGATCGGGAATAATCGGGAAACATCCTTGCCGCTGCCCGGTCCAGCCGCAAGCCGGCCAGGGATTCGTCAACCTTTTCTCGGCGCAGGATTCTGCCGCTTTCCATGGAACTGCCCGGGCAAATGGAGGTCAGACATTTTCCCGTATCCGGCTCCGGAATGGGAGTGGCGCCGGCTTCGGGTTTGGACCCGGCCGGGGGCCGGCGTTACAATCGCGGCCCTGAATACCCTAAACGGAAAACAGTTTGATGGATGCTTTCTGGCGAATATCGCGCACGGCGCTGCTCCTGCTTGCGGCGTGCTTCATGGTTTCCTGCGCCTGGTTCGGGGATGACGGGGACGAAGACGAATTTGCCGGCCTCAGCACCGAAGAACAGTTCTACCAGCGGGCGCTGGACCAGCTCACCAACCAGAATTTCCGCGGCGCGATTTCCACTTACGAAGCGCTGGAATCCCGCTTTCCCTTTGGCCGCTTCGCCGCCCAGGCCCAGATCGAGATTGTCTACGCCTATTACCGCAGCGGCGACCGGGAAGCCGCCCGGGCCGCGGCCCAGCGTTTTATCCGCCTGCACCCGGATAGCGAAAACATCGACTACGCCTATTACATGCTCGGGCTTTCCTCCTTTGACGACAACAGCGGCTTTCTCGACCGCTTTGTGCCCATAGACCCAACCAAGCGCGATCCGGGCCGCACCGAAGAATCCTTCAATGACTTCGCCCAGTTGCTGGCGCTGTATCCCGACAGCCCCTACGCAGCCGACGCCAGGGCGCGGATGATCTACCTGCGCAACAATCTGGCGGCTTACGAGATTCATGTGGCGAACTACTATCTGGAGCGGCGCGCCTTTATCGCCGCCCAGCGCCGGGCCCAGTACGTGGTGGAAAATTTCCAGGGCACCCCGGCGGTGGCCGACGCCGTGGCGATCATGGTGGAGTGCTATCTCAGGCTCGGCCTCGATGACCTGGCCAATACTTCCCTGGCGCTGCTCAACGAAAACTATCCCGGGCATCCCGCCATCGACGAGAACGGCGAGTTTGTCATCCGCACCGAAATTTCCGACCCTTCCCTGCTGTACACCGTGACTTTCGGCCTGCTTGGCGACAACCGCGGCAATCCGCCGCTGGCGCCCACCGAGCGGCCTCCCATGTCCGGCAGCCAGCAGATCATCAACAATCAGGAAGCTCCCGAAGAACCGAAGCGCTCCTTTCTCAGCATCATCACCTTGGGCGTGCTGGACTGACTGGCTACTCGCCAGATTGCCGGGCATTCGTAATCGGGTAAGGTCGCCAGCGGTTTGGAAGGTCAGTCGCCAGGCTGCCAGGCGTTCGTTATTGGATACCGTCGATCCCGGCCGAAGGCTTTCTGGGTGAGCCGCACGCCGGGCGGGCCCTGCCTGCGCTTGTATTCGTTGCGGTCCACCATTCGCACCACCCGCGCCACGGTTTCCCGGTCGAAGCCGTCCTCCACGATGCGGTGGGCGCTCCAGTCCCGCTCCACATAGCGCTCCAGGATGGGGTCGAGCACGGCGTAGGGCGGCAGATTGTCGGAATCCACCTGTTCCGGGGCGAGTTCCGCCGAGGGCTCCCGCTCGATGACTTCCACCGGTATGGCTTCCCGGGAATCCGGCTCCAGCCCGTTGCGAAATCCGGCGAGTCGATAGACCATGGTTTTGGAAACATCCTTGAGCACATCGAAGCCGCCCGCCATGTCTCCGTAAAGCGTGGCGTAGCCCACGGCCAGTTCGCTCTTGTTGCCCGTGGTGAGCACGAGCAGGCCCTTCTTGTTGGAAATCGCCATGAGCAGCACGCCCCGGCAGCGCGCCTGCAGGTTCTGTTCGCTGACATCGGGCCCGGCGCCGGCGAATTCTTCCGCCAACGCCGCGATGAAAGCCTCATACAGCCCATCGATGGGAATCACGCGGTAATCCACCCCCAGAGCTTCGGCCTGTCTCGCCGCCGCGTTCCTGCTCAGGTTCGAAGTGAAAGTGAATGGCATCATGACCGCCCGCACCCGCTCCGGGCCGAGGGCGTCCACCGCCACCGCCAGGGTCAGCGCCGAATCGATGCCGCCGGAGAGGCCGAGCACCACGCCGCCGAAACCGTTCTTGTTGACATAATCCCGGACCCCCATGACCAGGGCCCGGTAGATCTGCTCTTCCATGCCGGCCTGTGGAACGAGTTTTCCCGGGAGCAGTTTGCAGGCGCCGTCGCGGCGATCCACTTCGATATCAATTGGGTAAAGCCCTTCCTGAAAGGCCGGGGCAAGACTGCGCAAGCCGCCCTCGGCGTCCACCGCCAGGGAGGCGCCGTCGAAAACGAGTTCATCCTGCCCGCCGACCAGGTTGACATAGACAATCGGAAACTCGCCCCGCCGGCAGCGTTCGGCGAGCAAAGCCTTTCGTTCGCCGGTTTTCCCCGCGTGAAACGGCGAGGCGTTGATATTGATGAGCAGGCCGGCGCCGGCATTGCTCGCCTGCGCCGTGGCGATCTCGCTCCACAGGTCCTCGCATATCGTGAATGCGATGCGGGCGCCGAAAAGCTCCACGAGGCAGGGGCCGCCGCCGGGGCGAAAATAGCGCTGCTCGTCAAAAACCTGGTAATTGGGCAGGCGCTGCTTGTGGTAGGTGGCGATGCGGCGACCCTGGTGGATGACCGTGAGCGCGTTGTACAGGCCCTCATCGCCGGTTTCGGGAAAACCCACCACCACGGCGCACTCGAGTCCGGCGCCGGTGATCTCGTCCAGCGCCCGCTCGATGCGCCCGCCGAGGCTCGGACGCAGCAGCAGGTCTTCCGGCGGATATCCCGTGAGGGTCAGTTCGGGAAAGACCACGAGGTCCGCCTGCTGTTCCATCCGGGCCCGACGCGCGCTTTCCACCACGCGGCGGGCATTGCCCTGGATATCGCCCACCAGCAGATTCAACTGCGCCATGACGAGCCTGAATTTCACGAGCGCGCCTCGGCAATTTTTTCGCTGGATTTTTCCGCTTTTTGAAGGATTCTCACTAGACTTTCCGCTATCGGACAAAATGGACGGGAAAGATGAATCGCAATACCGGACTGAGCCTGCTGGAACTGCTGCTGGCGATCGCCCTGCTGTCGATCATTCTGGCGGCGACGGCGCCATCGCTGGGCGGCATTATAGAACAACGCCGGGGCGACGAAGTCATGCGCCTGCTGCGCGGCGCCATCGAATTCACCCGGGTGGCGGCCATCGGCAGCGGCGGCCTGGCGACGCTGTGCCCCTCCCGGGACGGTCAAAGCTGCGGCGGGGGCTGGCAGGAAGGCATGATCGCCTTCGTGGACGGAGATGGCGACCGCATTCCCGACTCCGGCGATGCGCTGCCGCGGGCGTTTCGATTTCCCGCTCCCGCCGGCAGTCTCCGCTGGCGTTCCTTCGGCAATCGCCAGTATCTGCAAATGACCGCCATGGGTTTTACCCGCAACCAGAACGGGAGTTTCACCTGGTGTCCCGCCAATGGCGATGCGCGCCAGGCCAGGCGGTTGATACTCAATGCGGCGGGGAGGCTCCGGGAAGCGGAGGACCGGGACGGAGACGGCATCCGGGAAAGCGGTAATGGCGAGGCGCTGGTTTGTGATTGAATGGTTGTCTCACCAGCAGTGGCCGGTTTCCCCGCCGCCCGCGCCCCGGACACCCTTGCTGTCGAGGCTGAGTTCGGCGCATTCGTCCGCGGCCTGTTTTCCCTGGCCCCGGGCGATGGCGATAAAGCACTGGCTCAGGTTTTGCCCGGGGCAGGCTTGTACTTCAATCTCATAATGTTCGTTTCGGGTCAGACGCCGCCTGCCGGATACCGTTGGCGCCAACAACGGCCATGCGTCGGCGGTGTAGCCGCCATTGCGGGCGCGGTGGCGTTCCTGTTCGGCGGCGACTTCCATCAGTTCCAGGCGCGCTTCCATCCGGCGGCTGCGCAGCAGATGGCCCTCATACGCGGGCAGGGCCAGCGCCGCGAGCAGGCCCGTCACCGCCAGCACGAGCAGGGCTTCCATCAGGGTGAGTCCAGTTTGCGCGCGCATGAATTCCGCGGCCTCCGCGCAGTCACAAAAGCCGCCGCCAGGCCAGACGGGCCCGGGAGAGCATCTGTTCCCCATCGCAGACGACCACGCCGGTGACTTGCAGCATCGTGGCGCCGGCGCCTTCGCCCCGGGCGGTAATGCGGTAGTACACCGGAGCCGACAAGGGCTCGAGCTGCGGGTTTTCCGGGTCCGGCGAAACCGCGGGTTCGCGCCAGCTCTCCACTGTGAAGCGGGGCGATTCGGGGGTTAGCGGATACGACGCCGCATGGCCCCGGGATTGCCACCAGTCGTCGTCGGATTCGGTGGTCCGGGTCCAGATCGTTGCGTTTTCCGGCAACCCCGCAGCAAAATCTCCACCCGCATCGGGGCATTGGCCGGCGAGACCCGTTTCGGCCTCGGCCAGCGCCGCCTCGGCGGCCGCGAAGGCATAGTGGGATTCGCGCAGATTGCCCAGCATGCGCTCGTGCAGCAGGACCGATTCCAGACCGGCAACCGCCATCAGGCTCAGCAGGGCCAGAAACACCAGACAGAACAGCAGAATCATGCCTTGCTGCCGCTTCATGATTCCTCCTCGTCCGGATTCCCGGGAGCTTCCGGGGGCGGCCAGACGATCCGGGGAAAATCGGCGGTCCCAAGCGGACGGTTGCGCAGGCTCAGGGTCTGGCTGAACTCCCCCTCGATCTCCGGAACCAGCAGGCTGCGCAGTTGCAGTTCCACCCGCACGCCGCGCACGGCGGACCAGTCGCCTACCTGCTCCGCCGAAAGCAGCGCGCCGCCATCGATCTGGTAGCCAAAGCGGATCGATTCCAGCCCGGCGACGATTTCCCGGGCGGGGCCGGATTCCGCGAAGTTCGCAAGGTCGCGGAGAAACAGGGCCGGGGGACTGTTTGCCTGATTGCCGCGCCTGCCGATGTAGAACAGACTGCCCCGCAGCGCCGGATTCCCGCCCGCGGCGTCGGGCGGCTGCAATTCCGGCGGATCATTGGCGGCGCAGCCGCGCACCGACCACCACAGGGCGATGACCTCGCCCTGGGCGCCGACGCCGAATTCAGGATGGGGCCGCTCGCTGTTCCAGCCTTCCATGGGCGGAAAGGAAGCCGGGACTTGCCAGGCGGGGTCCAGGGGCGATGTTTCGCCGGATTCGCCAAGGCAGCCGGGGAATCCCGCCAGACGAACGCGCCGACCCAATACATGCAGGGCGTATCGGGCGCTCTCGTGAAGCCGCAGTTCCGCGGTGACTTCATTCCGCAGGACGCTTCCCGCCAGATAGGCGCGGATGGCCACGCCGGCGATCGACAGGCTCAGGGCCGCCGCCACCAGCAATTCGATCAGGCTCAGTCCCGCCTGGGCCCGGAACCGATTGCCGGACGGCAAGCAGGGCTCAGGGCCGCAATGCGGTAACCAGCCTTCGTTCCGGTTCGCCATCCTGATTCTCATCCCACCAGAGCTTGATTGCCAGAAAGTCGCCATTGCCGTCGCAGGCGGTCGCCGGGGCCGTTCCGTCCCGGGGCGTGCTGTCGATACAGACTTCGATCTTGCCGGCGGGAAGCGTGTCGGCAAATTCCGCCTGCCAGCGGGACAGCCCGGCGGCGTCTTGCCCGCCGTCTTGCAGTCTTTCCGCCATATCCGCGGCATGGAGCATTGCCCGGGATTCGAGGTTGATTTCGCGCAAGTACGCCAGGCCGCGGAACTGCGTGGCGGCGATTCCGGCAAGGCAGAAGGAAAGTATCGCCAGGGCCGCCAGCGCTTCGACAAGGGTCGCCCCGCCGCAGTGTGCCCGGCGTATCGGGCGTTTGCTGGATTCCATCATTCGATCTCGCTAAGCTGCCGCATTCCCATATTGTGAAAAAGTATAGGAAGCTTTTGCCGATTCAGCTTGATCCGGGAACAATCATCCTGCTCTGCCTTGCCGGTTTCCTCGCCGGCGGCGTCAATACCATTGCCGGCGGCGGATCCAATCTCACCCTGCCGCTGCTGATGATGCTCGGCTTGCCCGCGGATGTGGCCAACGGCACCAACCGGGTCGGCATCTGGCTGCAATGCATTGCCGGCGTGGGGGCGTTCGACCGTCACGACGCCTTGCCGCGGGCCGCGGTGGTCCCGGTGTTCGTTCCCACGCTTTCCGGCGGCCTGACCGGCGCCTTGCTCGCGGTGGCGCTGCCGAACCTCTATCTCAAGCCGGTGCTGTTGCTCTGTATTCTGACCATGGCGGTGGTGATGCTGCTGAGGCCGGATACGATTGCGCCGCCGCCGGGAACCGAGGCCCGCTCACCGGGAGAGCATCGTCTTGCCTGGTGGGGACTGTTCGGCGCCGGGGTCTACGGCGGCTTTGTCCAGGCCGGGGTGGGTTTCATTCTGCTGGCGGTGCTCACCGCCGGGCTGCGCCATGACCTGCTGCGGGCCAATGCCCTGAAGATGAGTTGCGCCCTGGCCTTTACCACGGTGGCGCTTGGCGTGTTTATCGTTTTCGGCAAGGTAAGCTGGGTACCGGGGCTGATTCTGGCGCTGGGCGCCATGGCGGGGGCCTGGCTGGCGGTGAAAATCGCGGTAAACCTTTCCCAGGCTGCCTTGCGGAGGATTTTGTTTGTGCTTACGGTGGCGGCGGTCGTTGGCGGCTTTTTGAGTTAGGGCCTGTTCACACTATGCGCTGTCGCTCTGCAGGAGGTGCGGCTGGTGACATGGGCGCCCGGCTGAACTTGTTCGACGCGCTGGTTGCCTTGACCAGCAAGCGCAGCAACTCTTCCTGTTCGACCTCGGTCAATCCGCGCATGATGTCATCCTGCACGACCCAAACGACGGGTATCGCGTTCTCGTAAACCTTCCGGCCGTCATCGGTAATCACTATCAGATTTCTGCGCCGATCGTATTTTTGGTAGATACGGCGAACAAATCCCTTTTTTTCCAGCCTGTCGATCACTCCGCCCGTTGTGGCGCGGTCGCACGCGATATGTTGAGCGAGGCTGGTCTGATCGATTTCGGGAAATTCCTTGACCACGCTCAACGCCGCGAACTGCACTTGCGTCAGATCAAGATCCTGCTCCGAGATTCGCGACATGAATGCGCCGACGGAAATCTGGTGCAGTCGCCGAATGTAGTGACCAACCATTCTTGTGATTGGATTCATATGTTTCCCAAAGGGTGATTGCGCTGTCGAATGTCTAGATTGACCAGGCTGGCCGGAACAGGGGTCCAGCCTATCCGCTCAGGGAGCATTCTTCAAGGACGGGCGCATTGGTGGGCGCATTGGCCTTATGGCCGCGCCAGACCTTTCCGGCCTTGCGCGCGTCCTGATCGCATGGTTCTGAATCTTGACGTGGCAAGAGCAAATTTCGGGATTGAAATGTATTGACAGCATACAAAACATATGTATACATATTATGCGAAAGTCGATTAGGAGAATGTTGCAAGCATTCTTCCGACCGAATCATGAGGATGCAACGGTGAACCGATATCAGTTTGGATTAATTGCATTGATGTTGCCGTCTTTGGCGGGCGCCAACGAATCGCGACTCGATGAAGCGCTCGGAGCCATCGGCAAGCAGATGGTGAGTGTGCCGGGAGGCTCTTTCGACATGGGATGCACGCCGGAGCAGGAAAGCTGCGAGCCCGACGAGAGCCCGGTGCGCCAAGTAACGGTCGGCAGCTTTCAAATATCCAGTGTCGAAGTGACCCAGGAACTTTGGCAATCCGTGATGGGCGAGAATCCCAGTACTTTCGGCGATTGTCCGCAATGTCCCGTGGAAACCGTGAGCTGGGACGATATTCAGTTGTTCCTGGGCAAACTGAATGCCAGCGGAGAAAACTACCGGCTGCCGACCGAAGCGGAGTGGGAGTACGCCTTTCGGGGAGGCCCGCTCAGCGGGAATTATCAGTATGCCGGGTCCGACGACCCCGCGGACAGCGCCTGGTATTTCCGTAATAGCGGAAACAGGACGCATGCGGTGGGCCGCAAGACAGCCAATGAACTCGGCCTGTTCGACATGTCGGGCAATGTCCGCGAATGGGTGCAGGACTGTTATCGCAACAGCTACGTCGATGCGCCGGAAGACGGGCGCGCCGCGGGGGAAGACGACTGTGCCGACCGCGTGATACGCGGCGGTTCCTGGTACGGCAAATGGAATTATCTGCGCGCGGCCAACCGGTTCTGGTATTCGACGTACTTTCGCAACAACAACCTGGGATTCCGTCTCGCGCGCGATGCCGTGCGGTAGGCGGTTTGATCGGAAAAGCAAACGAGGAAAAGCGGATTGGAACTCGGATCCATAACCGAATTGCCCGCCGATTACCGCGCTGAAATGGCGGCGGTCGGCGTTACCCCGCTCTGGCCGATCTTGCGCGGCAGCTTGCCGCGGGGCACGCCGCGGGCGACTTGCGCGCCGACGCATTGGCGTTACGAAAAGCTGCGACCGCTGTTGCTGCGGGCGGGCGAACTGACGCCCATCGAGCGCGCCGAAAGGAGAGTTCTGGTGCTGTCCGGAACCGGATACGGAGAAGCGGCCGCGCAAGCCACGCCATCGATCTATCTGGGCATGCAATTGCTGTTGCCGGGCGAGCGGGCGCCGTCTCACAGGCACACCCCGTCCGCGGTGCGTCTGGCGGTTGAAGGCGCCGGGGCTGCAACTGTCGTGGAAGGGGAAAAGCTCCCGATGGAGCCCGGCGATCTGGTGCTGACGCCGAACGGCGAATGGCATGAACATGTACACGAGGGGCAAGAGCCGGTTATCTGGCTGGACGCCCTCGATCTGCCTTTGCTGATCTACCTTGAAGCGTCTTATGCGGAGGAGGCGGGAACGGAAGCGCAACCGCGGATTCCGGATCGGAGCGCGGTGGAATACGTCGCCAGCGGACTGCGGCCAAAGCGCCCGGCCGGCGTGGCGGCGCCGAAAAATCCACTGCGAAGGTTTCCCTGGAAAAGAACCAGGGAAGCCTTGCGCGCCATGATTCGGTCGGGCGGCAAGCCTTGCGCGGAAATGGAGTTCATCAATCCAGAAACCGGCGAAGGCGTGCTGGCAACACTCGGGTTCTGCGCGCTACTGATTCGCGCCGGGCGCCAATGCGCACCGGCCCGATGTTCGCCGCCGGCGGCTTTTCACGTTGTGGAGGGGCGGGGCTGTTCAGAAATCAACGGCGAAAAAATTCGCTGGCGGCGGAAGGACACATTCTGCGCTCCGGCTTTCGCTTCGATCATCCATGAGGCCGACGAGGATTCCTACCTGATTCGGATCGACGAATCTCCCCTGCACAAGAAACTTGGCGTATACGAGGAGCGCGCGAATGTCTGAGCTGATTTTTCCGTCCCTGCAATGCGGTCATCTGGAAGTGAAGGGAGAAAGTCGGTTCTTTCCCGTAAACCGGATTTTTTGTGTTGGTCGCAATTACGCCGCCCACGCCGCGGAAATGGGCGTGGAAGTCGATCGCGAGGCGCCGTTTTATTTCACCAAATCGCCATTGGCGTATCAGCCCTCCGGTTCTGTAGTTCCCTATCCGCCAGGTACGGAAAATTACCACTACGAGATGGAACTCGTGGTGCTCATGGGCGCGAATACATTCAAGTGCAGCAACGAAAAAGCGCTCGATTCCGTTTACGGCTTCGCTTGCGGTCTCGACATGACCCGCAGGGATTTGCAACTGCGGGCGCGGGAAAAGGGCCGCCCCTGGGATCTCGGCAAGGACTTCGAAAGATCGGCCGTATTCGCTCCGGCAACGCGGGCGAAGGACTTCGGAGCCATTGCCGGGCAGCGCATCCAGCTCGCGGTGAACGGCGCGACCCGGCAGGACGCCAGCCTTTCCGACCTGATCTGGCGGGTTGATGAACTCATCGCCCACCTGTCCCGCTTTTACCGGCTGCAACCCGGCGACGCGATCATGACCGGCACGCCCGCGGGCGTCGGTCCGCTGATGCCTGGCGACAGCATCGTCGGGACGATCGATGGGCTGGATCCCGTCAAAGTGGAAATCGCGAGCGCCGCATGATCGCTCTATACGGCTTTTTCCGCAGTTCCAGCACGCATAGATGCCGCATCGCGCTGCATCTCAAGGGTCTGGACTATGAGACAAGACCGGTCAACCTGCGCGCCCGCGACCACGAGGCGGAATCCTTCGCGCAACTGAATCCACAGCAGAGCGTTCCCGTGCTGGTCGATGGCGACGTGGTAGTCACGCAATCGCTCGCCATCGTCGAATGGCTCGAAGAGCGGTATCCCGAGCCGGCCCTGATGCCCGCGGACCCCGGCCTTCGCGCCGCCGTCAGATCGGCGTCGCAATTGTTCGCCTGCGAAATCCAGCCATTGCACAATTTGCGGGTATTGAACCGATTGCGATCGGAACTCGACGCGTCCGAAGACGATGTGCGGAATTGGTGCCGTCACTGGATTCATGCCGGGTTGACCGCGTATGAGCGCCTGATCCGGCAACACGGCGCCGGCGGGAAGTATTCATTCGGCGACACGCCCGGCATGGCGGATGCCTGCCTGGCGGCGCAGTTGTTCGCGGCGCAACGGTTCAAGTTGGGCCTGTCCGATTTTCCCCAAGTGGAGCGGATCGGCCGCAATTGCGCCTCCCATCCCGCTTTCCTCGCGGCGGAACCGGCGCGGCAGCCGGACGCCGCCGATCATCCTTGAGTCGCGAAGGTCATGATAGTCGCCAGCAAAGGAAAATCGCCGGAAACGCTTCCGGTATTGATCGTTGGCGCCGGCATCGGCGGTCTCGCGGTCGCGCTGGCGTTGGCGCGGCATGGCTATCGCAGTCTGGTGCTGGAAAGAGCGCCGCAATTGAGCGAAGTCGGCGCGGGCATCCAGCTCGGACCGAACGCGTTCACTGTTTTCGATTACCTGGGCATCGGTTCCGAAGCTCGCGGCGTCGCCGTTTTTATCGACAGCTTGAAGCTCTGCGACGCCGTTTCCGGTGAAAAGGTCGTGGAAATCCCGTTGCAGGAAAGGTTCCGCCGCCGTTTCGGCAATCCATACGCCGTCCTGCACCGGGGCCAATTGCATGGCGTGTTGCTGAATGCCGCCCGCGGCAACGATCTGATCGAGATTCGACCCAACGCGGGCGTGCGCGACTACGAACAGGGAAGCGCTTCCGTCACCGCTTTGCTGGAAAACGGCCGAGAGCGGGTGAAAGGCGCGGCGCTGGTGGGTTGCGACGGGCTCTGGTCGAACATCCGCCAGCGCATCGTCGGCGACGGCGCGCCGCGCGTATCCGGCCATTCCACCTACAGAGCGGTTATCCCCAGGGAAGACATGCCGGCGGAGCTGCAAACCAACGCGGCGACGTTATGGGCCGGACCAAAGTGCCACATCGTCCATTATCCGCTGTCGGACTGGAAACTGTTCAACCTGGTCGTAACCTACCACAACGAGGCGCCGGAGCCCGTGGCGGGCGTTCCGGTCGAAGCCGGTGAAGTCCGGCGCGGTTTTCAAGCGGTGACGCCCAGGATCCGGCGCCTGATCGACCGCAGCGAAGACTGGAAATTGTGGGTTTTGTGCGACCGGGAACCGACCGCGAACTGGTCCCAGGGCCGCGTGACGCTTGTCGGCGACGCCGCCCACGCCATGTTGCAGTACTTCGCGCAAGGCGCCTGCATGGCCCTGGAAGACGCCGTCTGTCTCGCGGACGCCGTGGCTCTGTCGGAAGGCGATTTCGATCTGGCTTTCGAAAGTTATCAGGAAGCGCGCATATTGCGCACCGCCCGCGTGCAGATTCAGTCGCGGGCGATCGGAGACTACATCTACCACCCGTCCGGAATCGCCGCCGATCTCCGCAATGCGGAAATGCGTTCGCGAACCGTCGAGGACTGGTACCGATCGCTGGATTGGCTGTACGGCCACAATCCTTCCCTATTCTCATCGGCGACGCCGGCGCGTGTGCCGAAAAATCACGAATTGAATTCCGCCCGTATGCCGGACATTCCTGTCCGGTAGCGCGTGGAACACTGCAAAGTCGGAGGTACGAAATGAACATCAAATCCGCAGTTGGTCGCCGCAGGAAAGGCGCGTCCATGTTGGGCAGGCTGAAACTCGCCGCGACGCTTTGCGCCGGCCTGGTTTTCAGTCCGCTGACCTGGGTCCACGCCCAGGAATCCGCCGGGAACGCGCCGCGGATCGAGAGCATATTCGTTACCGGGTCGAGAATATCGGTGCCCGGCAACCGCAACTCATCCCAGCCTCTAAGCGTAATCAATACCGAGGCGTTTTCGGACTCGGGCGCCTTGCTGATTACCGAAGCCTTGAACCAGTTGCCGCAACTTGGCAACGCGCTCGAAAGCGGCAGCAGCATCATAGCCCTGAACAACGGTTTCGGCGCCGGAACACAGACCGTCAATCTGCGCAATCTGGGTTCGAACCGCACATTGGTGCTGGTCAACGGCCGGCGTCATGTGGGCGGGGACGTTGGCACGTCGGCGGTTGATCTGTCGATGATCCCGGCGGGTCTGATCGACCGTATAGATATCGTCACCGGGGCCACTTCATCCATCTATGGCTCCGATGCGGTTACCGGCGTGATTAATGTAATCCTGAAAGAGAATTACGAGGGCACGAGTTTCTCCGCAAGGGCCGGGGGAACGTCCGAAGGCGGCGGCGAGGAATATGCCTTCACGGCGACCCATGGCGGCGTCTTCGATTCCGGCGATTTCATCGTCGGGTTGGAGTACACGAAACAGGGCGAAATTCTTGGAGGGGATCGCGATTACGCCTTGCTTGACGGCAGCGCGGGAACGGGTCTGGCCGCCGTGGGCGCGGGATCGGGAGTAAACCCGGGCGGACTTTATGTCTCCTCTTTGGGCGGCACCGGCGGTTTCGATTCATCGGGAAACTTCACCCAGCCTTTCGCCGAGCGATTCCAGCGCATGCCCTGGCGTTCGCTGCAAAATGAGGTAGACAGGCTGGTGGTGTCCGGCCGCGCCGGATTCGATATGAGCGACACGGTTTCCGCCTTTGTCGAAGGTTCGCTTGCCGAATCCGAAGTCGTCGTCGACCTTGAGCCGCAGTTGGCGATTTTCAGCAATGCGGGATTCACGTCCTCGGGAACCGCCGGCTTTCGTTTTCCCACGGCCACCGCCGCCACGGTGCCTTCGGTGGGAGCGGACCTGCGGGCGGTGACCCGGCGGTTTCTGGAATTCGGGCCACGGGCTTCGCGGATCGACCGCGGGCTGGCGCGCTTCGCAGTGGGCCTGGACACCGATCTCGGATTCGCCGAAGGCCATTTCAGTTACCAGTACGGCCGCATAGAAGCCGAGCAGACTGACTTCGACACCGTGGACAAGCTCGCGCTGGTGAACGCGATCAACCCGGCGAGTTGCGCGGCCACGCCGGGATGTTCGTTCGTAAACATCTACGGGCGCGGCACTATCGACCCTGCGTCGGAAAATTCGATCGCGAACGATCTGGTCAGCAATTCGGAGGGGGATCAACATGTGTATTCGGCCTGGATCAACGGCGACGCGCTGGAATTTTCGAGCGGTCCGGCGCGCTACGTTCTCGGCGTCGAATATCGCGACGAGTCGGCCGAGATCAATCCGCATCCGGCGCTGATCGCCGTGCCCGACCCCGTTGGCAATTCCGGAAATCCGGTTGGCTTGCAAGGCACGAGAACCTTCTTCGGTGCGACCGCCGGCGAATACGACGTACTCGAGGCCTATGGCGAATTGCAGGTGCCGTTCGGCGAAAATTTTGACTTGGGCCTGTCCGCCCGTGCTTCCGACTACAGCACGGTTGGAGAAGAGACGACCTGGGGCGCGAACGCGCAATGGCGGCTGAGTGAAACATTGACTTTGCGCGCCAGTGTCGGCGAGGCGACTCGGGCGCCGAATTTGCAGGAACTGTTTTCGCCGGACAGTTCGCGCACCTCGGAAATAGTCGACCCTTGCGACACCAGGACCGACGAAGGCGATCTTCGCTCGCAACCCGCCGGCTGTTCGCAGTTTGTCGATGCATCGTTCGATCCGAGCAATCTGGAATCGAATGTAAGAGCGGTCAGCGGAGGCAACCCCAATCTGGAATCGGAGACCGCGGACACGGTTTCCCTCGGTGTGGTGATACAGACGGACGAAGACCTGGTTTTCAGCATCGACTACTTCGACATCGAGATGACAAATGTGCTCGCTCCCGCTTTCGGAACGCAGGCCACCGTCGACAACTGCATTTCGACCGGGAACCCGTTCTTCTGCGAAAACGTGATCCGGGACCCAGCCACCGGCTTCGTCACGACCGTGAGAAGCGAACAGGTCAATCTCGCTTCCGATTCGGTCGCCGGCATCGAATACGCCT
Source organism: Pseudomonadales bacterium (assembly GCA_022825945.1). Taxonomy (GTDB): domain Bacteria; phylum Pseudomonadota; class Gammaproteobacteria; order Pseudomonadales; family Pseudohongiellaceae; genus UBA9145. The sequence goes on from JAJDVS010000082.1 coordinate 27,498, forward strand.
TGCAAGGCGGCTTTGACGCCGGACCGGGACAGATTCTGGTCAACGGCATTTACACGCGCTTGCTCGAACGCGACCGTCAGGTGAACGACACCAGTGCGATAGAAGATCTGGCCGGCAGGGTGGACAACGTACAGGACAAGTTGAACTTCGGCGTCAGCTACCGCGCCGACCGATTCGATCTGGGACTGATGTTTCGACACATCGGCGATGGAATACAGTCCATAAGCGCCGACCCCGATGTCGCATTGGGCAACGAGATAGATTCGATTACCTATCTGGACCTGTTCGCCAGTTACCGGGTGAACGACAGCGTGTTGCTGAGGGCCGGGGTCGAGAACGCGACGAACGAGGACGCGCCCATCGTCACCCCGCTATTCGAGGGCGTCGGCACGGGCGGGGCGGTCGCGCCGGGCCTGTATGACATTCGGGGGCGCTTCTTTTATACCGGACTCGAAGTCAATTTCTAGGGAAGCTCTGATCAAGTCAGAGCTTCCCTGCGGCACATGGAAGTGCCGCCGAATTCGATGGCGTAAACCATTGAATTCGGGAGCAAAACAAAACCACGCTTTTGTTTTGCGATAATGAAAAACTCCACGGATGGAGTTTTTCAGAGAATACCTAGCACCGGCGCAACGCGCGAGCCGATGTTTGTCGCGCGGGGCACAAGCGGCGGGCCGCGCGGCACATCGCCGGGCATTCAGGAGTGAGACAATCATGGGCGCGCAATCGGTATCGCTGCTGAATCTTTTCGTCATCGCGGGCACCATGATCGCGGTGACGATTTTCGGCCACTTGCTCTCCGGCGGCGTCAAGAACCGCAAGGATTTTTTCAACGCGGGCGGCGGCTTGCCATGGTGGGCCGTATCCACTTCCATCATTGCCACCGTCGTCAGCGCCGTGACTTTCATCTCCGTGCCGACTTCTGTTTTTCAAGCGGAAGGCAACCTGTTTTACATTCAGATTCTTTTCGGAATGATGCTCGGCAAGATTTTGACAGGGGTTTTTTTCGCCGTTCCCTTCTACCGCGCCAGCGATTGCTCCACCGTCTACGAGTTTATCGCAACTCGCATCAATAGCCGCGTGGGCGGATTCTCCATGGTTCTCGGCCTGGTGTTGACGAGTCTGAACACGGGTGTCCGGCTACTGACCACGGCGCTCGTACTTAGCGTGGTCACGGGTTACGGCTTGTTTGTCTCGAGCATGTTGATCGTCGGCTTCGCTATCCTGTGGAGTTGGATGGCCGGATTGAAAACCGTAATCTGGACGGACTTTCTCCTGTTCGTGGTTTTCTCGCTCGGCGCGATTTTCAGCATATTCTGGGTGGGTGGACAAGCCGGCATGTCGTTTGGGGAGGCCTTCCGCCATCTGGACGAAGCCGGCAAGCTCGCAATGTTCGATTTCTCCATCAATCCGGAACGCACCTATACCATCTGGGCCGGGCTGATCGGGATGTCCGCGGCCGCCCTGTCCCAGGCGGGCAGCCAGGCGGTGTTCCAGCGCGTCAAGGCTTGCCGCAGCGAGGCGGACGCCAAAAAAGCCTTTATCGTTTCCGCATTGCTGTATCTGACACCGATCTGCATGCTCGCGGTAGGCCTCGCCTTGTCCCTGTTTTACGCGCAAAACCCGCTGCCGCAATCGGTGGTGGAGCAACTCGCGACCGAACCGGACCGTATTTTCCCCTATTTCATCGTCACCGAGTTGCCCGATGGCGTCTCAGGCATCCTGATCGCGGCGATATTCGCCGCCGGCATTTCCACCATAGACACCCACCTCACCGAGGTTTCCAACATCACCGTAACCGACATTTACGAGAAAAATTTCCGCGCGGGCGCAAGCGAGGCGCACTATCTGGTAGTGGCGCGGATGGCGGTTGTGCTGTGGGGCCTGTTTTATGTCGGAATGGCGATGTTCATGAGCCAGTTTCAAGGCGAAGGCCTTTTGAATCTGCTATTGATGGCGCCCAACTTCGTGACCGGCATTATCCTGGGCACGATAGTTCTCGCCCTGTTTCGATGGGGCGAATGGACCTCTTATATCGCGGGCGCCGTGATCGCATTCGGAACCACCTTGCTGATGCAGTACGCTGGCGTCAGCTTCTTCTTCTGGCCATTTGTTTCAGGTCTGTTGATGATTGGCGTCGTCAGATACTTCCCTCGCGGCTTGCGGACCGCGCCAGGTTGACGCACGGCTTGCGCGGCAATCGGATTTTTACTTTGACTGGATTCCGGAATACGAAAGCCGAACGCGAATTCGACACGATCATCGCAGGCGGCGGCGCGGCGGGCGTGGGTGCGGCGGTCGGCGCCAGTCTCGCCGGCGCGAAAACCCTGCTGGTCGAATCCGGCGGCAGCCTGGGAGGCGCCGCATCGCTTCGCGGCGTGATTACCTATTGTGGGATATATACTTTCGAGGACCCGCCGAGACAAGTCGTTCACGGCGTCATGCGGGAAGTTCTGGAACGACTTGCGAGTCGCTCCGCCGTTACCGGGCCGCATCGGCATCGGGGCGTGTTCCTGGTTTTCGATCCGGAGGCGAACAAGCGGGTACTTGATGAGGTCTGCCTCGATGCGGGGGTGAACCTGAGTTTCCACAGTCGCGCGATTCGCGCCCACAAGGAGGGGAATCGTCTTGCCGGCATCGTGCTGGAAACCGCCGGGGAGTTTTCCGAAGTAACGGCGAATTCGTTCGTAGACGCCACGGGTGAGGCAACATTGGCGCATCTGGCGGGAGCGTCCACCAGATACGGCAATGCCGGGAACCAGTTGAATCTCGGCAGTCTCGCCACTCGGTTCGGCGGAATCTCCGCGGAAGCGAGTGTGACAGCCGACGACATCGCGGCGGCCGTGGCGGAATCGCGCGGGCGGGGAATCGGACCGTTCAGCAAGGACAAGAGCGTCGTTTGCCGCTTGCCGTACAGCGCGGATTTGGTGATTTACGTTGCCAGTCACGACTACGATCCGCGTGACCGGTCGAGCATCACCGAGGCCGAATTGGCGGGACGCCGCCAGGCGGAAGCCTATCTTGAGGCGGTCAGGACGATTCCCGGCTGCGAGCGGGCGTATCTGGTCAGCACCGGCCCGGAATTCGGAACGCGGGAAAGCCGGCACTTGAATTGCGTGTATCAACTCACCTGGCGGGATGTCATGAACAAACGCGGCTTCGAGGACTGTATCGCGCTCGGCGCCTGGGGAGCGGAATGGCATGAGCGGGAGACTTTTGGCAGTGTGATGGAAGCGGCGCCGGGAAATGGTTTCTACCAGATTCCGCTCGACTGCCTGCGGAGTGTGGACACTTGCAATTTGCTGGCCGCCGGGAGGACCGCGGACGGCGATCGCAAAGCCGGCGCCGCCATTCGGGTTCTCGGCACCGCCATCGCGACCGGACAGGCCGCGGGAGTGGCGGCGGCGCAAATCGCCGACAGCGGCGGGATAAGCGTGCCCGACCTGCAAAGGGAATTGTTTGAGCAGGGACAAACCGCCACACCCGAACAACTCGCCGAAATGCGTGTGAAACCGCCCTGGGAGCCTGCCCCACGGGAATTCGCGAAAGCGAAAATTCGCGGAATCTTGTTTGGAGGGCGCGATTGAATGGGATGGCAAAATGGAACAGCTTTCGGATCGATTCAGGGGGTGATGCGGGTGAAGCTGAGGTTGCCTGGGTCAGCACAGGGGGTGGTATTGGAGGTGGCGCAGGAGAGGAGCTCGAGTTGCAGGTTTTCGGGATTCTTGACGTGTACGCTCCAGGTGGCGGTTTTGCCTTGGCTGAGGCCGGGGTCGCTGGTCATCCGGCCGCCGCCGGGCTGGTAATTGCCTACTTCGATCTGGCCGGTCATTGCGCTCCAGCTCTCGGGCGCGCCTTCGGCGTCGAAATACAGCGGCACCGCGATGGCGGCGCCGGTGGGGGCGTGCAACAGCAGCATGGCCTGACCGGGGCCGAGCCAGATGTCGGTTAACGGGCCTTCCCAGGGGTAGGGTTCCGCGGGATTTTTGCCGGTGGGGCCGGGACTTGCGGAAAGACTTGCGGGGCCGGGAATCGGCGTTGGCGCGGGCAAGGGGTCGCCCCGCGGATAAATGATCAGGGCGGTGACGGCACAGCTTCTGAGCACGCCTTCGAGGGCTTCGGCTTCTGCGCGGTCAACAGTGAGCCGGTACTTGGCCTTTACCTGGACGATGCGGCTGGCGAACCAGCAATAGTTGTAGCCTGGCAGCCATTCGGCCGCATCCCTGGCTGATTTGGCAGAACGGTTCAGGCTTGTTCTCTGGCGTCCGATCTTCTTGTCCAGATCTCATGACTTGCTGTTGTTTGTGGTTGTTATGGGCCTGCCGCGTCACGCGAGCGTGGGCGCGCCAGGCTGAAATTCAGTTCTGCCGGCTTTTGGAAAAATTCTTGCCGGTTAATCCGGGAACCTGCGGCGCAAGTTCCTGCCGGGGCAGTCTATGGCGGCTCTTCATAGTGGTCAAGTTGCCGGTTTGGAGTCAATGGGTGTCCCGGAGTTGCTGTACACTGGGTGGATGCGACAACTTGCCGGATTTGGCCGTCTTGCGGCTTCGCTGGTTCCCGTGCAGTCGGGCGGCAGCAGCCTTGCCCGCCAGGGGCTGCAGCGCCTGTTGCTGCTGCGGGCCTTTGTTACCGGCGCAAGTTGCAGCGGCTGGTTTGTCCTGCAGTTGTTTTCCGGGCTGGTGATTCCCGCGGCGTTTATCGCCGGGCTGGTGGCGGCCATCGTGGTTTCGATTCTGCTCGGCTACCGGCGCCTCGGTTTGAGCCGGCCCATCGGCAACAACGAGCTGTTCCTGCACATTCTGGTGGATGTGGTTTTTCTCGTGCTGCTGCTGCTGTACACCGGCGGCATCGGCAACCCTCTCATTTCCTACCTGCTCGTGCTGCTTGCCGTCGCCGCCACCCTGCTGCCCCGGCGCCATGTGAACTCCTTTGCCCTGGGCAGCATCGTCATTTACACCTTTTTCCTGCTGCTCGACCTCTCCGCCGAACGGGACATGACGGGCATGAGCGGCTCCGCCGCGTCGATGTTCGAACTGCATCTGGTGGGAATGTGGGTGATTTTCGTGGTCAGCGCCATTCTGATCACCGTGTTCATCAGCGCCATGGCCATCGCCGTGCGGGAGCGCGAACACCATCTCGCCGAAGCCCGGGAAAACGAATTGCGCAATGAGCAGCTTGTCGCCATCGGCACGCTTGCCGCGGGCACCGCCCACGCCCTCGGCACGCCGCTTTCCACCATGTCGGTGATTCTCAATGATCTGGATGAACTCGGGCGGGACAGGCTTGGCGACGCATCGGTGCGGCAGGACATCGGCCTGCTGCGGGAACAGGTGGGCCGCTGCAAGCACTCCATCAACCAGTTGATCCGCTACTACCACAAGGACAATCCCGGCGCCCGGGAAGAAATCTGGCTTGGGCGTTTCGCGGCGGACATCAAGGACTACATACTCAACGTGCATCCTTCCGCCAAAGTCGATTTCGCCCTGGAGGCGGCGCCCGACACGCTCCTGCAGATCGAACCGAGCCTGCGCCACGCCGTGATCAATATCATCGAAAACGGAATCAAGGCCGCCCGGCGCGAAGTGCGGGTCAACTATGCCCCGGACCGGGAAGACAGCGGCAAGCTCCTGATCAGCGTGAAGGATGATGGCCCCGGCATTCCCGCCGAGGTGCTTGAGCGCATTGGCGAGCCCTTTGTTTCCCGGCGCAAGGGCAGCATGGGACTGGGAATCTTTCTCGCCAACGCCGCCCTGCGCCGGGCCGGCGGCAGTATCGAAATGTTCAACCAGCGGGGTGGCGGCGCCACAAGCCTGATTCGCCTGCCGCTGGGAGCCGGGGCATGAGCGAAGGCAGACTGCTTTTCGTCGAAGACGACGAGGCTTTCGCCTGGGCGGCCGGGCGGGCGCTGGAACGGCGGAACTATGCGGTAAGTCACGCCGGGGAGTTCGACCGGGCCCGCAAGCTGGTGGAGGAGGAAACCTTCGATTATGCCGTGCTCGATCTCAACCTCGGCAATTGCACTTCACTCGACCTCATCCTGCCCCTGCGCGAGCGCAATCCCGCCATGCGCATCCTGATGTTGACCGGCTACGCCAGCATTGCCACCGCGGTGCGGGCGATCAAGCTCGGCGCCGACAATTATCTCGCCAAACCCGCGGACACCGATGAGATAATCACCGCCCTGCTCACCGACCCGGACAACGCATCCGAACATGACACCGCCCCGCAACCCATGTCGGTGCGGCGGCTGGAATGGGAGCATATCCAGAAAGTGCTGGAGCAGAACCATGGCAATATTTCGGCCACGGCGAGGCAATTGAACATGCACCGCCGAACCCTGCAGCGCAAGTTGCGGAAGCGGCCCGTGCAGCGCTGAGAAGGAAGCCCGAATCCGCCTGCTCAGCGCCGGGCCAATGGTAATAGACCGCTGCGCCAAATCAATGGCGGGTGTCCTGCGATGAATCGGAACCCGTCTCCGCCAGCCGGGCGGTTACAATCCGTAACGCTTGGCGGATTTGAATCTGCCTTAACTGACGGGCAATGGGTTACAATTCCGTTTCCATGAAGTCGGCTTCTGAATTGCCCGGGCGTAACTTTTCATCCGCCGGCGGCGTTTTCACGTAAATAGGCATCGTGGGCCATTGCCGCGGTCCGGCCACATGGCTGCCTGAACGGATACCGGTGAAATCGAGGTTCGCGTGAAGAAACAACAGATTGTCGCGGGATTGCTTCTGATCGTCCTCTGCGCGTGGCTTTTCCTGCCTCGCAACGCGGAAAGCGGCGATGAGGAAGAAATCGCCGCGGGCCAGCGCACCGCGCCGCCCATCCTCGCTCTGCCGGCGGATGCGCCGGCGGGCAGCGCGGCGGATGTGCCTTTTGTGCGCGCGTCGCGGATTTCGCCCCAACGCTATGCCGCCACGGTTCGCGTTCGCGGCCGCACCGAAGCTTTCCGCCATGTGGAAGTCCGCGCCGAACAGGCGGGCCGCATTGTCGCCGACCCGGTGCCCCGGGGCGCCCGGGTGCGGGCGGGCGATACGCTTTGTGAAATCGCCGTGGATGATCGCCAGGCCGATCTCGATGAAGCCCTCAGCCGCCGGGAGCAGGCCGAATTCGAATACGAGGCGGCCCTGGATCTGCAAAGCCGGGACCTGCAATCCGATGTCGCGGTGGCCCAGTACAAGGCGGCGCTGGCCGCCGCCAGGGCGGCGGTGGCAAGGGCCTCCATCGCCCTGGAAAAGATCCGCATCACCGCTCCGTTTGATGGCATTGTGGAATCGCGCACGGTGGAAATCGGCGATCTGCTCAATATCGGCACGGTCTGCGCATCGGTGCTCGACGACGATCCCATGCTGCTGATCGGGCTGGTGCCGGAGCAGGACATCGGCCGTATCACCCTGGGCGCAGCGGTCGGCGCCGAACTCGTCAGCGGGGAAACCATCACCGGTCGCGTCATTTATCTTTCCCGCTCGGCGGACCCCTCCTCGCGCAGCTACCGCATCGAGATCGAGGTGGACCCGGAGCAGTTTGCCATCCGTTCGGGCATTACCGCCGAAATGCAGGTCAGCGCCGATGAAATCAGCGCCCACCTGATCCCCTCCTCCGCCCTCACCCTGGACGACCTTGGCCTGCTCGGCGTCAAGATCATCGACGCAAACCAGACCGTGCGCTTCCGCACTATCGAAATCGTCGGCGACAACACCAGCCTGCTGGAGCCGGGGGTCTGGGTCAGCGGGCTGGAAGGCGAAGTCAACCTGATCACCATCGGCCAGGAGATCGTCTTTCCCGGCCAGGTGGTCACCGCCGATCTCGGGCGAACGCAGTAAGACAGGGCGGAAACATGAAGTACATCGACGCAGCCGTTTCCCGATCGCGCACCACGCTGACCAGTTTCGCCGCCATCATGCTCACCGGTTTCGCCTGCTATCTGGCGATTCCCGTGGAACTGAACCCCGATGTGCAGGTGCCGATCATCGTCACCACGGTGATTCACGAGGGCATTTCCCCGGAGGACTCGGAACGGCTGATTTCCAAGCCGGTGGAGGTCGAACTCAAGGCGCTGGACGGCATCACCGAATACACCACCTTCTCCAGCGAGAACGCCGCCACCATCGTGGCCGAGTTCGATATCGACATGGATTCCCAGGCGGCGCTCAACGAACTGCGGGAAGCCATCGACCGCGCCAAGGTGTGGTTCCCGCCGGATACCGAGGAGCCGATCATTCAGGAAGTTTCCGCCTCGGGCATTCCCGTGGTGAATATCGTCGTTACCGGCGAAGGCGTGCCGGAGCGGACCCTGCTGCGGGTGGCCGAGGAGTTGCAGAGCCGGATCGAGATTCTGCCGCCGGTGCTCGAAGCCCAGATGGTGGGCAACCGCGAGGAACTGATGGAGGCCATCGTCGATCCCAACAAGCTGGAAACCTATGGCTTTCCGAGCACGGTGATCGGCCAGGCGGTGCTCGGCAACAACCGGCTGATTCCCGCCGGGCAGGTGGACACCGGCCGCGGCAGCTTTTCCATCAAGGTGCCCGGCCTGATCGAAACCGCCGACGACCTGTTCGACCTGCCCCTGGTGTCGAACGATCTCGGCGTGCTCACCGTGGGCGATGTGGCCAGCGTGCGGCGCACCTTCAAGGATGCGACCCGCTTTTCCTACGCCAATGGCGCCCCGGCGATTTCCCTCAATGTGATGAAGCGCAAGGGCGCCAATCTGGTGGACACCATGGCGGCCATCGACGAAGTCGTGAGCGAGATTCGACCCCAGTTGCCACCGGCGGTCAATGTGGACTACATCAACAACACCGCTCCCCTGGTCCTCGAACAGAACATGGGCCTGCAAGGCAATATGGCCACCGCCATGGCGCTGGTGCTGATCGTGGTGATTGCGGCGGTGGGCGTGCGTTCCGGCCTGCTGGTCACCCTCGCGGTGCCTTTCTCCTTTTTCTTCGCCTTCATCGTCATCACCATCATGGGATTCACCTACAATTTCATGGTGATCTTCGGTCTGCTACTCGGCCTCGGCATGCTCATCGACGGCGCCATCGTGCTCGTGGAATACGCCGACCGCAAGATGGCGGAAGGACTTGACAGCAAACAGGCGTACCGGGCCGCGGTGGAGCGCATGTTCTGGCCGATTACCGCGTCCACCGCCACCACCCTGGCGGCCTTTCTGCCGATCATGTTCTGGCCCGGGGTCGCGGGGCAGTTCATGAGCTATCTGCCGATTACCGTGTTCGCGGTGCTCATCGGCTCGCTGCTGTACGCCCTGCTCTTCGCTCCCGCCATCGGCGCCCTGATCGGCCGATCCTCGGATGCCGACAAGAAGTACCTGCGCGCCCTGGAAGACGGCGACCCGGAGCAGACCGGCGGCATCACCGCGGCCTACGCCAAACTGCTGGGACTCGCGGTGCGCTTTCCGGGCACGGTTTTCCTGCTCAGCGTCACCACCCTGATGGTCATTGTCGGATCCTATGCGACCCTGGGCCGGGGCGTGGAATTTTTCACCGGCGTCGAACCCAATCAGACCAGGATACGGGTTTTCGCCCGGGGCAATTACTCCCCGGCGGAACTGCGCGACATCATGCTGGAAGTCGAGGACCGCATCCGCCAGGTGGGCCATTTCAAGGGTATCGTCACCCAGTCCGGCGCCGGCATGCAGATGGGCGGAGACCAGCAAACCGCCTCGGACCTGATCGGCTCGATCTACATCGAAATGACCGATCGCAGGGACCGGGACGTCAATGGCATCGAACTGGAAAATCTCTATCGTCAGGCCATTACCGGCCTGCCCGGCGCCCGGGCCGAAGTGGCGCCCATCGAGGATGGTCCGCCGGTGGGCAAGGAAATCCAGTTGGAGCTATCCGGTGAAAATCTCGATCTGCTGTTCTCCGAAGCCAGAAAAATCCGCACCTACATGGAAGAAACCATGACCGGCCTGATCGATATCGACGATACCGCGCCGGTGCCCGGCATCGAGTGGGAAATCTCCGTGGATCGGGCCCAGGCGGCCATCATGGGGGCGAGCATGGCCGAAATCGGCACCGCCATCCAGATGCTGACCAATGGCGTGTTCATGGGGGTGTACCGGCCGGACGACACCGAGGAGGAAGTCGATATCCGCCTGCGCTATCCGCGGGAATACCGGGGCCTCGACGAAATCGACACCATCCGCATCGCCACCGCCAACGGGCCGGTTCCCATCAGCAGCTTCATCACCCGGGAAGCCAGGCCCGCGGTAAGCTCCATCCAGCGGGTCAATGGCAATCGCGTGGTGTATGTGCGCGCCAATCCGGCGCCGGGCGTCGTCGCCGACAACAAGGTGCGGGAGCTTGCGGCCTGGCTCGAGAACAACCCTCCCGTGGCCGGCGTGGACCACCAGTTCCGCGGTGCCAATGAAGAGCAGGCGCAATCCGCGGCCTTTCTCACCCAGGCCTTCTCCCTGGCCATGGCGCTGATGGCGATTCTGCTCATCACCCAGTTCAACAGCTATTACCAGTCGCTGCTGATTCTTTCGTCGATTCTGCTGTCGACTTCCGGGGTGCTGCTCGGCCTGCTCATCACCGGCCAGACTTTCAGCGTCATTCTCACCGGCATCGGCATCGTCGCCCTTGCCGGCATCATCGTCAACAACAATATCGTCCTGATCGACACCTTCAACGTGCTGCGCCGCCAGCACCCGGAATGGTCGCTGCGGGAAGTGATCGTTCACACCGGCGTGCAGCGCCTGCGCCCGGTGTTCCTGACCACCTTCACCACCGGCTTCGGCCTGCTGCCGCTCGCCATGCACGTATCGGTGGACCTCATCGGCGCCGAAATCGAAGTGGGCGGCCCGATCACCTCGCAATGGGTGGCCCTGGCCTCGGCCATTGTCTTCGGCTTGTCCTTCGCCACCATCCTGACCCTGATCGTCACCCCGGCCATGCTGGCCCTCCCGCAAAGCCTTCGCCGCATGCGGGACGCGCTGCTGCGCCTTGTTCTTCCGCGCCGGCTCGGATACGAGTGAGGCAGAAGAACGCACGAAACCACGCTTGAGGCAATCGGCGGGCGTACCTTTGCCCGGTTGCGGCTTCGGTCCCGGCTGCGCTTGTAAGGGCTTGGGGGACTGTGTGAGAATCGGTTTCGGGGATGTTGCGGTAGTTTTCATGGGCCTTCTGCTCGCGTTCTTTTTTGTCAGCATCTGCTTCTCCTTTCTCTGCTCCATCATGGAAGCGGTGCTGCTCAGCGTCACACCGACCTATGTGGGCGTTCTGGAAAAGCAGGGATCCAGTGTTGCCGCCGACCTTGCCGCCTACAAGGAAGATATCGACCGGCCACTGGCGGCGATACTGACGCTCAATACCATCGCCCATACCGTCGGCGCCATTGGCGTTGGCGCCCAGGCCGCCGTGCTGTTTCCCCATTCGGAGATATCGCTGTTCGGGGCAGGCATTGCGCTGAACTGGGAAGCCATTGTGGCGGTGATCATGACCCTGGCGATTCTCATCTTCTCCGAAGTGATTCCCAAGACCATCGGCGCCAATAACTGGGAGGCCCTCGCTCCGGCCGCCACCAGGACCCTCAAGGTCATGCTCATCGTGCTCTGGCCGCTGGTATGGCTGAGCCAGTTCATCACCGGCAAACTGAAGAAGGACAAGGACCGGCCCGTACTCAGCCGCACCGACCTTGCGGTGATGACCGATATCGGCACCGAAACCGGCGTGCTTGCCGAGAGCGAGCGCAAGATCATCCACAACCTGCTCGCCTTCCGCGGCATTCAGGCCGCCGATGTGATGACGCCGCGCATTGTCGTGGTGGCGGCAAGCGAGGACACCCGGCTGCGGGAGTTTCACGACAGCCACGATGAACTGCCTTTCTCCCGCATACCCGTGTACCAGGGCAAGAACGACAACGTCACCGGCTATGTGCTCAAGGACGAAGTTCTGCTCAAGCTCGTGGATGAACACGATGAGGTTAGGCTCAAGGACCTGTGCCGGGACATCATCGCGGTCCACAAGACCGCCACGGTGCCCGATCTGCTCGACATGTTCATTGCCAAGAAGGAACATCTGGCGGTGGTGGTGGATGAGTTTGGCGCCATGGAGGGCATACTGACCATGGAGGACATCATCGAGACATTGCTCGGGCTCGAGATCGTCGACGAATCCGACGATACCGAGGACATGCAGGCCCTGGCGCGCAGAAACTGGAAACGCCGGGCCCAGAAGCTGGGCATTATCCCGCTGAAGCAGTGAAATCCGGGCAAAATCGGCTGGTTATGACAACCTGAGACAGAAAATCCAGCCTATATTGTGATAAGTTGTTACAAAACCGCAAATGGTCCCGAGTCGGCGTTAGGATACTTGGCAATTCATTCGCTGTGCGCCCCCCCGTAAGCAGTGATTGAATAGCTGAAGGCGGGGCTCGTGAGTTTACTTTCTTTATCGTTCCCCCTAAACGAATGGAATTGCTGGCGATGCTTCCCTTCAGCGCCTTTTAACTCTCTCCCCGATTTCCTTGTGCCCAGTGGCAGAGTCTCAGACGGAGACCTCCCGGTGAGATTCCGCGACTTCGCGCGGAATGACGGGGGCCAGGAGCCTGCGCCACAGGAATTCGCGAAAGCGAAAATTCGCTATCGTCGCGCCCCTGGCCGGTCGATTGAGGCGAATATTGTTGGATATGCAACGAAATCGAGCGGCCGGGGGCGCAGGCTCCTAGCGCAGACTTGACAGCAGCAACTCCCGTTGCCGCGCCTGCTGTTCGTGCAGGATTCCGCTGTCGCCCAGGGAATACAGGCCCAGATGGGATTCGGCGATGCGGATATTGCTCCGCAGGCTTTCGATCTTGCCCGGATTCAGGCCCGGGGCGGTCTCGGCAATCTCCAGCCTCAGCTTGAACAGTCTGCGGGCCTGCCGCAGATGTGGCACCGTGCGACCGTCGAGGCCATGGCGCAGGGCATCGGCATGCCAGTCGCTGATTCTGGCAAGCCCACTCTCCAGGCGGGCCGGGTCATCGGCGTACAGTCGCAGGTACAGGCTTTGCAACAGGGTGAAGTAATCGTCCACCTTCTCCCAGTTGGCCTGCACCGACTCGCTTTCGATCAGGCTGTGGAGAATATCAAGCTGACCTTCGTGATACAGGCCCCCGGACATGCGGGCCAGCTCGAGTGCCCGGCGCAGAATGGGCAGTGCCGCCGCGTGTTCGTTCTGTTCCTGGAGAGACTGGGCCCGGCGCAACAGTGAATCCGCAAGCGGGGAATCCGCCGGGAATGAATCCCCTGACTGCCCGCTGGCAGGCGAATGCAATACCAGCACAGTGACCGCGACCCAGCTCCACAAACCGGCCCCGGAAAAGATGGATATCCTGATGCTGCCGAGAAAAACCGGCATGATGCGAAACCCCGAAGCGAAAAACACTGCCTCGAATATCGCGCATCAGCGCGGCAATATCAAGAAAAATCGACCGGTTTTTTCAAATATATGACATTTTTGTGACAATCAAGATTGCAAGTTACTGTTTTATAAAGGTCATATTCTTGATGCACTATTTTGGTGCTTTATGCTCCTAACGATGGGTCCGATTGGCAAGCAGGGATTCCACGAGCAGCAGGACCATGGCGAACAGCAGAATCCACCACCAGATGCGCTGCGGGCGTTCGAGTTCCTCCGCGAGTTCCGCCATCTGCACTTCCCGGGAACGAACCACATCGGTATCGGGATTGATGATGGCGTCGGTGAGGGTCGCCACCGCCATTCTTTCCAGGTTTGACTCGGCGGCGTCGGCATTCACGGCGAAATTCTCATTGCCGCCGTCCACCTCGGCGCGGATGATGCCCGGCATGCTCGCTTCCACCAAAAAGTTCTCGCCGGCGAAGGTCATTGCATTGCCGTCGGGGCCTTGCACGCCGGCAACCAGTCCGGCGCCATTGATGTCCACGGAAAACCGATCCCCCACCTGATACGAACGCTGTTTCAGTTCCGGCTGCACCAGGTGGCGCAGGGTTTCATGGATGAAAGGCAGAAACAGGCCCTGAAGCGGCAGATTGTTCCATTCCAGATCCATGCTCGAAGCGAACAGCAGCACCCTGCCTTCGCCGAATTCCTGCTCCACCAGCGCCGGCATGGCGTTGTCGAACTGCATCAGCACCTCCGCGCCCGGATTGGCGGCAAGCCGCCAGTGATGCTGGAAACGCGCCGACCAGTCGGTATCCAGCGAGCGGAACACCGGATGCCGCCGATCGAAATCGGCGATGACCAGATAATCGCCGGCGCCGGTGAGTTCCGGGCTCGCCAGTTGCGCCGGGCTGATTTCGGCGAACTGTTCATTGAAGCGCTCCGGCTCCACCTGATCGCCGGGCGCAATGAGCAGGGCGCCGCCGTCGCGCACGTAGTCCGCCAGGGCATTCGTCTGGCCGACGCTGAGTTCGCCGACATTGAGCAGCACCGCCACGTCGTTCTGGCCCAGGGCCGCCGGGCTCAAATCCGCAGGCTCCAGCGCCTGCAGGCGAAAGGGCGATTCCCCGGAGCTGCTCACCGCCAGGGAGAACCAGTGTCCTTCGTCGTCGAACCACTGCCCGGAGGCCTCGCCATTGACCAGCAGAATACGAATTCCCGGCAGCACATCCACGGTGAAATACCAGACGTTGTCGGCGGGAAAATTGTCGCCGGACAGTTCGATGCGGCCGATATGGCTGCCCTGTTGGGGAAAACTCGCGGCAAAGCTGACCACGCGCTCGGAGCGGTCATCGAGCGCCACCGACTGGCGGTCGATGAGCTGGTCATTGATCAGCAGGCTGACATCGGCGCGACTGGCGAACAGGGTCCCGGTGGAGCGGACCCGGGCAAGCACCTGCCGCCGCGGTTCGTCTTCGAGCAATTGCTCCGGCGAGCGCACGTCGGTAAGCGCCAGATTCACCGATTCGGGCCTGCCGGCGTCGATTCCGGTGAAGCGGACTCCCGGGGCGAGCTTCCAGTCTTCCTCCACATTGTCCATGCCCGCCTGCTGGTAGTCCGAAACCAGATACAGGGCGCGGTTTTCAAAGCGGGATGATTCGAGCAATTCATTGGCCAGACGCAGGGCCGGCATGAAGTCGGTGGCGCCATGGCCCGGCTCAATCTCCCGCAGCAGCGCCCGGACGCTGTCGAGATCGGTATTGAATTCGCGCACGAGATCGACGCTTTCGTCAAAAGCGATCAGCGCCACTTCGTCGCCGGCGTCAAGGGAATCGATCAGATCGAGGGCCTTGCCGCGGGCGGTTTCGAACACGTCCTCGTAGCGCATGCTCATGGACACATCGAGCAGCAGCACCGCCGACTCGGGGTCGGCGTCGAGCAACCGCGCCAGCGAAAGGTTGATCAGGGGGCGGGCGAAGGCGAATACCAGCAGGGCGATCAGGCCCGCGCGCAGGGCAAGCAGCAGCAATTGCCGCAAATGCTGGAACAGCACCAGCTTGCGCGGGGTTTTCTTGAGAAAGCGCACCGTGCCGAACCTCATCCTGGGCGGCTTTTCCCGGCGGATGAGGTGAATCGCCACCGGAACCAGCGCGGCAAGCAGGCCCAGCAGGAACAGCGGCGTGAGAAAGACCATCAGAAGCTCCGCGCCCGCCGCATCATGAACGCCGAAAGCGCCTGGTCAAGGGGCTGGGAAGTGTCCATCAGGCAATAGTCCACCCCGCTGCCCTGGCATTTCCTGCGGCAATAGTCGAGAAATTCCCGGACGTGTTGCAGGTAGGACTTGCGGATCGCCGCCGGCGAAGTAATGAAACTCTCGTCGTTCTCCATGTCGATGAACTCGGTGGCCTCGGTGAAGGGGAATTCGAGCTCGGCGTGGTCCATGATCTGGAATGCGATCACGTCGTGGCCCATGGCGCGCAGGTTCTGCAGGGTGCGAATCACGCGCTCCTCATCGTCGAGCATATCGGTAATGAGCACCACAAAGCTTTTCTTGTGGAGCGAAGTGGCCAGGTCGGTGAGCGGCTTGACCACATCGGTGCCGCCGCCCTGCTCCACTTTCGCCAGCGAACGCAGAATCCGCATCAGGTGCATTTGCCGGCATTTGGGTGGAATGTAATCGCGAATCTCTTCATCGAAAACGATCAGCCCCACGGCGTCGCGCTGGCGCATGATGAAGTAGGACAGCGCCGAAGCCAGGGTGACGCCATATTGCAGCTTGGTGAAATCGCCGGCGCCATAGGCCATGGAAGCGCTGCTGTCGAGCAGGATGACACAGCGCACATTGGTTTCGTCTTCGTATTGCCTGACGTGGAACTTGCCCGAGCGGGCGTAGAGCCGCCAGTCCACATGGCGCATGTCGTCGCCGGGATAGTAGTGGCGGTAATCGTTGAATTCGACGCTGAAGCCCCGCTCCGGGCTCTTGTGCAGGCCCGACAGGAATCCCTCCACCGCCACCCGGGCGCGCATCTCGAGATTGGAAAGCCCCGCGAGTACCGAGGGATCGAGAAAATTGAGGGATTCCGACATCCGGGCTAGTCCTCGAGTTCCGCCGCCGGGGCGGGCACCGCCTCGAGCAGCCTGGTGATGACCTGGTCGGTGGTGACCCGTTCCGCCTCGGCGTGGAAGTTAAGCAGTATCCGGTGCCGCAGGATCGACGGCGCCAGGGCCCGCACGTCGCCATAGGAAACATTGAAGCGCCCGGAAAGCAGGGCCCGCACCTTGCCCGCGAGAATCAGGTTCTGGGAAGCGCGGATGCCGGCGCCCCAACTGATCCAGTCCTTGATGAACTGGGGCGAAGTGGGCGAATGGGGCCGGGAGGCATGCACCAGGCGCACCGCGTAGCGAATCACGGCTTCCGCCGCGGGCACCTGCCGGGCGATACGCTGGAAATCGAGAATATCCTCGCCGCTGAGCGGGTGCGACAGGGGATTGTCATAGGTCTGGGTGGTGGTGCTCACCACGGTGACTTCGTCGGATTCCGACAGGTAATCGAGTTCAATCTTGAACATGAAGCGGTCGAGTTGGGCTTCCGGCAGGGGATAGGTGCCTTCGAGCTCGATGGGGTTCTGGGTCGCCAGCACGAAAAACGGCGCCGACATGGGATGGGTTCTTCCCGCGGCGGTCACCTGGCGCTCTTCCATGGCTTCCAGCAACGCCGACTGGGTTTTGGGCGGGGTCCGGTTGATTTCGTCGGCAAGCAGGATATTGGTGAAAATCGGCCCGGCGACAAACTTGAGGCTGCGCTGGCCGTCGACTTCCTCCACCACTTCCGAGCCCACCACGTCGGCGGGCATCAGGTCCGGCGTGAACTGGATGCGGCTGAACTTGACCTGGAGAATATCCGCCACGGTCTTGATCAGCAGGGTCTTGGCAAGCCCCGGCACCCCGGTGACCAGGCAATGCCCGCCGGCGAACAGCGCGATGAGCAGTTCATCGACGATTTCATGCTGGCCGATGATGACCTTGCGGATTTCCTCCACGATCCGCTCCCTGCCTTCCTGCATGCGCCTGACGAGGCTCAGGTCATCCCGGTCCCGCACCACGGCCTCACCAATGCCCGCCGCCTCGTCCGCCGTTGCTGTCGCTTGTGCTTCTGACATGCCCTGTTTCCCGTTGCTTGTGGAAATCCGGAAATTTCCAGGTTGATGACCTAGTGACTGAACGCGTAGATCAGGAAGTTTATCCCGATCTTGTACGCCTCGTTGGTGTAGCGGGTCGGATATTCCGCGTAAAAGGTGTGCTCCCAGCCGTCGCCGAGATCGGTATTGTAGTTCGCCAGCATCATGATGCGGCCATCGTCGTCGAGCACGGCATAGACTTCCGGCGGATAGCTCGGGTCATCGAGATTCATGTAGCCGCCGAAATCCCAGGTCACCATGCGTCCGGGCACCTGGGCCAGTTCGTCGATATCGAAAAAAATGTGGAAAATCTCGTGGCTGGTGTCGAGTTTGACGATTTCCCGGTCGGGGAAGATCTTGCCGATTTCCATGTACATGTCGTCGAGGTGGGGCTGGCCCCAGAAATCGTCCACCATGACGAATCCGCCCCGGAACATGAATTCCCGCAGGATTTCGATTTCCTCGGCGCTGAAATTCGGGCCGCTGTAGCTGGAGCCGATGGGCACGCGCTTCCAGTTCATGTAGAGAAAGATATGCTCGAAAATGCGCGGGTCGGTCAGTTGCATGAAGGTGTGGTTGCGGGGATTGGTGTCGATATTGGTGTAGCGCTGGACGCCGCGCAGGAAGTTCTCGTCGGAATCGGGATAGTCGGTGTCCCACCAGCCGCCCCGGCGGCGATAGGAAAAGCCGGTGCCGCCATGATTGGTGTATTGCCCCCGCACCCAGGTGAATTCGGTGATGTCGTCGCCGTAGATGGCAAGATCCTCGTTGTCCTCAAACCGCGGTTGCTGGGCCTGGCTTGCGGCGCAAATCAGCAGCAGGCACAGACATGCAGCGAGCAGCCCGGGGCGGCGGCGGGACAATGCCGGGCGGGAATCCTCAATTGGCTTCACTGGCGGGATTCCCGTCAATGGACTGGAGCAGTATCTGTTGCGCCCGCAGATAGCCTGGCGCGGTCTCCAGCGCCCGCAGCACGGTTTCCCGGGCGGCAGCGGGACGCCCATCGCGCAGATAGGCTTCGGCCAGGCTGGTTCCGGCTTCCACCGGGTCCGAGATTTCCAGTTCCAGCAGGATTTCGTACTCGGTGACCGCGAGGGATGAGTCGCCGGTGAGGTCGGCAAGCCTGGCGCGCAGGGCGTGAACTTCGCTTTCATACGGGTCCACCTGCAGGGCCCGGTCGATATAGTAGTCGGCGCGTCCGGCATCGCCGGCATCGAGGGCCGCTTCCGCCAGAATCAGGGCGGACTGGTCGTCATGCTGCAGATTTTCCAGCAGGATTTCGAGCCAGCGCCGCTGTTCCTCGAGGTTGCCCTCGCTTTCGTAAATCTGGGACATCACCAGGGGCGGGCTCGGATAACCGGAATAGTTCGGCAGCAATTCGTGGGCCGCCAGTAGTGACTGTCTGGCCTCGGCGAAGTTCTCCTCCTTGAACAGCACAATGCCGAGTTGCAGATGCGCCATGAAATCCCGGGGGTTCTCCTCAAGCCGGCTGCGCATGTACTGCTTGAGGGAAGCGTTGTTGTAGAGTTCCGACAGGATCGCGCTGGAGTTCTCGCGAATGCCGTGGCCGTGGCCTTCGACTTCGTCCGGTACGTCCTCATTGTGGACATGGACATTGATCTCGGCCACCCGCCGGGCGATCCAGTCGCGAAAGCCCGCGTCGAACTCGTTCGGGGACAGGTCGAAAACTTCCCGGAAGCGCTCGCTGTCCCGCTTGATGAGGCCGTACTGCACGACCAGTTCCCGCAGCTTTTCGAAACCGAAAGTCTGCTCGATGTAATCCACCACCAGATAGGACTGGAAGTAGGCGAAACCCAGGTCGGCATTGCTGCCGGCGCCGCTGAAGGCCGAGTTCAGCTCCGACACGGGCAGATACTGCTCCCGCTCGGCGGCGCGCACCAGGTCCAGGCCCTGGCGGCGGCCCCAGTAGGGCCGGCCCTGCTGTTCCTCCCATACCGAAATGCCTTCCGACAACCAGCGCGGAATCCGGTTGCGGGTCATTTGCAGGGTAATCACATGGGAAAATTCGTGCCAGACGATTTCCTGCCAGTTGGCGCTGAGGGTGTCCGGGGAGATGAGGGTAATCACCTTGCCGAAGCAGATGCCCACCAGCGGTCCGATATCGGGCAGGCCCACGGAACGCACGGCGAAATCCTGGGTATTCTCGAAAACCTCGATCAGCACCGGGTACTCCGGCTCGAACTGCCATTTTTCCACCATTTCGTCCCAGGCCTCTTCCAGCAGCGGCTCCAGATACGGCCAGAGGATTTTGGCGTCCCGGGGCGACATGTGAACGAGGAAATGCTCACTTTCCAGGGTGGCGTATTCTTCCAGGGTGTCGAATACCGTGAGCAGATTGGAGGACAGCACATTGAACGGGTCGTTATCAAAACCGGTTTCGAGATTGGCGCGGCCCTCGGCTTCCTCGCCGAGACGGATCAGGTTGCTGCCGAGCAAGGTATAGCCCCGCCAGTATTCCGGGTCGGCGGCGATGGCGGCGCGGGCATATTCCACGGCTTCGGTGAAGCGGTAGTTGCGGCCGAAATGATCCGCCACATCGGCCAGGAAAACCGGGTTGCCGGGGCTGAAAGCCTCCACCTGGGCGGCGTGCAGTTCATAGTCCGCCATGCGCTCTTCCATGGCCGCCTGGGCCGCCATGGCGCTGAGCACGCCCAGGGCTTCGGGATTCAGGTCGAGCGCCCGGGAAAAATGCCCCGCGGCCTCCTCCACCCGCTCATTGCGCTGCAACTGCCGGCCCCAGACTTCCATGGCCGGCACCGCGTTGGGATTGATCGCCAGGGCTCGTTGCAGGCTGCGCTCGTCGCCGGTGATCCGCGCCAGTCCCACCAGGGCGGGAACATGGCGATCGTTGATTTCCAGCGCGTCCTCATAGGAGGTTCGCGCTTCGCCTTCATTGTATTTTTCCAGGAACAGGTCGCCCCAGAGCGTTTGCGCCTCAAGGTTTTGCGGGTCGGCCCGGGTGGCTTCCCGGAACAGGCTGTTGGCGTCGTGAAAGCGGCCGAGCAGCCAGCTTGCCAGGGCCGTCATGGTCACCTCGGCGGAACTGAAAATCAGGCCGTTGTTGTAACGGCCCACGACTTCCTCAAGCAGGGGATCGCTTTCCTCCCCGCGACCGGTGAACTGCAGCAGCGATGCCTGCTGCGTCAGGCTGCGCACCGGCGCGCCTTCGAGCCCGAGACCGTCGATCACCGCCTGGAGAATGGCAATCGCCTCGGCGGAATTACCGGTCATGCGCTTGACTTCGGCCAACTGGGTACTGACCAGGGGGTAATCCGCATAGTCGCCGCCGATCAGTTCCTCGCAGACCGCCATGGCCTCCTGATAGTTGCCCATGCCCGCCAGGGCGCGGCTTGCGCCGATGACGCCGGCGGTGCGATCCAGTCCGTCAGCCTGCCGGAATACTTCGGCGGCGGCGGCGTAGGCGCCCGACAGCAGCAATTGCCCGCCGCGCTGCAGAGGGGCCGCGGCAAGCGCCGGCTCGTCTTCGGGCTGGGCGATCGCCGCGGCGGGCAGCAGCAGGATCAGGCCGAGCAGCAGGCGGTTCAGAATATCCATTGCGGAGGACTTGTGGTTCATGGCGCAAGCTTATTGAATCTCGCGGTGGCGCGGGCCAGCTCCACCAGCAATTCCTCGAGCTGGCGCCAGTAGTCGGGTTCGAGGAATTCGGCCTTGCGGCCCCGCAGAATGAAAACCGAGCGTTCCAGTTGTTGCATGCGGGATTTCAGCGCCAGTGCTTCGCCGCCGAGATTGGCGGTTTCCGCCGCGGCGGAGTCGATATAGGCGATTTCCGCCAGGCGGCCGTCCGGGTCATCGAGGCCCGGGCCGAGGCTGAACATGGCGTCGCCGTTATCGTCGAGCCCGGCGTGTTCCGAGGCGAGCCGGCCCTGGTCGGCGTACCATTGCTCGACATTGGCCCGGGCGTAATTGAAGGCTTCCAGCAGGGACACCCGGTTGTTCTTGTCCAGGTCCCCGGCGCGGCCGTCGAGGGCTTCGATGAAGTAGCGCGAGAAAACCGGATCGTATTTTTCCGAAGCCGAGCGCGTGGCGGAAATCACCACCCTGCCCTCTCCCGAAAGAAAGGTGGAAAAACCGTAGCTCGCACTGGTGGTATTGACGATGACCATGTCCTGCCGCGCGAAGGGTTCCAGCAATTCGCGGAACTCCGGGCCGGTGTAGTCCGGGCCGATGATATTGAACTTGGCTTCCCCGCCCTCGCCGGAGCCGTGACCGATGAGATAGACGGTAAGCTGGTCGCCGTCGCCCACCTGATCGCGCAATTCGCTGAATGCCGCGGCTATGCCGGCCCGGTCGCTGGTTCCGTCGAGCCGGTTGCCGGCATTGGGACCGGCCGCGTCCAGGTCGTGGAGCAGGGTGATGGAATCGGTGGAATAACCGTAGTCCCGGATGAGGATGTCGTGGAGCGAATAGGCCCATTGCCGGAATTGGGAGATACTGTCGGCGCCCACCGAGGGGCCGACGATAATCACCGCGTACTTGGCGGAATCCGGCGCTTCGAGGAAATAGTCGACTTCCATCGGAAGTTGCGCCCGGGCCGCGGAAGTCGCGAAAACCAGCAGTAGCAGGAGCGTTGGCAGCCGGTTCATGACAAGCCCCGCAGCCGGCGCGTCATCCAGTCGATGCATAGCAGGCCCACGAGCAGGGCGAGTAGCCAGGGTTCGTCCCACAGGTCGATCTGCGTTTCCCGGGAATAGGCGTTGGGGGTGAATTCGATGGCTTCGGGCAGTCCGCCCACCTCGTCGAGATCGAAATAGCCGCCGCCGGCGGCCTCCGCCATGCGGCCAAGGAGTCCCCGGTCCATGCCGGCATTGTTGAATTCGCGCAGGGAAGGCGTCACCACGATGGCGGCCTGCTTTTCGGCGCCTTCCTCGCCGACAGCGCTGGTCACGTCCACGAGCAGGTCGAAAACCCCTTCCTGGTCGGCAATGAAGGAAGAGCGGTAAATGCCGTCTTCCTCGATATTCCATTCCATGGGGGTGTCGGTGATTTCGTCCAGCGGGTTGGTGGTCTGGATCCACAGGCTGGCGTCATTGTCGGGCTCGTACTGTTCGTCGAGCACCCGGGCGGTGACCTGCACCTCGTCGCCGATATTGTAGAACTCGCGGTCGAACTCCAGGGTCACCCGGTCCGGCGCCGAAACCGCGAGCCAGCGCAGCATCTGCCGCCACAGGGTTTCGTGTGAGGTATCTTCCGAGTCCATCATCATCTGCCAGCGCCAGGTGCTCGCGGTGGTGAGCGACAGGACCCGACCGCTGCCATAGCGCTGGGTAACGATCACCGGCAGGGCCTGGTTCCGGTATTGCAGCGCCGGATGTTCCAGCAGCACTTCGGCCCCGGGCTTGATGCGGCCGGTGACGTACACTCCCTGCAACTGTGGCAATTGCGACCAGGCGAATCGGTTTTCGGCGTCTTCCCCGGCGAGCCGGAGCAGCGGTGAAAACTCGCCGTTGCGGGTCAGGCGCGGAACGAACAGTTCGCCGCTGGGGTGGTCGCCCCGACGTATGCCGCCGCGCAGGGGATTGGGCAGGAAATTCTCCTCCACCAGGGTCACCGGCAGTATGTCCACCAGCGGAGTGCCGATGAATGCCTCATCCACCATGCCGCTTTTGAGCAGGCCGCCGCCACGCTCGGCGACAAAGCCCTCGATCATCCGCAACTGGTCGTCGTTGAAGAACTCCTTTTCGATATCGCCGAGGATGATCGCCTCGTATTCGTACAGCGTCTCCCGGCTGCCGGGAAAGCCTTCGGCAAGCTCGGTGGGCGATTCGATGCCCTGGCGATAGAACTTGCCGGGGCCGGTTTGCAGATAGGTCGCCAGCCGCAGGGATTCGTCATCCTCCACCGCCCGGCGGATGAACTTGTATTCGTTGCGCGGATGACCTTCGAGATAGAGGATGTCCAGGGGCGGTTTGTCGGTATTGTCCACCAGAAAGCGGTAGCTGTTGTTGCGGGTGATGATCTCGCCGGGCTGAACGCCCACCCGCAATTCGTAAACGATGCGCTCGGCGCGTTCCGGGGTGACCTCAAGACTGAAGCGCCGGGATACGCCCGCGGCGCCGAGGCTGACCACCTCGCTGCTTACCGCGGCGTCGCCGTCGAACACCGCGAGTTCCACTTCCTGGCCGGCGAATCCCTGGTGGCGCAGGGCCGCGGTCACGGTGAAGACCGAACCTTCGAGCACGGTGCGGGCGGCGCTGACGTCCACAATGCCGATATCGAGTGGAATGTCTTCCTGACCCACGCCCACGGTGAAAACGGGAATCCGGCGGTTGCCGAATTGCCGGGCGGCGATGATCGGGTCGCTATTGCTGTTGTCGGCGCCATCGCTGACGAGCACCACGCCGCCGAGGGGAAGCCCGTCAAGCTGACCGGCCACGGCTTCCAGGGCCTGGCCGATGGCGGAACCGGCGCCGGATTCGCCGAGCGCGCCGTCGCTTTCGCCCGGCGCGACCCGGCGGATGGTCTGGTCGAAGGCGAAGCTGCGAAGCTGGAAGGATTCGGCGAGTTCATCCATCACCGGGCCGGCGAGAAAGGCGTCCGCCGCAGCCGCTGCCCGGCTGCGACCGTCCATGTCGGCGATGGTCATGCTTTGGGAATTGTCGAGCAGCACGGCGAGATAGGTATCCTGGGGCGAGACCTGGCGCGTGTTCACCACCGGCCGCAGCAGGCAGAACAGGATCAGGACCAGCGCCAGGGAGCGCAGCCCGATGAACCAGGCTTTCCAGACCGGCGACAGCGGCCGCGTGGTGCGGTAGTAGCTCAGCCAGACCGCGGCGACAACGAGCAGGGAAATGAGCCCGAACAGCCACGGGCTGACGCCATGGGCAAAGCTCAGATTGCCTTGTTGCAGCGCGGACAGCAGCGTGGGCTGGGTGACTTGCATGCTCAGCGCGCCGAATCGCCCGAACCCTGCTGTTCCGACAGCACGCGGTAGTACTCCTGTACCAGGCCGCGGTATTCGTCGGGGATGTCCTCCTCGATGGTGGCGTACAGGCGGTTGTTGATTTCCTCGAGTTCGGCCTGGGCGCGCAGGGCGCCTTCGAGTTCGATGACCGGCTCGAGCAGGGCGCGGAACAACTCGGGCTGGTTGAGAAAGTCCTCGATGTCCTGGCGGGTGATTTGCCGGGTCACCGAACGCGCATCGCCCCAGGGCAGATTGCCGCCATCGGTGCGGATTTCGCCGCCGGGGCCATGGCGGTCGGTGCCGGACTGGCGCAAATCGCCGTTCCGGTTGCCGCCCCGGGCCTGCCCGCCAGCGCCTTGCTGGGCCTGCTGCCGCATCTGCTGGCTGATTTGCCGGGCGAGCTGGCGGGATTGCCGCAACTGCTCGCGCAATTCACCCACGCCGGGCATGCCGGGGCCGGGCCGGTTGCCGTTTTCATTGAGCGCCTGAACCTGGCTTTCGAGTTCCTGCAACCGCTCGCGCAACTGCCGGGCGTCCGCCGCCGCCTGCTGCAGGGGGTTGCCTGAAGCCTGGGCCGGGTCGAGCGCCGCGAGGCTTTGGGCCAGGTCCTCGATCTGGTCTTCCACGGTCTGCTCGATATCCGCGGCGAGATTGACCATGCCATTGCGCAGGATGCGGTTGCTGGTCTGCATTTCTTCCTGGATGGGGCGCAACTCCCGGGTCGCCTGCTGGGCCTGGGAAAGCAGCCGCTGATCCTCGTTGCCGCCCCGGGCGATGACCGCCCGCAGCATGTCCTCGATTTCCTCGATTTCCTGTTGCCGGCGCTGCTGGACCTCGATCAGCTCGTCGAGATCAGCGTCATTGCGCACCGATTGCCGGGTCTGGCCGAGACCCATTTCCCGGCTGGCCTCTTCCATGGCTTCCCGCAGCTCGCGCTGTTGCTCAAGCAATTGCTGGCCGCGCTGACCGAGATTGCGCGCCAGTTGATTCACCGAACGATCCGCCTGCTCGCCGAGCTGCCGCTGCTGGCGGCGCAGGTTTTCCAAAGCCTTCTGGCTTCTGGCGGCGGCGATGGAGGGCGATTCCGCCGCGGCTGCGTCCCGCATCTGCCGGGCCGCCTGCCGCAGCGCCTCGGTCTGCCGGGCGCCGCCGCTTTCGCCCTGGGAACTCTGGCCCCGGGAGGCGCTGGCGCTTTGCTGGCCCCGGGACATCTGCCGGGCGAGTTGCTGGACTTCCTGGCTCAGTTGCTCCTGCTGGCGCATCAGCCTTTCGAGTTCCCTGCGCTTTTGCTCTTCGGTCAATTGTTCCGCGCGACGGGCGAGATTGCGCTGGGCCCGGGTCAGGCCCTCCTGGCGCCGGGCGAGTTCCTCAAGCTGGTTGGCTTCTTCCTGCTGCCGGGCGCTCTGGCCCCGGCTGTTGGGATTTTCATAGCGGTTTTCCAACTGGCCAAGCTCCATTTCGAACAGTTCGCGCAGGTCTTCGCGTTCCTGCCGGGCTGCTGCGCCGCCACCGCCGCCTCCCTGCCGCATGCTGATTTCGGTGCGGTTGATATTGGCTTCGGCCTTGAGGATGTATTGCAGCGCAGCCTGTTCCGGTTGCAGGGCGCTGGTGACCTGGAGCAGGTCCAGCTCCGCCGCCGCGAGATTCATCTGATCTATGGCCAGGGCGAGGTTTTCCACCGCCTGGTCGTAGGAGTCGTCGGAAAAATTGAGCCTTTCCGACAGCCGGTCAATCGACATGCGCGCCTGGCGGGTGGCTTCGAGCTGGGATTCGGCGATGATTTCGGCGTCGGCGGCGAACTCTTCGGGCGCCGCCCGGGACTCGCGGTTCTTGAGCTTCCAGGTTGCCGCGATGATGTCTTTCTGGATATTGACCAGGGCGCTGCTGTCTCCGCCCTGACCGCCGCCACCTCCGCCGCCGCCCTGGTTGCGGCGGAATTCCTGGTCGGTGGGAATGACCTGGAGAAAGTAGATATCGGAAATCACCTCGCTGGGACCGTCGAGGCCGTTATTGTCCGCGAGGGTGAGATAGTAGCTGACGAAATCGCCGGGCTCCACGGCCAGGTCCTCGAGATAGATCAACTGCTCGCCGGATACGCTGCGCACTTGCTCTTCGGGGAGGAAGTCCACCTCCGCCTCGTCCTGCCCCACCACACTGTAATGGAGATTGAAACGGGTCAGGCCGTAGTCGTCGCTGGCGTCTACTTCAAGGATGACTTCCTCCAGGGGCATGACATCCTGATCCCTGCCCGGGCGGCGCAGGGCGAGCTCCGGAGGTTGGTCCACGATGGCCCTGATGTAGTAGTCGAGCGGATCGCTGCTGGCAAGGCCGGAATGATCCACCGCCCGCACCCGGTACACGCCGTCCTGGCTGAGCGTGAAGGAGGCGGCGCCGGTATTGCCGTCGATGTTGAGCGGCAGGTCGGGCATGTCGGCGCCTTCCGCGGCGGGGTCGAATTCGAGCCGGGCCTCGGCCACGGCCTTGTTGAAGCCCACGGTGATTTCCACCGCGCTGCCCACCGGGGCGATCAGGTCGCCGCCGTCTTCTTCGAGCAGGTCTTCCATACCGGTGTATTCGGGATAATCGAAGGCCACATCGATTTGTTCCACCCGGGGCAGGTCAAATACGCTGATGCGGTACTGGCGGGAGTTTTGGGTATCGCCCTGATCGAATGTCACATAATAGGTGGTGTCTTCCATCAGGCTCGGGATGTAGTAACTGAACGCGGCGCCGTCGCTGCCGCCGCCGTCCCGCCTCATGGCCACATCGCGCCAGTTGACGTTGTCGTCCTGCAGGCGCAGGGTCACAGCCTCCGGGGCGGCGCCGCTGACCCGGGCCGCAACGGTAAGGCCGTCGCCGCGCTGCAATTCCATATCGCCCGGTTCGATGAGAATCTCGATCACCGGCGGCGGCTCGCCCTGCATCACGATTTCAGCGGCTTCGAACGGCCAAAGCAGGCGACTGAAGGAATCCCTGAGGGTTCCCGATGTCAGCAGGACCACCGAGACCGCGAGCACGGCGCCCGCCGACAGCCCGAAACCGAGCCAGGAGCGACCCACCGGGGTAATCGATTCCATTTCCCGCTGCTGGCGCAGCATTTGCCGCTCGGCGTCCTGCCACAGGCGGGCAATGAACTGCCGGGACACGCCCCGGCGGCCAAAACGCAGTTCATCCTCGCTGAATTCCAGGGAAGTCAACAGGCGCTGTTCCAGATCGGGGATATGGTCTTCCACATAATGCGCCAGACACTGGTGGGTCGCATGGCGGCGGCGCAGCACGCCGAACAGCCGCCAGCCCAGTGCGCCGATGGTTCCCAGCAGCGCCGCGAGCATTGCCAGGCTCGCCAGGGGCGCTGGCTGCAACTCGCTGAACAACAGGGTAAAGCTGAATATCAGCAGGGCGCTGACGGCGCAAAACAGGCTGAGTTGGCGCAATGCAAAAAAGGTGCTGCGGCGGCGGCGGAGGTCTTCGAGAGTGGCGTGCAAGCTGTCGAACGTGGGATGCGTCATGTTGACTCCGCCATTTGCGTTTGCCCCGGCGCCGGCATCCGGGCGGGGATTTCCGGCGGCGTTCGGCCCAAGTCAAATATCCCACCAACGCGCCAGTGATTGCAAGCGCGGTTGGGGGCCGGCTCGCCCCGGCCGCGGTATCGGTCAGCATGGCCACGGGCGCGGATTTGGCTCATGGCGCGGCCCAGGAGCCTGCGCCGTAGGAATTCGCGAAAGCGAAAATTCGCTATCGCCGCGCCCCTGGCTGATCGATTGAGGCGAATATTGGTGGATATGCAACGAAATCGAGCGGCCGGGGGCGTGGATGAGAGCGCATTTGCAGCCGTGAATTCCTACGGCGCAGGCTCCTAGGTATTCTCTGAAAAACTCCATCCGTGGAGTTTTTCATTATCGCTTTCGGCGTCTTGTCGACGTGACAGCAACTGTCCTCCCGGAGGGTGCGGAAGCTCTGGATGCCGATGGGTGGCTGGCGGCGCTGCATGACGGAGTCGGGTTTGGCAGATTCGGGTTCCAGGAATCATGTATGCTGAACCCGCACAGGCGTTTGCAACTTATGCATAATGATATTACATTAGGTCTAACTTGTCGTTGCCGGGAAAATCTCCATGAACAGTCTGCGCGCCAGCGGATACTACCCTTGGTTGATCGCGGTTTTCACCTGTATCGCGCTGATGGTGAGCAACGGGCAGACCATTTCCGGGCTGTCGGTCTTCAATGTCGAGTTCATGAACGAGTTCGGCTGGTCCCTGGGAGAGATCACCTTTCGCGACATGATCACCCTGCTGCTGGCGGGGCTGGTGGCGCCGGCGACCGGTATCCTGATCGACCGCTTCGGCGTGCGGGTCTGCATGCTGGTGGGCTGGGGACTGCTGATTCTGGGCAATATCGCCTACAGCCGGATGGATAGCCTCACCGAGCTGTATCTGGTGCATGCCCTGTTCGCCCTGGTGCTGGTGGTCTGCGGACTCAACGCTGCGGTGATTCTGGTTTCCAAGTGGTTCGGGCGCTTTCGCGGCACCGCCATCGGCATCGCCCTGATGGGGACGAGCCTGGGTGGCATCCTGTTCCCCCAGTACGGCACCGCGATGATCGAAACCCTGGGCTGGCGCAGCGCATTCCTGTGGGGCAGCCTGTTTCCCGCGGTGATGCTGGTGCTGACCTGGCTGCTGGTCAAGGACAGGCCCGACCACGGCGATGCCCTGCCGGATCAGGCGGGCGCGACGGATGCGCGGCGGGCGGCAATCGACCCCGGCGCCGGCGTGGCCTATGCCGACGCCTTGCGCAGCCGCTCGTTCTGGGCGCTGGCGATCATCGCCATGGCGACTTTCTATACCGTGCTCGGCACCCAGGCGCACATTTTCGTTTACATGACCGACACCGACTTCAACGCCCAGGTGGCGACCAACGCCATCAGCCTGTTCTTTTTCTGCGCCCTGATCGGCAAGTTCGTGTTCGGCCTCGCGGCGGATTACCTCGACAAGCGCAAGGTGTTCTACGGAAACATCCTGGTAATGCTGCTCGGGTCGCTGATTCTGATCCGCATGGAAGTGGCGCTGATCTGGGTCGCGGTGACCGCCTTCGGCCTGGGCTGGGGCGGGGTCTACACCATGATCCAACTCACCGTGATGAACATTTTCGGCATTCGCGACGCCGGCAAGATCCTCGGCACGATCACCGTGCTCGACGCCAGCGGGGGCGGCCTCGGCATCTGGCTCACGGGAGTGATTTATGACGCCACGGGCAGCTATGAGCTGCCGTTCCTGATTTTCGCCGCGCTGATCGTGGTCGCCCTGGCGGCGCTTACCCAGGTGAAGCAGCCCGGGGCGGAGGCGACATCGGCGCCGGCGACTGGCGCCGCGACCTGAACAGGGGGAAATTGCAATGATTACCGAGCTTGCGGTGCTGCGCTGGCTGCATATTCTGGCGATGGTCTACTGGCTGGGAGGCGAATGGGGGGTGTTCCAGACTTCCACCCATGTCATCAATCGCCGCCTGTCCATGGAAGAACGGCGGCGGCACATGGAAACCGCTTACCGGATCGATATTCTCGCCCGCACCGGCATCATCATGCTGCTGCCGCTGGGCCTGCATATGGGCAATATCTGGGGCGTGCAACCCCTGGGCGGCGCCTGGCTGTGGCTGATGTGGGCCCTGTTCGCCGGCTGGCTGGCGCTGTGCTGGGCGGCCTTCCTCCATCGCGAAACCGACCGGGGCATCCGCCTGACGATCTGGGACGAGCGCATCCGCTATGTGGTCATTCCCACCCTGCTGATCACCGCGCTGTCGTCCCTGCTCGGCCATGGCCCCTTCGAGGCCGGCACGGGGCAGAAATGGTTTGCCTGGAAAGTGCTGATCTATGGCCTGATGCTGATCATCGGCCTGCAACTGCGCTACATCATGCGCGAATGGACCAGACTGTTCCGGGTGCTCGCCGCCGGCCCCGACCCCGAGGCGGAAAGCACCCTGGAGAAGTCGCTCCGCTTCGGCAAACGGCTGGCCTATGTGTACTGGGTCGGCATCGCCACGGTAGCCTTCCTTGGCGCGACCAAGTTTGTTTGAGTGCTGCGCGTAGCCCCATTCCGTCATTCCGCGCGTTGCTTCCGCCTCGTCATTCTGCGCGTAGTCGCAGAATCTTGTTGGACGGGCACGGCATGAGATTCTGCGACTACGCTTCGCTCCGCGCAGAATGACAGGGAAAGGGAAGGCTCCGCACGGAATGACAGGGGAGGGGAGGGCTACGCGCGGAATGATGGATGCCGCAGAATCTCTTCCGGGGTGGTCGGCCAGACGCCGGATTGTGAAGTGACGTAGTCCAGCGCCCGTTCCAGCCGGGCGATGCGGTGGGGTTGGCCCAGCACCCAGGGATGCAGATTCAGGGAAAGCATGCGACCGCCGGATTCCGCCGCCTCCCTGAGCAGAAAATCGCAGGCGTCGCAGACCTGCTCCACCCAGGAGTCCTCCGAATGCAGGTTCTGCATGAGGATGAAGCGGTCCTCGATTTCATTGGGAAGGGGCATTGCCCATAAGTCCCCCGCCCGGGTATGGAAGCGGTAGGGCATCTCATCATTGACCCAGTCGGCGAACCAGACGATCCCCTGCTCTTTCAGCAAATCCGGCGTCAAGGGGCTTTCGCTGCGCGCCGGGCCGAGCCAGCCCCGCACCGGGCGCCCGGTGGCCTCCTCAAGGCTGTCGATGCTGCGCCGGATCAGGTCGGTTTCTTCCATGGGGGTGAGGCCGCCATGGTGCGGGCTGTCCATGTCCCAGCCATGGGCGACGATCTCGTCGCCGCGCTCGCGCAGGACGGAAAGCAGATACGGCGCCCGCTCGACCATGGCGCCATTGACGGCGAAAGTCGGCTTGATCCGCCAGCGGTCAAGGGTGTCGAGCATGCGGAAGATCCCCACCCGGTTGCCATAATCGCGCAGGCTGAAATGGCGCAGGTCGGGATAGGGCATGCTCATGCCGCCGGGCACGGCGAAGGGAATGCCGCGCGGGTTCAGGGGGAAGAACTGCACACAGACATTGACCCAGAAAGCGACCCGCGCGCCGCCGGGCCATTCCACCAGCTCGCGTTCGTGCAATTGCGACCATTCATAGCGTTGATGGTCCATGCCATGGCGGCGATGGCGGTAGCGCAGACAAGCCGGATCAGGCGGCGTTGACACCGGCGGCCTCCTGCTTGCGGAGAATGTCTGCGACCGCGCAATCGTAGTAATTGGCGAGAAAGTACTCGGCGATTTCCCGCCCGGTGGCGACCCAGACCCCGTCATGCCCGGTGATGTATGCAAGCGCCTGCTCGAGTGCGGCGAGGCGATGGGGGCAACTCACCTGGTAGTTGTGGGTGGGAATGCACATGACCGTGCCGCTGGTTTCACCCTCGGCGTAGAGGCGGTCGAAATTGTCCCGCAGCATGCCGCCATAGCGCCGGGGTTCAACGCGGTTGACCACATAGGCGATAGTGTCGTTCATCTCCAGCGAATACGGAATCGAGATGAAGCGCTGGCCGCCGCGCACCCGCACCGGGGTCGGCTGGTCGTCGTGGAACAAGTCGCAGGTGTAGACGCCGCCGGCTTCGGCGAACAGGTCCATGGTGTGTTCGGAATGGGACAGCGCCGGCGCCAGATAGCCCGCCGGGCGCCTTCCGGTATGCTTTTCGATGCTGTCCATGGCATCGAGGATCATCGCCCGCTCCTGCTCCTCGGAAAGGCCATAGGTGTAGCGGGTGTTGTAGATGCCATGGCTGAAGAACTCCCAGTCGCGCTCGGCGCAGGCCGCGATGATTTCGGGATGATGCTCGCACAGCGCCGCCGACAGCGAGACCGAACCGCGAATGCCAAAACGGTCGAGCAGGCGCATTTGCCGCTCGTGTCCCACCCGGTTGCCGTAGTCGCGGACCGAATAGCCGCTGACATCGGGATATGGGCGCGGCCAGGGTTTGCGATAAGGATTGGCGGGCGGGTCGAGTTCGTAGAAGTCGATATTCGGCGCCACCCAGCATGCGATTCTCGCGCCGCCGGGCCAGACGATCCGGGGCCGGTCGCGATACGGCCAGT
The DNA here is from genome assembly GCA_022825945.1 of Pseudomonadales bacterium. Lineage (GTDB taxonomy): Bacteria > Pseudomonadota > Gammaproteobacteria > Pseudomonadales > Pseudohongiellaceae > UBA9145. The sequence goes on from JAJDVS010000082.1 coordinate 60,045, forward strand.
AGTCGTAGAGTTTGAGGTCGGGCTGCATGGCTTTGGCGTGGCCTCGCTCAGTCTTTGGCCGGCAGCGCATCGAGCCAGGCGAAGACCTCGGCCACGGGAATCACGTCGGCGTACTTGATGGCGAGGTCCATCAGATTGGCATAGTGCACGCTTTCGTGCTTGTCGGCGACACATTCCTCGGGAACGACGGTGCGATAACCCCGGGACAGGGACTCCACGGCGCTGGCGCGGATGCAGCCGGAAGTCGAGCCGCCGGTGAGCACCACGGTGTCCACCCGGTGCCAGACGCAAAGCGACTGCAACTGGGTCTCGAAAAACGCCGAGGGCATTTTCTTGCAATAGATCACATCGCGCTCCCGGTCGATTTCGAGCCGGTCGTCGAATTCGGCGCGCTCCGAACCGTGCTTGATGTTCTGCAGGGAGTCCGGGGTATCGCCGCGGGTTCCCCAGATGCCACAGTCCTCGCCGGACTCCATATAGGCCACATAGGTCCACGCCACCGGCCAGCCCGCACGGCGGAATCCGGCGCTGAGGCGGTTGACGTATTCCTTCTGTTTCGGGTCGGTTTCATAGGCTGTGACGAACAGGTCGGGGCGGGTGTACACCTTTTGCAGGTCCACGTTGACCAGGATCGCCTTGTCGCCAAAACCGAATCGCGGGCGCGGATTCGCCTTGATTTCGAGATACAGCTCTTTCGCCGTGCGGTCGGTCCGTTCCATATCCCAAGCCCCGTTTTTCCTCACCAAATCGAACATTTGCCCTAAAGGTATAACATTATTACAATTACACTCTTGCAAGGCAATCTGCCGGACTGTTGTTCAGCAATTCCCATTATGGCAATGGGCGCGCCCACATTGGTCATCCGGGATCTCATCGCGTGGCCACTGCAAGAGATTCTGCGACTGCGCTTCGCTTCGCGCAGAATGACATGAAGCTTGGAGCGCCATAATGAAAATTTCTGGAGTTGAATAGCATGCCGGGCGCGCTCGAAGGAATTCGCATACTCGATCTCACCCACATGCTGGCCGGACCCTATGCGAGCATGATTCTTGCCGACCTCGGCGCCGAAACCATCAAGGTCGAACCCATTGCCGGCGAAGGCACGCGCAAGCTCCTCGCCAATGACCCACGTTATTCCCTCGAAGGCATGGGCGCCTATTTCATCACGCTCAACCGCAACAAGAAAAGCGTCGCCATCGACCTGAAGCATACCGATGGCCTCGCGCTGTTCCACCGGCTCGTGGCGGTCTCCGACGTGGTCATCAGCAATTTCGGCGCCGGTGTGCCGGAAAGGCTCGGCATCGATTACCCCAGCCTCGCCAGGGTCAATCCGCGCATCATCGCCTGCACGGTAACCGGCTTCGGCGCCAGCGGCCCCGGCAGCGGGCGGCCCGCCTTCGATCAGGTGGCACAGGCCACCGGCGGCGGCATGTCGATAACAGGTCCCGACCGGGAGCATCCCGTGCGCGCCGGCATTCCCATCGGCGACCTCGGCGGCGGCATGTTCGGAGTGATGGGCGTGCTCGCGGCATTACAGGAACGCGAACGTAGCGGGCGCGGGCAGGAAGTCGACATTTCCATGCTCGATTGCCAGATCTCCATGCTCAACTACATGGCGACGATGTACTTCCTCTCCGGGGAAAATCCCCACCCCATCGGCAATTCCCATTTTGTCCACGTGCCATACGACACTTTCGGCTGCGCCGACGGTTTCATCGTCATCGCCGTCATCACCGACAACTTCTGGCAAAACCTGAAACAGGTGCTCGACTGCCCCGACCTCGACAAACCCGAATACGACACCCAGCCGGGACGCTGGCGCGACCGGGAGTACATCAACCGCCGGGTCAATGAAGCGCTTGCGGGGGATACCTGCGCCAACTGGCTCAAGCGCCTGGAGGAAAAACGCATTCCCTGCGCCCCGGTCAACAATTTCGAGCAGGCGCTTGCCGACCCGCAGGTGCTGCGGCGGGACATGGTGGTGGAACTGCGCCATCCCGATGGCGGAGCCACCCGGGGCCCGGGCAATCCGATCAAGTTGTCGCGCACGGCCACGGCGGATTACAGCGCCGCGCCGCACCTCGGGCAACATACCGATGAAGTGCTGCGCGACTGCCTTGCCCTTGACGCCAGGGAAACCGCGCGGCTGCGCGAAGCGGGAGTGATCGGCTGATGCCCGACCAGGTCACGATCAACGAAGTCGGCCCCCGGGACGGGCTGCAAAGCCAGAACCGCATTCTGCCGGTTTCCGGACGCCTGCAACTGATCCGGGCGCTGGAAGCCGCGGGGCTTTCCCGCATCGAGGCCGGCAGCTTCGTCTCGCCGAAAGCCGTGCCGGCAATGGCCGAAACCGATGTGCTGCTGCACTCCCTGGAGCAGACGGAACGCAATGGCCGGGCCAGTTACAGCTTTCTCATTCCCAATACCAGGGGCTATGAACTCGCCCGGGAAGCCGGCGCCGAATCGGTCACCATGGTGGTCTACGCAAGCGAGACCATGGCCCGGCGCAATGCCCGCATGGGCATGGCCGATGCCGAACTTGCGGCCTGCCAGATCATCGACCTTGCCAGGGCAGACGGGATTGAGGTGATTGTCATTGTGGCAGTGAGTTTTCGCTGCCCTTTCGAAGGCGCCGTGGACCCTGCCGTCGTCCACAAGATCGCCGCCCGCTTCGTCGATGCGGGAATCCATCGTCTGGTCCTCGCGGACACCATCGGCGCGGCGGACCCGGCCCAGGTCAGCGCCTTGCTTGGCGCCCTGGCCAGGGAACACGGCCCTGGCGTGCTCGGCTGCCATTTCCACGACACGAGGGCCATGGCCCTGGCCAATGTCTATGCCGCGCTCGATGCCGGAGTGCGCTGGTTCGACAGTTCCATCGGCGGCCTCGGCGGCTGCCCGTTCGCTCCCGGCGCCAGCGGCAATGTGGCCACCGAGGACGTGGTGGTGATGTTGCGGCAAATGGGCATGGAAACCGGCATCGACACCGGCGCGCTGCTGGCCGCCTCCGACCTGGCCACCGAATTGACCGGCACCGCCCCCGGCGGGAGGGTGAGGGAGTGGTTGAGGGGGCAGGTGGGGTCTTGAGTCACACCGATCCACCATGGTACGCGATCTTCAACCCAGGAACAGCAGCATGGCGAGGCCAAGGGCTATTCGATAGATTACGAAGGGCTGGAAACTCACCCTTGCTATCCAGCGCAGGAACCAGTCGATGCTGAGCCAGGCTACCAGCGCCGCGAGCGCCGTGCCCAAAGCCAGCGATAACAACTGCCGGTTGGGAGGCGGCCGCAAGACGAGATCCAGCGCTTCCAGGGAGCCGCTGGCCAGCATTACCGGCACCGCCAGCAGAAAGGAAAAGCGCGCCGCGGATTCGCGGTCGAGCCGGCACAGCAGCGCGGCGGTCATGGTTACGCCGGAGCGCGAGGCGCCGGGAATGAGCGCAAGACACTGGGCCAGACCTATGAGCAGGGCGGTTTTCCAGCCGATTTCGTCCATGCCCCGGTCCCGGCGGCCGGCAAGATCAGCGGCGGAAAGCAACAGGCCAAAGCCGATGGACGCACAGGCGATGACACTGACCGTGCGTGCATGGGCTTCCACCGTATCGCGCAGCAGCAGCCCCGCAAGCCCGACGGGCGCCGTGGCGAGCAGCAACAACCAGAGCAGGCGACCCTCGGCGTGTTGCGGGCCGAAACGCAGTCCATTCAGCATCATGCGCCACAGGTCACGGCGAAAGTAGCCGATCACCGCAAGCAGGCTGCCACTGTGGAAGGCCACATCAAAAGCAAGGCCCTGGTCGGGCCAGCCGAGCCACAGCGATGGCAGCAGCAAGTGGCCCGAAGACGAAACCGGCAGGAATTCCGTCAGGCCCTGAATCAGGGCTAGGACAACAATCTGCGGGAAACCCGGTTCAGCCACTGGGGGCCTGTTCCCGGTATTGTGGCGTCCCGGTCACGTAATTGGGCCGCAGCAAGTCCGCATTGACGAATTCGCCGCGCTGCCGGGCCGTTCGGGCAAGCCGTGCCAAATCGATTGCTTCCACCGTCACCGCAATGGGCTCCCCCGTCAGCCTGAGTTTGAACCGGGCTTCAATAGCGGCTGCTCCGGGCCAGCCGTCACCTGCCGCCATGACCCTTCCAAAATCCTGAGGCGCCGGATCTTTCCCGGCCGCCGATGATTCCGGGCCGATACTCAATTCTTCCAGCCTGCCACCCTGTTCCCTGCCAAAAAGCGTCAGCCCTTTGCCAGCGCTTCGATAGCAGCCAAAATACAACTCATCCGCCCGGGCGGGGATGCCGGCCAGCCAGGTATCCGCCGGCTGCGATCGATGAGCGGCAGCGGCGGTAAGCGCCAGGGTCGAAATCGGCAGGGCGGGAACCTCCCAGGCGGCGCAGAGCCCCTGGGCCGCCGCAATGCCGATGCGGGTGCCGGTGAAGGAGCCGGGGCCGGAAACCACGGCCACGGCATCGGCGCGCTTTACACCGGCTTCATCAAGCGCTTGCCGGGCGAGTTGGAGGATGGTCTGGGCGGACTGGCGCTCGTCCCCGGCGCGCCTGACGATCAATTTGCTTTCGTCAGTTCCCGCGAAAACAGCACAGGCCGACGCCAGCGCCGTATTGAGCATCAGAATGGACGACATCCCATTCTCACAGCAGGCGCAGAACCGCATTGCGGATTTCGGAAACCGGCGCGTTGCCGTCCACATTGAGCACCCGCAGGGGCAGCCCTTCCTGGGCCAATCCGCGGTAATAGGCCACCAGGGGCTTGGTCTGCTGATGGTAAACCGCGAGGCGCTGGCGCACGGTCTCCTCGTGGTCGTCTTCGCGCTGGATCAGTTCCTCGCCGGTTTCGTCATCGCGGCCAGCGACTGTCGGCGGATTGAACTCCACGTGATAGACGCGGCCGGAAGCCGGATGGGTCCGGCGCCCGCCGAGCCGGCGGACGATTTCATCATCGTTTACGGCGATATTGAGCACCACGTCGATTTCAACCCCGGCCTCGGTGGTGGCCCGGGCCTGGGGAATCGTGCGGGGAAAACCGTCGAACAGGAACCCGCCGGCGCAATCTTCCCGGGCGATGCGCTCGAGCACCAGAGCGACGATAAGTTCGTCGCCAACCAGGGCGCCGCTGGCCATGACCGCCTCGACCCGCCGGCCGAGTTCGGTGCCGTCACGCACCGCGGAGCGCAGCATATCGCCGGTGGAAATTTGCGGAATCGCAAATTTTTCCGTGATGAAGCGGGCCTGGGTGCCCTTTCCGGCGCCGGGGGCGCCGAGCAAGATCATTTTCAATATGAGTCACCGGATTGGTTGCCGCGAACGCGATTCTTCGCCAAGTCCCACAGTTCGTCAAGTTCCCGCAACTCCCGCTCGGGCAGCATCCAGCCACGATCGAGAGCGAGTTGCTCGAGTAGCCGGAAGCGCGCCTCGAAGCGGCGGTTCGATTCCCGCAGGGCGGATTCCGGGTCAATCCGGCAATGCCGCGCCAGATTGACCACGGCGAAAAGCATGTCGCCGAGTTCCCCGCGCATGGCAGTGGAGTCTTCGGCAGCCAGGGCGGCGCTGAACTCGCCGACTTCCTCCCGGACCTTGTCCAGCACCGGCGGTGGCGAGGGCCAGTCGAAACCGACTCCCGCAGCGCGTTGTTGCAGCTTGCGCGCCTTTTCCAATGCCGGCAGCGACCTCGGCAAGCCATCCAGCACGCTGGCGGAGTTGTCTTCTTCCCCATTGGCGCCATTGCGGTTTCCGTGCGTTTTCCCCTTTGCCGCGCGTTCGGCCCGCTTGATCGCCTCCCAGTTGCCCACCACCTCGCCGGCGCTGAGTTCCTGCTTTTGGCCAAAGCTTTCCAGCCGACCGTCGGGAAACACATGGGGATGGCGCCGCAGCAACTTGCCGGTAATCTCCGCCGCAATATCCTGAAAGTCGAAACCGCCCTCTTCCCGGGACAACTGGGCATAGAAGACCACCTGAAACAGCAGGTCGCCGAGTTCATCGCGCAACTCGTCCCGGTCGCCGCTTTCAATGGCGTGAATGACTTCGTGGACTTCCTCCACGGTATGGGGAATCAGCGATTCGAAAGTCTGCTTGAGGTCCCAGGGGCAGCCATGCTCCGCATCCCGCAGCATCGACATCAGGGCCAGCAGCCGGTCCACGGGCGAGAGTTGCGCGAGTTGCGACTGATCGCCGGGTTCCCGGTCCCGGTTCATGGCAGGCTCCCGGCCCGTTGCCGCGCAGATTCGAACATGGCCACCGACTCGACATGCAAGGTATGCGGGAACATATCCATTACCCCGGCGGATTTCAAATCAAACCCCCGGCGGCGCAGTTCCCTGGCGTCCCTGGCCAGACTTTCCGGATTACAGGAAACGTAGACCACCCGGTCGGCGCCGCTGGCGGCAATCAGGGGAATGGTTTCCAGGGCGCCGCTGCGTGGCGGGTCCAGCAGAATCCGATTGCAGGACTCCGGCGGCTGCGGCAGGGCAAGGGGATGCTTGCGATACAGGTCGGCGGCAATGAAACCGGCATTCGTGATCCCGTTGGCCTGGGCGTTTTCCACTGCCCTGGCCACCATTTCCCCACTGTTTTCGATGCCGGTCACGTGCCCGCAGCGAGTCGCCAGGGGCAGGCTGAAATTGCCGGGGCCGCAGAACAGGTCGAGCAGCCGGTCATGTTTTCGCAAATCAAGCAATTCGCTCACGAGATCGATTGCGCGCCGGTTCACCACTGCATTCACCTGAAGAAAATCCATGGGATGAAAGGCCAGCCGCAGGCCGAATTTCGGCAAGTGATAATGCAGGCGTTCCGGCCCGCTGCGCGGGTACAGCCGCCGGACGCTGTCCACGCCGCCTGGCTGCAAATAGATTTGCAGCCTCCACCGGACGGCGAATTCGCTGAGCCGCTGCAAATCGTCCTGGCCCAGCGGGCGCATATGGCGCAGTACAATGGCGGACTGGGAGCATTCGCCGCCGGCATCGGACTCACCGGCGGAGACTTCGATCTGGGGAATCGCCTCCCGGGCCGCCATGCCGTCGAGCAGTGCCCGCAGGGGGCGGATCAGGGCGGCCAGGGGCGCAACGAGCACCTCGCAGTCCTTCATGTCGGTGACAAAACCGCCGCGTTTTTCCCGGAACCCCACGAGCACACCGCCCTTGCGGCGTACGAGGCGCGCGGTGAGCCGCGCCTTGCGGCGGTAATTCCATTGTGGGCCCGTCACAGGCGGCAGCAACTGGTAGCTTTCCGGCTCGATGCCAGCGAGCTCCGCGAGTTCCCGCTGCAGCAGCGCCTGTTTGTCGGCCAATTGCACGGCGCCGGGAATATCCTGCCGGCTGCATCCGCCGCAGGCGGCAAAAACCGCGCAGCGGGGAGTGATTGAGGTCGTTTCCGGTTTTGACGAAGAAGACCGGGGAGCCCGGCCGGAACGGGAAACCGCCTCAGGTTCCGGATTCACTGGAGAAGACGCCGGTGGAGAGATAACGGTCGCCGCGATCGCAGATGATTGCCACAATGGTGGCGTTTTCCACTTCGCGGGAAATCTGCAAGGCGGCGAAAACCGCCCCACCCGAGGAAACGCCGCAGAAGACACCCTCCTCCGCGGCAAGCCGACGCATGGTGACCTCGGCGTCGCGCTGGGCGATATCGATGATGCGGTCCACCCTGCCACGATCAAAAATCTTCGGCAGATACTCCTCGGGCCAGCGGCGGATGCCGGGAATGCGAGAATCGTCATCAGGCTGCAGGCCGATGATCTCGATAGCGGGATTCTTCTGCTTGAGATAGCGCGATACTCCCATGATGGTGCCGGTAGTGCCCATGGAACTGACGAAATGTGTTACTGTTCCCGCAGTGTCCCGCCAAATCTCGCGACCGGTGGCTTCCACATGGGCCAGGGGATTGTCCGGATTGGCGAACTGGTCGAGCAGCTTGCCTTCGCCGCGCCGGTTCATGTCCAGGGCAAGGTCCCGGGCACCTTCCATGCCTTCTTCTTCGGAAACCAGAATCAACTCGGCGCCATAGGCCGCCATGGAGGCCTTGCGCTCTTCGCTCATGTTGCCGGGCATGATGAGCTTCATGCGGTAGCCCTTGATCGCCGCGGCCATGGCCAGGGCGATGCCGGTATTGCCGCTGGTGGCTTCCACGAGAACATCGCCGGGGGCGATATTGCCGCGTTCCTCGGCACGCTGGATCATGCTCATGGCGGGGCGGTCTTTCACCGAGCCTGCGGGGTTGTCGCCTTCGAGCTTGATCAGCACATGATTGCCGGTCTCTCCGGGCAATCGTTGCAGGCGCACCAGCGGCGTGTTGCCTACCAGGCTTTCTATTGTCGGGTAATCCATGCGTATTTCTCATTCTGGATCCGAACGAACTCCGGCCGCTTTCCAGCCACCGAACGAAGCCCAAGGGCATTTGGCCTGCGCACGAAGCTGCGCTTCGCAAACGCCTGCCCTTACCCAGACTCGGCGCGCGCGGCGAGCAGGTTGCGTTCTTCGCGGTCGAGGGCGGCTTCGTTCCCTTCCGCCATCTTGAACTCCATGATGAATACCTGCCCGCCGCGGAGCAGCACCATGTCCGAACGGCCATGGCTCAACAAGCGATGAATCGGGGGCGTCTTGTCGACGTAATGGCAACTGTCCTCCCAGAGGGTGCGGAAGTGCTGGATGCCGATGGGGAGCTGGCGGCGCTGCATGGCGGGATGGGTATTGCCGAATCACCTGGATTCTAACACGGCGAGGCCTGGGAGCCTGCCGGACCTCACCCGTCAATCGACCTCAAGGTCCATTTCGTAGCGGAAGTGTTCCGGGTTGTAGAGCGCCCGCAGGTAGTCGTGCATGCGCTCGCCTTCGGCGCTCTTGTTATAGGAGCGGCGGGTGAGGCTGAGCAGGGGGCTGCCCTCAGCCACATCCAGCGCCCTGGCGGCCTCGGCGACGGCAGCTTCGGCGCTAAGGGTCTGTTTTACATGGGTTACTTCGAGCCCCTTCTGGCGAAAGTACGAAAGCCGGGGCGTAGTCTCGAATATCGCCGGTTTCGAGGGCATATCGACACCGGCGGTCCAACTCGTGTAGTAGCCGAAGTCGAGCCGGTCCCGCTGCCGCACCCGAATCAGGTGCAAGGCCCGCTCTCCCGGATCAAGGCCCAATTCGTCCCGCACCGCCTGGGGCGGTTCCTGCCAACTGCAGCGGATCACCCGGGCACGGCTGTTGCGCGCCATGGTCTCGATCTCCTGGAGCATGCCCACCAGCGGCGCCTTCACCGGCCGCGGTGAATATTTGTAGATGACATGGGTGCCCTTGCCCCGGCTGCGGGCGAGCAGGCCTTCGCCGGCAAGATCGTCCATGGCGCGCTTGGCGGTGATCCGGGAGACATTGAACAGATTGGCCAGCACTTCCTCGGTGGGCATGCGGCTGCCGAAGGGCAGGGTGCCATCGAGAATCAGGGTCTTCAACAGGCTGAAGAGCTGAAAATACAGCGGCGTCGGCGAAGATTTGTCGAGTTCCTTGAAGCGCGACTCGTCACTCAGGGTATCGAAAACGTTCACGGCGGGCTCGTTTGATATAGAAAGTTATAATGATATATCAAAGGTCGCACAGGGCAAATTCCTGCGACGCAGGCTCCCGGGTCAGGCGAGTCTTTTGTGGAGCTGTTTCAGGCAGCAGCGTCTGGGTCTTTCGGCGATCACTTGCATTAGCGAACAAACATCCTTCTAATTGGGCGCTTGCTTGCGGCCCGGTGGATTTTCCGGCGAATGCTTCTTGACATCCTGTTCATCGTTCTCGGCTTTGTCGGTCTGGCCTGGGGCGCAAATCTCTTCGTTTTCGGCGCCTCGGCGCTGGCCCGCAATCTGGGAGTTTCGCCGCTGCTCATCGGTCTTACCGTGGTCGCCTTCGGCACTTCGGCGCCGGAATTCTTTTCCTCGGCGGTTGCCTCGCTCAATGGTGAACCCCATCTGGCGGTGGGCAATGCCCTGGGCTCGAACCTGTTCAATGTGGGCATCGCTCTCGGCGTTGCCGCCATGGTCGCCCCGCTGACGCCGCCACCGAACCTGATGCGCAAGGAAATGGCGGCGATGCTGCTGGTCACCTTGGTCACCGGCCTGCTGTTCATCGACCTGCACCTGGGCTGGGTCGACGCCACGGTGCTGATCGTCATTACAGTCTTCTTCATCCGCAAACTGATGCTGCCCCAGGTGAAGAGCGAACCGGAAAAGGTGCTCGACGATCTGCAGATCGAGAAAGTCAGCAATTTCCGGGCGATCTGCTTCCTGCTTTTCGGCCTGTTGATGCTGGTGGTCAGTTCCCAGGCGCTGGTGGTCGCCGCGACTTCCATCGCCCATACCCTGGGCGTGAGCACCGGCGTCATAGGGCTGACCGTGGTGGCCCTCGGCACGAGCCTGCCGGAGTTGGCGCTGTCGGTGACTTGCGCGGTGAAGGACGAGGATGAACTCGCCATCGGCAATATTCTCGGCTCGAACATCATGAACCTGCTGGTGGTCCTGCCCTTTCCCGGGCTGCTTGCGTCGGGGCCGCTGGAGCCGAGCTTCCTCTATCTCGATTACGCCGCGGTATTGCTGATCTGCCTCGTGCTGGCGCTGTTCTGTTATCTCAGCATCCGGCGCGGCAGATCAATCGGCCGACTGGGCGGCCTGACCTTGTTGTTAATCTACTGCGGCTGGTTTACGTTAATGCTGCAAAACACCTGAGTCCTGCCATGGACAATAACTTTTCCTTTATCGACAGCGCCTTGCGCACGATTGCCATCGAACGGGCGGCGCTTGCCGAATTGCCGGGGCGAATCGGCGACGGGTTCGGGCAGGCCTGTCGGCTGATGCTGTCCTGCAGGGGCCGCGTGGCGGTCACCGGCATGGGTAAGTCGGGTCATATCGGAAACAAGATTGCCGCCACTCTGTCGAGCACCGGCACACCGGCGCTGTTCGTGCATCCCGCCGAAGCCGCCCACGGCGATATCGGCATGATTACCTCAGCCGATGTGGTGCTGGCGATTTCCAATTCCGGCGCCACCGATGAAATCATCGCCCTGTTGCCGGTGCTGCGGCGGCGCGGCATCCCCCTGGTCGCCATGACCGGCAAATCCGGCTCGGAACTCGCCCGGGCGGCGGATATCCATCTCGATGCGGGAGTCAGCGAGGAAGCCTGCCCCCTGGGTCTGGCGCCCACGGCAAGCACCATGGCGGCGCTGGCGCTCGGCGACGCCCTTGCCATGGCCCTGCTGGAGGCCCGGGGATTCAGCAGCGAGGATTTCGCCCGCTCTCACCCCGGCGGACAGTTGGGGCGGCGTCTGCTCGTCAAGGTCAGGGACATCATGCATCCGAGGCGGGAGATTCCGCAGGTGCAGGCCGGCGCCGGGCTTGCCGAGGCCCTGCTTGCGATCAGCACCGGCGGTTTTGGCCTCACCACGATTACCGACGCGGCAGGCAAGGTCTGCGGAGTTTTTACCGACGGCGACTTGCGCCGGGCCATCGACGCCGGCCATGACATTGGCGCGACCCGGGTGGAAGAAGTCATGTCGGCGAATTTCGTGCGGATCGACGAGAACGCCCTGGCGGCGGAAGCGGCGCGCGTCATGCAGGAAGCCAGTGTTTATGTGTTGATTGTTACCGATGCAGAGGGCGTGCCCAGCGGCATCGTCAAGATGCATGACCTGCTCCAGGCCAATGTGGTCTAGGAGCCTGCGCCGTGATGATGAAATTCCACTGCGGGGAAATCGAGGCCAGACGGCGGGCGCAATCCATCCGGGCGCTAGGGCTCGATGTGGACGGCGTGCTCAGCGACGGCCGGCTGTATTTCACCAGCGCCGGCGAGGAGATGAAAGCTTTCCACGCCCACGATGGCCATGGCCTGAAAATGCTGCGCGAGGCCGGCGTGGAAGTGGCGATCATCACCAGCCGCGCCTCGCCGATTGTCGAGCGGCGCTGCTCTGATCTCGGCATTCGCCACCTCTACCAGGGCGCGGCGGACAAACTCGCGGCCATGGAGGATTTCCTGCAACTTGCCGGGCTTCAGGCCGGTCAGTTCGGCTTTGTCGGCGACGATCTCATGGATCTGCCGGTGCTGGGGGCGGCCGGGCTTGCCTGCTCGGTGCCCAATGGCCACGAAGACGTGCGCAAACGGGTGCATCTGGTCACCTCGCTCCCCGGAGGCGGCGGCGCCGTGCGGGAAATCACCGATTTCCTGCTGCGCAGCCAGTGTGCTGTCCCGCAAGCCGCAAAGTGAAATCCTCCTCCCCGTGATGCGGCGCGCAGTCGCGGCATCTCGTGGGGGGGCTGCCTGAGATTCTGCGACTGCGCTTCGCTCCGCGCAGAATGACGAGGTGGGGATGCTTCGCTCCGCGCAGAATGACGAGGTGGGGATGCTTCGCTCCGCGCAGAATGACGGGGTGGGCGCTTCGTTTCGCGCAGAATGACGGGGGAAGAATCGCCAAAGTTTCGTGATAGGCTGTTCGCAGAACGGAACCGGGTTTGAATCGACTGTGCCGAAGAGAAGCCTCATCCCCCTGGTTGTGGCCGTGGCCGCCGCGGTGGCGGCCATGGGCGGCCTGGAAACCATGCGGGAATCGCCTTCCCCGCCGCTGGCGGCGCCAGCGTACAACGCGCTTGCCGAAGGCGTGGACCTGCGCTTCCACGACGAAGCGGGCAGGCTCGGATACGCCTTGCAGGCGGCCTGCCAGACTCGTTCCAGCGACAATACCATCGAGTGGAGCGAGCCTTCCCTGCAGTGGTATGCCGGCAATGGTGGCGCCGACTGGCAGGTCGAGGCGGAACAGGGAATTTCGCCCGCCAGCGGCGAGCATCTCGAATTGAGCGGAAATGTCATGCTGCGGCGCAATGACGCCGGTGATTCCGACGGGCTGACGCTCACCACCAGCAGCCTCGATATCGATCTGGTGGATGAAGTCATCGCCACCGACGCCCGGGTGGAAATGACTTCCGGCGCACTGCGGCAGAGCGCGGCGGGGCTGGTGCTGCATCTGCCGGAAGACAGCCTGCTCATGCTCGGCAGCGTCCGGGGCGGCCATGGGCGGCCCTGAGATTTCCCGCCGGTTCGTGCTGGCGGGCGCGCTGGCCTGGGCCCTTGTGGCGCCGGCGCGGGAAAACGACGACGGGCAGGCCATCGAATGGAGCGCCGACGGCGACTCTTCCCTGTCGATGGAAAACGGCGTACGCCAGTTGCACATGACCGACAACGTCATCATCACCCGGGGCGGCCTGGAAATCCGCGGCGATCAGGCCCTGATCGAGTACAGCGCCGAAACCAGCGAACTGAACCGGGTGACGGTACAGGGCGCACCGGCGAACTATCGGCAAAGCCTCGATGAAGACGGCGGGCTTGTCATCGGCAGCGGCGATACCATCCTTTTCTACACCGATGCCGACGGCAATACCGTTATTGAACTCGTGGGCAATGCCGGCATTCGCTCCCGGGAAATGGACACCCAGTGCGAGTCCATCGTTTATGTGACCGAGCTCGAACTGATCCGCGCCAGCGGCAACTGCGCGGGGGCCTTCACCCCCCGGAATGACTGAAGCCATGCTTGAAGCTGCCGGCCTCGTCAAGAGCTACCGGGGACGCCGGGTGGTCAACGAGGTTTCCCTGGCCATCGGGCGGGGCGAAGTGGTGGGCCTGCTTGGCCCCAATGGCGCTGGCAAGACCACCTGCTTCTACATGCTCGTGGGGCTGATTCGCCCGGACCGGGGCGATGTCTTCATCGACGGCGACAGGGTGACGAACCAGCCCATCCATCGCCGCGCCGCCCATGGCCTCGCCTATCTGCCCCAGGACGCCTCGATCTTCCGCATCCTGAGCGTGGAAGACAATATCCTCGCCATTCTCGAAACCCGCAAGGAACTGGACAGCCAGGAGCGCGGGCGGCGACTCGAAGCCCTGCTCGAAGAATTCCATATCGCCCATGTGCGGCATAGCAAGGGCATGAGTCTTTCCGGCGGCGAGCGACGGCGCACCGAAATCGCCCGCACCCTCGCCACCGAGCCGGGCTATCTGCTGCTCGACGAGCCATTTGCCGGTATCGATCCGATATCGGTAAGCGACATCAAGCATCTCATCGCCCACCTCAAAGCCCGGGGCATTGGCATTCTGCTGACCGATCACAACGTCCGGGAAACCCTCGACATCTGCGAAAAGGCCTGCATCGTCAGCGAAGGCCGCATCATCGCCCAGGGCGAACCCGCCACGATCCTCGCCAATCCCACCGTCCGCGAAGTCTATCTCGGGGAACATTTCGACATGTAGGCACGGGCCTTCCGCCAATCCGAGCGTAACAGCAGCGCCCGGTCCCTCTTCGTCCTTCGTCATTCTGCGCGCAACGGAGCGAAGTCGCAGAATGACGGAGGGTCGAAGTTTTCGCAGCTATGCAAGGAAAGTGCCAAAGTCTTCGGGTATACTGAATTTTCTGCATCAGGTGGGGAGTTCCCCCGAAATTCGGTCGTCCAGGGAAATGAAACTTTCGCTACAGCTCAAGCTCGGACAGCAACTCGCGATGACTCCGCAGCTTCAGCAGGCGATCCGGCTGCTGCAACTCTCCAGTACCGACCTGCATCAGGAAGTCGGGCAGATGCTCGAATCCAATCCCATGCTCGAACTCGAGGAAAGCGGCGAGGAAAGCGAGCGGGAGCACAGTGCGCAGTTGCGGGCGGAAGACGACTGGCGGGAAAACCGATGGCAGGAAGCCTGGCAGCCTTCCTTCGGCGGCCCGGCCCGGGATGGCGAAGCCTTTGATTTCGCCGCGAGTAGCCCCGAGCCCGACAACCTGCAGGACCACCTGCTCTGGCAGTTGAACCTGACGCCCATGTCGAACCGGGACCAGACCATCGCCCTGGCCATCATCGACGCCATCGACGCCAATGGCATGCTCAGCGTGGATATCGATTCCCTGCTCGCGGGTTTCGCCCCGGCGGCGGGGGTCGGCGCCGATGAAGCGCTGGCGGTATTGCATCGGATCCAGCAATTCGACCCCGCCGGGGTGGCTTCCCGCGACCTCGCCGAATGCCTGTTGCTGCAACTCGGGCAGATCGGCGACCCGGAACTCGAAAGCGCCGCCGACTGCGCCAGACTGATCGTAAGCAACCATCTCGACCTGCTGGCAAGCCACGATTACGCGCAACTGATGCGGCGCACCCGGCTGCGGGAGAACGAACTCGGCGCCGCCATTCGGCTGATCGAATCGCTCAATCCCAGGCCCGGCGCCCAGCTCTCGCCCGCCGCGGCGGGTTATGTGATCCCGGATGTGCTGGTGCGCCGGGACCCGGCTTCCGCCACATGGCGGGTTGACCTCAATCCCGACAGCGCCCCCCGCATCCGCATCAATCAGGACTATGCCGACCTGGCGTCGAATTCGGCGGGCGACGACGGCAGCTATCTGCGCAGCAATCTGCAGGAGGCGCGCTGGTTCCTGAAAAGCCTGCAAAGCCGCAACGAGACGCTGCTGAAAGTGGCGGCGAGAATCGTCGAGCATCAGCGGGACTTCCTCGAATACGGCGAAGAAGCCATGAAACCCCTGGTGCTGCACGAAATCGCCGAAGCGGTGGACATGCACGAATCGACGATTTCCCGGGTGACCACGCAAAAATACCTGCACACGCCCCGGGGCGTGTTTGAGCTAAAATACTTTTTTTCATCCCACGTCTCCACCAGCGGCGGCGGAGAGTGTTCATCGACGGCAATCCGGGCCATTATCAGAAAACTCGTGGCGCAGGAGAATACATGCAAGCCCTTGTCGGATAACCGGATTGCGACGCTGCTGCGGGAACGTGGCATCGAGGTGGCCCGCCGCACCATCGCGAAATACCGCGAGTCGCTTTTCATTCCCCCTTCCAACGAGCGCAAGCGGCTTGCGATGCCGGCACAGGATTAATGCGAAAGGACGTCACATGCAACTCGAGGAAATTCTCACGCCCGGGCGCTGTCTTTGCGCCATCGAGGGCCATAGCAGGAAAAGGCTGTTTTATCGGATCAGCGAATTGATCGCCGATGAAGCCTCCGGCGTCGACGCCGATGCGGTCTTCCACGCGCTGATGGCCCGGGAACAGCTTGGCAGCACCGGACTTGGCCAGGGCATTGCCGTGCCCCACTGCCGGGTGGAAGGCTGCGGCGAGATCTTCGGCGTGCTGGTGACCCTGCGCGAGCCCATCGATTTCGACGCCATGGACGACCGCCCCGTGGACCTGTTGTTCTTCCTCGTGGTTCCCGACGCCAGGGACGACGACCACGTGCGCACCCTGGCGCAGGTGGCGACCCTGTTCAACGATGCGGATTTCTGTTTCACATTGCGCAATACCGCCGATGCGAGCGACTTGTATACTGTCACCATTACTTGTCAGGCCTGAGTTTCCTCCGTGTCATTCCGCGCGCAGCGAAGCGAAATCGCAAAATCCCGGGAAGTGGCCTCCCGACGAGACTCTGCGACTACGCGCAGAATGACGAGAGAAGGGCGATAGCATGAAACTGACCGTGACTGCCCAGGTTCAGAATTGCGGTATCGGCAAGGCTTACTCATGAAACTGACCATCATCAGTGGCCGCTCGGGTTCCGGCAAGAGCACGGTGCTGCGGTATCTGGAAGACCGCGGCTACCACTGCGTGGACAATCTCGCCGCGAGCCTGCTGCCCGCCCTCGTGGAGCGCATCGCCGGAGACTCCGGCGGCATCGGCAATCTGGCTGTCAGTATCGATGCCCGCAATCTGTCGGTGGACCTGCCCCTGGTGCCCGGCATTGTCGACCAGCTCAGGGAAAGGGAAATCCCGGTGGAAGTCGTTTTTCTGGACGCCAACAGCGAAACCCTGCTGAAGCGCTTCAGCGAAAGCCGCCGCAAGCATCCCCTTTCCACCGGCCAGGTGGGGCTGAGCGAGGCCATCGACGAGGAATCGGCGCTGCTCGAACCCATCGCCCTGCTCGCCAGCCTCGCCATCGACACGAGCAGCATGTCCCTGCAGCAACTCCAGGACGCCATCAGCCAGCGCATCATTGAAAAGTCCGAGAGCGGCCTCGCCCTGCTGTTCCAGTCCTTCGGCTACAAGAACGGCGTGCCCACCGACGCCGACATCGTCTACGATGTGCGCTGCCTGCCGAATCCCTATTGGGAAACCCGGCTGCGGGCGCTCGACGGCCGTGACGCCGCGGTGCACTCGTTTCTGGAGTCATTCGAGGTGGTGCAGCGGATGTGCGGCGACATCCGCCGCTTTCTGGAAACCTGGCTGCCGCGCTTCGAGGAAAACAGCCGCAGCTATCTCACGGTGGCGGTGGGTTGCACCGGCGGCCAGCACCGCTCGGTTTTCATTTGCGAAACGCTCGGGCGGCATTTCCAGGGCGGGATCGCCAATGTCCAGGTCCGTCATCGGGAACTGCGGGTCTGAGCATGCGCAGCGCCGAATCGCTCATCGTCAACAAGGCCGGGCTCCACGCCCGGGCGGCGTCGAAGCTGGTGGGAGTCACTTCGCGCTTTGCCAGCGAGATTCGGGTGGGTCATGAAAAAATGGTTGACGGCAAGAGCATTCTCGCCCTGATGATGCTGGCGGCGGTCAAGGGCACGAAACTGCGGGTGGAAGTGGACGGCCCGGACGAAGAAGAGGCGCTGCCCGCCATCGTGCGCCTGATCGAGGATGGATTCGGCGAGAATCCCTGAGCGGCGGCGCCTGAAGGAGCCATGCCCATGTCTGAAACCGATTTCCGGAGCGACCGCCTGCGTCTGCTGAATCTGGCGCTGGAAAGCGGCTCGCTGTATCAGGTGCGGCAGATGGTCAAGACCCTGCCGGCGGCGGGTATCGCCCACCTGCTGGAATCCTCGCCGCCCAAGGCGCGCAGCATTCTCTGGCAACTGCTCGACAAGGACGCCGAAGGTGAGGTGATCCAGTATCTGAACGAAGACCTGCAGGCCGAATTCCTGCGCGACTACAACGCCGCCGAAGTGGCGGAACTCGCCGCCGGGCTCGAACCCGACGATTTCGCCGACATCCTCCAGCAACTGCCCCGGCAGGTGGCCGCCGAAGTGTTGCAGGCCATGGACGAGCAGGACCGGCAGCGGGTGGAAACCGTCCTGTCCCACGACGAGGACACCGCCGGCGGCCTGATGAACACCGATACCATCGCCGTGCGCAAGGGCCACTCGGTGGAACTCGTCCTGCGCTATCTGCGCCGCCACGACTTCATTCCGGAAATGACCGACAACATCCATGTGGTGAATCGCCAGGACGAGTTCCAGGGCATTCTGCCGATTCGGGAATTGCTCGTGTCCGACCCGGCCACTCTGGTCATCGACATCATGCGCACCGATATCGAGGCCATCCCGGTTTCCCTGCCGGCGGAGCGGGTGGCGCAGTTGTTCGAACAGCGCGACTGGGTGTCGGCGCCGGTGGTTGACGGGCAGGGCAAGCTCGTCGGCCGCATCACCATCGACGACGTGGTGGACGTTATCCGCGACAGCACCGAGCATTCGCTGATGAGCATGGCCGGCCTCGATGAAGAGGACGACACCTTCGCTCCGGTGATCAAGACCGCCCGCCGCCGCGCCGTCTGGCTGGGTGTGAACCTGGTGGCGGCGGCGCTTGCCGCGCTGGTGATCTACGCTTTCCAGGACGTGGTCGATCAACTCGTCTATCTGGCGGTGCTCATGCCCATCGTCGCCAACATGGGTGGAGTCGCCGGCACCCAGACCCTCACCCTGGTCATCCGCAGCATCGCCCTGGGACACATCAGCCCTTCCAACAGCGCCTGGCTCGTTATCCGCGAGTTGAATGTGGCGCTGCTCAACGGCCTGGTCTGGGCCGTGGCCATGGGGCTGATCGCCATGCTCTGGTACGGCGACCCGCTGCTCGCGCTGATCGCCGGCGTCGCCATGATGATCAATCTCGTCAGCGCCGCGCTCACCGGCGCCTACCTCCCCCTCTTCCTGCGCCGGGTCAACCTCGACCCGGCCCTGGCCGGCTCCGTGGTCCTCCACACCCTCACCGACTCCATCGGCTTCTTCGCCGTCCTCGTTCTTGCCCAGATGTTCTATCTGTGAATGACGCACCTCCATTCTCCGAAATCATGGAACTCGCAACGCAAGAGGCTCAACGCAAAGGTTTGCAGCATGACTGTGATTAGGGCCTGTTCACCAGCGACATTAATTGAGAATTGATCGACATCTGCCTGTACCGTGTCAAGCAATTCGATGAGGTGGTCGTGATTTAGTGGGTCAACTCAGCTTGACTTATTTTAGGATTTAATTCCCGAATTTGATTTGAAATATGGAATTCCCGATTCAGTGTAGAGTTACGCCATGTTTGAGCGGTTTTTACAATTGCCGCGCGGCCATTCGTGCTTCCTGTTCGGGGCGCGCGGGACCGGCAAAACCACCTTCATCAAGCGGGCTTTCGATCCCGACGCTTCTCTCTATTTCATATACAATACGATGTGCAACTTGCTCTCCGAGCCACTCTTCAATTCTATTTTCAGCCTTTCGCGCCCCAACTATAGCGGATTGACTAGGTTCAGGGATAAGGATATCTGGCAATGGTACATAACTGAACTTTCCACGTGTCGCCTTGGAACACGCCCGTAGCGTAGCGCGGTCAAGTTGTGAAAGAAGAAACGGGATTGATTCCTCAATATTGTTAGTAGTTCGAAATGTCAAGTTCAGAATGGAGCCGGTTGTTGTATGCAATCGTTCAAACCACCATTTTGTGGCATCAATAGATGCTGCAAACTCTCGAGCGTCCTCAACAATAAGATCGTCGATAGCAGTAGCACGCTCCCCTACTAGGAGCTCGAATGTGGTAGTGTATTCCAATCTGCGTACCTAACCAGTCGTTGCAGTCTCGTATCGGAAAGTTAGTCGCACGCCAAGCATTCCAACTATTACCCAAACGATCATGACAAATAAACACAAAGGGGGGGGGGGGGAACCTGGCGTGTCAGTTAGCGCCCATCTGAATGCCTCTGCCGAGTATGTAATGGGGTTTGCCAACACTAGAATTCTAAGCCCGGGGACATCATGCATTGGCGAGAAAATGTTTCCTAAGAAAAGCATAAATAGACTAAGTGAGGTGAGCACATGAATACCCCATCGCTCGTCAGGCAGCCCACCTCCTATAGCGATGCCTAGAGTGATACACATTACTGCGCTGACTAGCGACACGATTACGAACGGCAATAGATTTTGGCTTAGTGTTATCCCTACGAAAGTGACAGTGAGTCCATAAAGCAGCAGCATCTGCAGACTTGCGATAATTAG
>JAJDVS010000063.1 GCA_022825945.1 Pseudomonadales bacterium
ACACGGTGTACACCCGCATGAACCGCTGGTCGAAGAAGGGCGTGCTCGACCGCGTGTTCGAACAACTGCAAAGGGAACGGATCGTGCGCGTCAAGGTCGAGGCGTTCGGTCTCGACAGCACCAGCGTGAAGGTGCATCCGGCCGGCACGGGCGCGATAAAAAAAACGGCCCGCAATCCATCGGCAAGTCCCGGGGAGGATGGAACACCAAGATTCATATGGTTGCCGCGGATGCTCGAACGGCGGTAGCGTTCACGCTCTCTCCCGGCAACGCCCACGATTCCCCGGAAGGCCGCGCGCTCCTGAGTGGCCTGGAAGCGCCCGCCGGCAACCCGGCGCTGGTCATGGACCGCGCGTACGAGGACAACGCCACCCGCCAACTGGCCCTCGACCTTGGTTTCGTGCCCGTGGTTCCGCCGAAACGCAACCGCAACGACCCTTGGGAATACGATAGGGAGTTGTATAAGAGGCGCAACGAGGTCGAACGGCTGTTCCGGCGCTTGAAGGGCTTCCGCCGGATATTTTCGCGCTTCGAGAAACTCGATGTCGTCTTCCTGGAATTCATCGTTTTCGTGCTGATAATCGAGTCGTTGCGTTAGTATTAACACACCCTAGCCTCATGATGTTACGCTCCCGGTTATTTACAGTTTTATTGCGTTAAATTTACTTACGGGACGGATGCTATCATGGGCTGTCGACGACTACCTTTTCTTGATTTTTCATATGCTTACAAACCCGTGCAATGTGTGGTGGTTCGAGTTCGAAGCCTGCAGGGATGTATTGACGGCGTCCGCCTTACACCCCGGCCAGACTGCGGCGAGATGTAAACTACCAACTACCAGCAAAACCAAGCCGCCAGCTCCAATGGAGTGATCCAAAATGCCAGCAAGGAAATGCCCGAAACCCTTCTTCGACACCCTCGAAGAACTCCCCAATCCCTACAAATCCCCCGTCCGCGACATCTCCCATCTCCTCCGCAATCCTCCGGAGGACGCCATCAACGACTACCAGTACGCCAGCGAATTCATCTTCAGCTACCGCGGCAGCACCGACACCTTCAGCACCTACCGCCGGGAAATCGAACACTTTCTCCACTGGTGCTGGCTCATACGCAGGAAATCACTCAAGGACATCGCCCGGGAAGATTTCGAAGACTACGTGGATTTCGCCCGCAATCCGCCGGCGAACTGGATTGGCGGCAGCACCGTCGCCCGCTTCATCGACAAGGAAGGTCGCCGCGTTCCCAATCCCCGGTGGCGACCCTATGTCGGCAGCGGCAGCGAATACGCCCTCTCCCAGTCCGCCCTGCAATCACTGTTCAGCGTACTCAGCAGCTTTTACAACTTTCTCATCCAGGAAGGTTACGCAGCCACCAATCCCGTTTCCCGCATGCGCCAGAAAAGCAAATACCTGCGCGGACGCCAGGGCGCAGCCAGTATCCGGCGGCTTTCCCCCCTGCAATGGGAATTCGTGATCGAGACCGCCGGCAAGATGGCCGACGAGAACCCCGCGGTCCACGAACGCACCCTGTTCATCATGAACGCACTCTTTGCCCTGTATCTGCGAATTTCCGAACTCGCGGAAACCGAACGCTGGCAGCCCCAGATGGGACATTTCCAGCTCGACCAGGAGGGCAACTGGTGGTTTCTCACCGTGGGCAAGGGCAACAAGGAGCGCGAGATTTCAGTCAGCAACGCCATGCTCGGAGCGTTAAAACGCTATCGCCGCGCCCGGGGCCTGCCCCCCCTGCCCGTCCCCGGGGAAGCCACGCCGTTGCTGCGCAAGAATCGCGGCGGCGGCGGAATCAGTAGCACCCGCCATATCCGCCGCATCGTGCAACAATGCTTTGACAGGGCCGTGGCGGGCATGCGCGAGGAAGGATTTACCGACGAAGCCGACCGGCTCGCCGAAGCCACCGTGCACTGGCTGCGCCATACCGGCATATCCGAGGACATCAAGCATCGCCCCCGGGAACACGTGCGCGACGACGCCGGCCACGGCTCCAGCGCCATTACCGACCGTTACATCGATGTGGAACGCACTGAACGCCATGCCAGCGCAAGACACAAGCGAATTCGCTGAGCGAAACCGCAAGGCCGCTCCTCGCCACTCAGCGTGGAGCGAAGCATGGTTGCAAAGTCCTGGGAGCCTGCGGCGCAAGCTCCTGGGCAAATCTGTCAAAACTCTGGCAAGAAACGACTTCACTGCGGATTTTTAAGACCTGGATACGGTTTCTTCGCCAAAACGCTGGATTTGGCAGTGATTTCCGGCTTAAGCTACGAAGCTGTCGTCCGCATCGGCGTGGATATCTCCTGACGGGAGTCTGATGCGGTCGGTCGAAACGATGATCAGCGAGGAAACCCATCGCATGAGCCCAGACAGATTGCGCCTGCCGGCGTTTGCCGTGTCCGTCCTGTTCGCAGGTTTTTGCCTCGGCCAGAATCCCGCCACCAGCGAAGTCCGCGCCGATGCGGATGGGTCGGCAATCGTCGATGATGACGCCCTGCCCCTGGTGCTCGACATCGATGAGTTGTACGCTCCGCTCAGCCCGGAGCCGATCTACGGCCCCACGGCCATCGAACTGATCGAGGTATTGCAGTCCAAGCACTATCTTCCCATCGAAATCGATGACGATTACTCGTCCCTGGTGTTCGACAACTTCCTCGACGCGCTTGACGGCGACCATCTCTACTTCCTGCGCGAGGATATCGACTACCTCAGCACCTGGCGCTACAGCATCGACGATCACCTGCGCGAAGGCAGCCTCACGCCGGGTTATGAAATCTACAACCTGTATTACCAGCGCCTGCTCGAGCGCCTGGTCTACGCTATCAACCGGGTCGAGAACCATATCCCGGAAATGGATTTCACCCTCGATGAATACCTGGTCATCGATCGGGAAGACGCGCCTTACGCCGAAACCGTGGCGGAACTCGATGAAATCTGGCGCCTGCGGGCCAAGAACAGCGTATTGAACCTGAAACTCGCCGGCGACAGCAACGAGGAAATCCGCGAAAAGCTCTCCAAACGCTACCGCGGTCGACTCAACCGCATGTTGCAGACCAATGCCAAGGACGCTTTTCAGGCGTACCTCACCACCATTGCCCGGGTTGCCGACCCGCACACCGCGTACTTTTCACCCCAGGATTCGGAAACCTTCAATATGGGCCTGTCGCTTTCCCTGCAGGGAATCGGCGCCCAACTCACCACGGAAGACGAATTCACCACCATTGTCGAACTGATCAAGGGCGGCCCCGCCGAACGCGGCAATGAACTGCGGGAAGGCGACCGTATCATCGGCATCGGCCAGGGCCCCGAAGGCGAGATACAGGATGTGGTGGGCATGCGTCTTGATGATGTGGTGGCCCAGATTCGAGGCGAAAAAGGCACCGTGGTGCGACTTAATGTCATTCCCGCCAATGCCGTCAATGAATCCAGCGCCACCATCGTCAATATCACCCGGGACACGGTGCGACTTGAGGACCAGTCGGCCCGGGCCGAAACCATCGAAGTGCCCCACAATGGGCGCGACTACAAGGTGGGCATTATCCATTTGCCCACCTTCTATCTGGATTTTGAAGCGGCGTCCCGGGGCGAGGAAGATTTCAAGAGTTCCACCAGGGACGTGCGCAATCTGCTCGGGGAACTCCAGCGGGACAATGTGGACGCCGTGGTGGTGGACCTGCGCAACAACGGCGGCGGCAGCCTTGGCGAAGCCAACCAGCTTGTGGGCCTGTTCATTGAAACCGGCGCCACGGTGCAGGTGCGCTATTCCGGTCTCGGCAACGGCTATACCCGCTCCTTCGGCGACAACGACCCGGAAGTCGCCTGGGCCGGCCCCATGGCGGTACTCGTCAATCGCAACAGCGCCTCGGCTTCGGAAATCTTTGCCGGCGCCATCCAGGACTACCAGCGCGGCCTCGTCCTCGGCGGTCAGACCTTTGGCAAGGGCACAGTACAGGAAATCATCCCCATGGAATATGGCCAGGCCAAGCTGACCCGCTCCAAGTTCTACCGCGTTTCCGGCGGCAGCACCCAACATCGCGGCGTGGAGCCGGACATCAGCTTCCCCGACATGTTCGAAGCCTATGAGCAGATCGGCGAAAGCAGCCTTGACGGCGCCCTGCCCTGGGATACCGTGCGGCCCGTGGAATACCGCGCCTATCTGCCGGTACGGGAGTACATTCCCCAATTGACCCGACTGCACCGGCATCGCGCGGCGCGCTCGCCGGACTTCATCTACCTCAACGCGCAGATCGCCATCGCCCGCGAACAGCAGGAACGGGAAACCTGGCCTCTCAATGAGGCAAACCTCAATGCCCAGACCGAAGCTGAACGGCGCCGCAATATCGAAACCGAAAACATGCGCCGTTTCCTCAAGGGCCTGCCACTGCTCGATATTCTCGAAGGCGATGAGGAAGAAGCAGACTCTGTGGAAACCGCCGCTGCGGAACCCGAGGCAACGCCGGATGAGGCCAATGCCAAACTCGCCGCCGAAGATGCGGCAAACGAGCCGGAAGCCGAGCCCGCGGCCGATTCGGACGCCGCAGAATCCAGTGAAGAGCTCGACCCGTTGCTTGAGGAAAGCGCCCGGGTACTCGCCGACTATATCAGCCTCAGCGAACGCCAGATCAGCGCGGTTGGCGGCTTTTAACTGATTTGGCAAGAATTGGCGGAGGGGGAGAGATTCGAACTCTCGGAGGACTTTCGCCCTCGCTGGTTTTCAAGACCAGTGCATTCAACCGCTCTGCCACCCCTCCGCAGGGGCGGGGAATCTTACAACAGTTTCACCATCAGGCAAATTACCCACGGGAATTCCTCGCAGATTCTACGCATTGTCAGAGATGAACATGGCGTCGCCGTAGCTGTAGAAGCGGTAATCATGGACGATGGCTTCGCGGTAGGCGTTTAGCAGGGCCTGTCTGCTGCCACAGAAGGCACTGACGAGCATGAGCAGGCTCGAACGCGGCAGGTGGAAGTTGGTAATGAGCGCATCCACGGTACGAAAGCGAAAGCCGGGATAGATGAAGATATCGGTTTCACCCCGGAGTTCCTTCAGCGATCCGCCTGCGGCGGCGGATTCGAGGGCGCGAACCACGGTGGTGCCCACGGCGACCACCCGACCTCCCCGGGCGCGGCAATCCGCCACCGCATCGCAGACCGGACGAGGAACTTCCACCACTTCGCTGTGCATCCGGTGCCGGCGAATATCCTCCTCGCGCACGGGCTGAAAGGTGCCGGCACCCACATGCAGTGTTACAAAGACGCTTGCCACGCCCATGGCCCTGATTCGTCCAAGCAATTCCTCATCGAAATGCAGCCCGGCGGTGGGCGCGGCCACAGCCCCTTCGCGGCTGGCGTAAACGGTCTGGTAATGATCGGCGTCCGCCTCCGATACGGGCCTGCGAATATAGGGCGGCAGCGGCACCTCGCCAATGCGCCCGAGTACCGTCGCCGGATTCTCGCCGAATTGCAGTTCAAACAACTCGCCGGTCCGGCCCACAACTTCAGCCTCCACAATCCCGCCGGAAGCGCCCATAAAGCGCAGCGCGCCCCCAGCCCTGGGCGGCTTGCTCGCCCGCAGTTGGGCCAGCGCCCGGTCCGGCGGCAATATCCTTTCGATCAGCGCCTCCACCTTGCCGCCGCTGTGCTTTTGGCCACACAGCCGCGCGCGAATTACCCGGGTATCGTTGAGCACAAGCAGATCGTCGGGGCTGAGCAATTCCGGAAGTTCAGCAAAGCGCCGATGAGCGCAAAGCCCGCTTTCCCGGTCAAGCGCCAGCAGCCTGCTCGCGCTGCGCTTTGCGGCGGGCTGTTCGGCGACAAGTCTGGTGGGCAGATCGTAATCGTAATCGGCAAGCGAATCGCTCATAAGTGGTCCGAACCGGCAGGCGCCGCGCATTGAATCGCGACGGGCGCTTACTATACCATTCGCCACGCGGCACCCGTCCCGAAGCCCGCGTCCGCCCTGCCCTGCCGGAGTGGTGGAATTGGTAGACACGATGGATTCAAAATCCATTGCTAGCGATAGCGTGCCGGTTCAAGTCCGGCCTCCGGTACCAGATCCATGGCCATGTCGAAACCAAGTATTCTCTGAAAAACAAAAGCGTGGTTTTGTTTTGCTCCCGAATTCAATGGCTTACGCCATCGAATTCGGCGGCACTTCCATGTGCCGCAGGGAGGCTCTGACTTGATCAGAGCTTCCCTAATGTTGCCAGCCATCCGGGTGCCATATCCACGCGCGCTGCCCCGAAGGGGTTTGGTTGCTTCCCTGTGCAAATCTGAAACCGGAACGACTCACAGGCAAGTGGCTCTGGACATTGCGAAAAGGGCTTAGCATTATTGTAAAATCGCATCAGGAAAGTGATCGAAAGCATGGCGATGCTCATCTTGAAACGAATTGTCCTCGGTATGGCAATGGTCCTGTTGCTGAGCCTTGGCTATGCCCACGCTCAATCGCCGCTGGATCCTGCGCCGGAAAATCCGGATCTGGATGGCAGGATAATTGTTGAAATGGCCCAGGAGGCCGCCGGAGGCGAAACATTCATTTCCCCCGGTACCTTGCTGCTATCCGGCTACAATGTCATTTACGACGAAGGCGGTGAAAGTCAGATTTGGGACCCTTATGCCATGTGGCGGGAATTCGTGGATCAGAAGACCGACGCCCACTCCGCCAGCGGCAAGGTGAGAATAGAAGCCTGGAGAGAAGCAAGGCTTGCCATGTTGCTGAGTTTCGACGGCAAGGCGACCTACAATGAATCTGGCCGGATGGCAGACCGGTCAGCCAATGCGATGTGGAACAGCAATTTCGGATTTGGCGCGATCCGCAACGCCCTGGACGAAGGTTGGACCCAGCAGCGCCGGGCCGACAGGGCGGTTGAAGGCAAGCCCGCCTATATGGTCGAACTGACCGACCCGGATGGCGGAAAGACACTATTCGGCTTCGATCAAGGGAATTTTGACATTCTTTATGTCGGCTTCGACACACCACGCGGCTGGCACGAACGCCGCTATTCCGACTATTTCTCCAAGCCGGACATTAACTGGCGGCAAGCGGGCCGGGTCAGCCTTTTCTACAACGGCGTAAAGGCCAATCAAGCTGTGTGGACCGATTTCAAGATAGGCGAAGATTTCCCGGATAGTATTTTTGTCATCGACAAAATCCCCGAAAACCCAACCTTTCGGTAAGCATCTTCGACCCATCCCTGAGTCGCAAGCACCTATCCCCCTCCTGATGCCAACGTCCATCCTCCATCGAAATCGATGCCTTGTGGTTTTGGTGGGCCGTATAGGATTCGAACCTATGACCAAAAGGTTAAAAGCCTTCTGCTCTACCAACTGAGCTAACGACCCGGGAAGCGCGCAATCTTACTACCAATTCAGAAAAACTCAAGCCGTCCGGTACACTGTCGGGTCAACGAGCCCCGCGGCAGCGAATCCCTCCCGCCGCAGGCGGCAACTGTCGCAGCGGCCGCAGGCCCTGCCATCGATATCGGCCTGATAGCAGGAAACCGTTTTGGCGAAATCCACCCCGAGCCCGGCGCCGGTCTGGATGATTTCGGATTTGCTCAGATGCAACAACGGCGTTTCGAGAGAAATCCTGCCTCCCTCGACACCGGTGC
This sequence comes from Pseudomonadales bacterium, assembly GCA_022825945.1. Lineage (GTDB taxonomy): Bacteria > Pseudomonadota > Gammaproteobacteria > Pseudomonadales > Pseudohongiellaceae > UBA9145. The sequence continues at coordinate 7,622 of JAJDVS010000063.1, forward strand.
GGGTCGCCAGATGAATCAGCCGCTGGAAAGCCGCCACATACTCTGGGCGGCAATCGGGGTACCCGGAATAGTCCAGGGCGTTGACGCCGATGAAAATCGCGCCGGCTTCCAGCACTTCGGCCCAGGCCAATGCGTATGCGAGAAAAACCGTATTGCGCGCCGGCACATAGGTGGAGGGTATTCCCCGGGTTTCTTCCATGGGAACGGTAATCCCGGTATCGGTGAGAGCCGACCCACCGAATTCGCCAAGGGGCAAGGGAAGCACACGATGCTCGGTGACTCCTTGCGCCCTGGCCTGGGCTGCGGCCGCCCTGGTCTCCGCCCGCGAGCGCTGGCCATAGTCAAAAGTCAGCGCGTAACACAGAAAACCCGACTCCCTTGCCACCGCCAGCGAGGTGGCGGAATCAAGCCCGCCGGACAGCAATACCACCGCGCGCCTGACGCCGGCACCGGTCGCAATCGTCACCACTAACGTCCCGGTTCCGAATTCCACAGCAGTTTGTGGAGCTGGATTTGCATCCGAACCGGCAGGCGGTCATCAAGTATCCACTGGGCGAGTATTGCGGGCTCAAGTTCGTCGTGGGAAGGTGAGAACAGGATTTCGTCGACCTTGTCGGCCAATTGATATTCCCCGAGTTGCGCGAGGCTCCATTCGTAGTCCTCGCGGTTGCAGATGACAAACTTGATCTGGTCGGTCCGCCGCAAGCACCGCAGATTCCGGTACCGGTTGCGGTGTGATTCCCGGGAAGCCGGCGTCTTCAGGTCCATGACGATGCAGACCCGTTCATCCACTTCATCCACCGGTATGGCGCCGCTGGTTTCCAGGGAGACCCGGTAGCCCTGGCCGCACAATTCCCGCAACAGGTCGAAACATTCCTTCTGCGCCAGGGGCTCGCCCCCGGTCACCGTGACATAGCCGCAATTCCAGGCGGCGACCTGGCTGAGTATTTCGTCGATCTGCATCAGTTTGCCGCCGTGAAAAGCGTAGGCTGTGTCGCAATAGACGCAGCGCAGTGGGCAACCCGTCAGGCGCACGAAAACCGTGGGGATTCCCATGCTGCGGGTCTCGCCCTGGAGCGAATGGAAAATTTCAGTAATTCTCAGGGACATGTGATGGCACCGTCCCGCGCCCGACCGGTGTGGCCAATGCTGGGTCAATCAAGCGACAGCAGGCGGGTATCGGCGAGATTGGCGACACCGGTATTGGGATAGTGGCGCTTGATGTTGTTGTAGATATCCCTGGCCCGGCGGCTGTCGCCAAGGCCCTGAAAGGCCTGCCCGAGCCCATACATGGCGTCGGGCAGCTTGGGCGAGTCGGCATACTCATTGATGATGATTTCATAAGCCTCCCGGGCTTCTTCGAAACGGTCAAGATAGAGATACGACTGGCCTTTCCAGTAGTGGGCATTGCTGACGAAGCGGCCTTCCGGGTAGACGTTCAGATACTGCTCGAATTCAGCGATGGAGCGCTCGAAATCGGAATTGATCGCCGATTCGTAAGCCATTTGGTAGAGCTGCTGCTCGCTCAATACCGCTGGCTGCAGGGTGGCGGGACGATTGCGCAGGGGCGAGGCCGGCGCGGGGTCGGTCCCGGTGGTTTCCGCATTCCGCGCTGCGGAAAGCGACACGGAGGAAATATCTGGCTCGACGCTTGCCGGCCGGGTTAGCGCCGGCTCCGGCGTTTGCCGGGCAGTTTCAGCCGCATCCCCGGGACCGGTGGCGTCAGCAGGGATTGCCGGCGGGAGGCCAGGGGGTTCGGCGGGCGCCGGGGCGCGGTTTTCGAGATTCTGCAGCCGCTCGTCCAGATTGGTGTAGCGGCTCAGGGAATCCCGCTGCAACCTGCGCAACGAGAAGCCCTGCTCCTCCACCAGGGCGCGCAGGGCCTGCAATTCGGTGCGTAACTGGTTGTTCTGGTCGAGCAGCAGGGACAGGGCGTCACTATTGGCGCCCTGGGCGGTATTCTGGCCCGGGAACAGGGGCCGGTCCTGGGGCATGGCCGCTGTCGCCGCAAGCAACAGACAGCCCCCGGCCAGCGTCCTTGAGCCGCGCAGCAGCAGTTTCCCGTTCATGGATCCTTACTGGTCGACGATCTCTACGCGCCGGTTCATGGCATAGGCCGCTTCACTCTGACCTGCTTGTTCCGGTTGTTCCTCGCCGTAGCTCACCACCTCAATCTGCCCACGGGATGCGCCGTTGACGATGAGATAGTTGAGAATGCCATTCGCCCGCCGCTCGCCGAGCGCGAGATTGTATTCCCGCGTGCCGCGTTCGTCGGCATGACCCTCGAGGCGGATGCGAAGGTTCGCATTGGCCGCGAGATTCTGGGCATGAGTGGTCAGCGTTTCACGGTCTTCGGCCTTGAACTCGGCTACGTCAAAGTCGAAATAGAACACTCTTTGCGCCAGCTGTCTTTCCCTTTCCAACTCCTCCACGGTCGGGCCGGGATCGTCATCGGCGCCGCTGGTGTCAGCCGGGGCGGGCGTGCTGTCAACGACCTCCGCAGGCGGTTCCGCATCTTCGGTGGAACTGCATGCCGCGAACAGCGCCAGCGTGAACGCGAGCAAGCTCGCCTTGATAATCGTATTGCTTTGGGTTCCCACTCTCTGAGTCCTCCAACCACCATATGTTGTGTGTGTTCGGCTGCCACTCCTCAACTGAGTCGAATCAACCGGCCCCCACTATTCTTTTCGACCGGGTGAGAACAACATTTAGTCCAGGAATGGTGACCACGCGGGTTCTCGCACGTCACCCTCGGCTGATGGTAAACGGAACTTTACCAGACCGTCAATGGAAACCGCGTCCAAAACGCCCCTCCCCTGATACTTTGTCGCGTACATGATCATGCTGCCGTTAGGCGCCAGGCTCGGCGATTCGTCGAGCGAGGTATCGGTCAGCGTGATGACCCGCAAAGTCTCGATATTGATGATGGCGATCTGGTAGCTCGGGCTTTGCCTGGTCTCCCGGCGGACATGAATGAGATTGACGCCATCGGGCAGAAATCTGGCCTTGGCGCATTGAAAGCAGTCATAGGTCAGCCGCTCCACATCGAAGGAGCTCGCGCCGGGTTCGATCTGGTAGATCTGGGGCTGGCCGGTGCGGTCCGACATGAACACGATGGAGCGACCGTCCGGGGTCCAGCTCGGTTCGGTGTCAATGGCGGGATGGTCGGTGACCCGCATCAGTTCATTGCTGCGCAGGTCCTGCACATAGATATCGGGGCTGCCGTCCCGGGACAGCACCATGGCGAGCCTGTCGCCATCGGGGGAAAACACCGGCGAGCTGTTGATTCCCGGATAATTGGTGATCTGGCGGCGCTGGCCCGAGGCGATGTCCTGGATATAGATTCGCGGCCGGTCGGTCTCAAAGGAGACGTAGGCGACCTCACTTCCGTCCGGCGACCAGTTCGGAGACATGATGGGCTCCCGGGAGCGCAGCAGCACCTGGGGCCTCTGGCCGTCGTAGTCGGCCTTCTCGAGGCGAAAGCGGGTTCCATCGGCAGTCGGCTCGGCGACCACATACAGGATCTGCGAGGTGAACGCGCCGCGAGTGCCGGTTACCTGCTCATAGACCACATTGGCGATCTCATGGCCGATATCGCGCATCTGGGAAACATTGCCGGCAAGCACTTCGCCCACCAGCCGCAACTCCCGGTTGACGTCGAAAAACTCGTATTGCACCCGCACCACCTGACTGCCCTGGACGCCGCTGACCTTGCCCACGAGCAGATAGTCCTGGGCCAGCAACTGCCAGTCGCGGAAAAAGACCTCGCGTTCCTCGCTGGGCATGCTGAGCAGGTTTTCCCTCCCGAGAGCGAGGAATTCACCCACTTGCTCCAGATCGCTGGAAACGATCTCGGCCACGTCTTCGGCGCCAAAGACCGCGCCATCGGTGGCAAAGGGCACCACGGCGATGGGGATGGGGTCATCCACGCCCTGGGTGATCTGGATACTGAGTTCCGCCGCCGCGGATGCATGGACGGCAAGCAGCAGGACGGCGAGCAACAGGCGCTTTGGGTTCAATTGAGCAGGTCCTCCGGTTGGAAAATCAGGGTCAGGGTGCGGAAGTTCTCATTAAAGACATGAATCGGCATCTGTTCGAGTTCGCTGAATGGCTGGGCGCGATACACGGCATTTTCCGCGGACCGGTCGAAGGCTGGGTCACCGCTGGATTCGGCTATGGCCACATCGGTCACCTCCCCGGTGGGCAGCAGGTTGATGCGCAATACCGCGCGCATGCCATTGCGGGCGCTCGGCGGTCGCGACCAGACTTCCTGCACATATTGCTGAATCAGCGCCACGCCGCTTTGCATGACTTCATACTCGGTGCGCGCCGTGGCCGCGGCGGCTTCTTCCTGGCGGCGGCGGCTTTCGGCCTCCTCTTGCTGCCGGCGGCGCTGCTGCTCGGCGAGTTCCCGCTGCCGCCGCTCTTCCTGTTCGCGTTCCCGCTGGCGCTGCAATTCAAGCAGGCGCCGGCGCTCTTCCTCATCGAGCAGGCGCTGCTGTTCGAGTTGCCGCTGGCGCAGCTTTTCGGCTTCGGCCTCGCGCTGCCTTTGTTCTTCCTCGATACGCTGCTGCTCCTCGTCCCGCTGGCGCTGCAATTCCCGCTCGCGCTGCTCCTGGTCGCGCTGGAGCTGGGCCTGCTGCCGCTCGATGCGCTCCCGGGTGAGGGGATTCTCGTCGATGAACAGGGACTTGATGATCGTTGGCTGGACCAGTTCCAGATCGTTGGAACTGCTGCTGCTGTTCCAGTAGAGAATGAAGCCCAGGGTAAAGCCATGCAGCAGGACGGCGATGACCGCCGACAGCGGATAACCGTTGAACCTGACGAGAAAGCGGTAGGAAGCGCTCATGGCCAGGGCCTCAGGGCAGCCCGGTAAGCGGCTGGGTGATGAAACTGGGATTGGCCACGCCGGCTCCTCGCAACGCCGTGATCAGGGTGATCATGGACCCCCAGTCCGCGCCGGCGTCGCCTTCGATCAGCACCTGTATTTCCGGATTGGCGTTCAATATCTGCCCCACCTGGCGGGAAATGGTTTCCAGGTCAAAGGAATCCCGCTCCTCCCCGGTGGGGCCGGTGCTGAGAAAGTATTCGCCGGCGGCGGTAATGGTTACCACCAGGGTTTGCAGGTTTTCATCGATATCCAGCGGCTCGTTGTCGGCTTCCGGCAACTCCACTTCAATGCCCTGATTGAGCAGGGGTGCGGTGATCATGAACACGATCAGCAGCACCAGCATCACATCGATATACGGTACCACGTTGATCTCGCTCATGGGACGGCGTTTTTTGCGGGTCAGGATTTCCATGGCCGCGCCCGCGTCAACCCGTGGTGTGAATCTGCCGGTGCAGAATGCTGGAAAACTCGTCCGTGAAGGTGATGTAGCTGCCGGTGACCGATTCCACCTTGGAAGCGTAGCGATTGTAGGCCACCACCGCGGGAATCGCCGCGAACAGGCCGATGGCGGTCACCACCAGCGCTTCGGCGATTCCCGGAGCAACCACCTGCAGGGTGGCCTGGGCCTGGCTGGCGAGGCCGAGAAAGGCGTTCATGATGCCGATGACCGTGCCGAACAGGCCGATGTACGGCGACACCGAACCCACCGTGGCGAGAAAAGCCAGGTGCCGTTCCAGCTTGTCTTCTTCCCGGGAATAGGCCACCCGCATGGCGCGCTGGGCGCCTTCCATGATCGCTTCCCGGTCGATATTCCCCTGTTGCCGCAGACGCATGAATTCCTTGAATCCCACCCGGAAAATGTTTTCCATGCCCGCCATGGCCATGCCTTCTTCCTGCATCTGGCTGCCTTCGCGATACAGCACGCCCAAATCGATCCCCGACCAGAAGCGCTCCTCGAAATTGAGTACGGCCTTTTCCGCCGCCGCCAGCACCAGATAGCGCTGGACGATAATGCACCAGGAAATCACCGATAGCGCAATCAGTATGAAGATGACGATCTGCACCTCGATACTGGCGCCGAAAATCAGTTGCAATGGTCCGAGCTCTTCACCCATTAGTGTGTTCCGATCGGTGGCTTTGCTCCTGTGGCGCAGGTTCCTGACTGAACAGGTCTTCCGCCGCCTTCTTCGGCGACAGGCCGAAATAGCGCCAGGCGTGGGGAGTGGCCACCCGCCCCCGCGGCGTGCGCATGATCAGCCCCTGTTGAATCAGGAAGGGTTCGATAAGGTCTTCGATGGTATCACGCTCCTCGCCGATGGCCGCCGCCAGACTTTCCACTCCGACCGGCCCACCATCGAACTTGTCGATCATGGTGCGCAGCAGCAGACGGTCCCAGCGGTCGCAACCCCGGGGGTCGATATCGAGCATGTCCAGCGCCTTGCCGGCAGAAGTTTCGGTGATCTTTCCGTCTCCGGTCATTTCCGCGAAATCCCGCACCCGCCGCAGCAGGCGGTTGGCGACCCGGGGGGTGCCCCGGGAGCGGCCTGCGATTTCCCGGCTGCCGCCGGGGCTGATTTCCGCCTTGAGAATCCCCGCCGAGCGGATGACGATCCGACCCAGCTCTTCGGCGCTGTAGAACTCCAGGCGCTGCACAATGCCAAACCGGTCGCGCAGTGGCGAGGTCAGCAGGCCGGCCCGGGTGGTGGCGCCCACCAGGGTAAATGGCGGCAGGTCCAGCTTGATCGAGCGGGCAGCCGGGCCTTCGCCGATCACGATATCAAGCTGGTTGTCCTCCATGGCGGGGTAGAGAATTTCCTCGATGGCCGGGCGCAGGCGGTGGATTTCATCAATGAAAAGTACATCGCCCCGGGCAAGATTGGTGAGAATCGCGGCCAGATCGCCGGACTTTTCCAGCACCGGGCCGGCCGTGCTGCGAATCGCGACCCCCATTTCATTCGCGATAATCCGCGCCAGGGTGGTCTTGCCAAGCCCCGGCGGGCCGAAAATCAGGGTATGGTCGAGTGATTCCCCCCGCTTGCGGGCGGCGCCGATGAAGATTTCCATCTGCTCCTTCATCTGCTGCTGGCCGATGTAATCCCGCAAACGCAACGGTCGCAGGGAATCCTGCCGGTCTTCAGGCCCGGCGGCTTCCGGCGCGACGATACGCTGTTCCGGTGTCGACTCGCTCATGGACGCCCTCTCTTGCCGGGCGCCATGCCCCGCAATGCCAGACGAATCAGTTCTTCGGTGCTTTGCGCCGCCGGGTTTTCGCGTTCAATGCGGGCGATCACCCGTGCCGCCTGTTGCGGCTTGTAGCCGAGGCTCACCAGGGCCGCGGCGGCTTCGCCGCTGCCGCCCGGGGCTGGCGCGGCGACACCCTGGGGCAGGGGAATCATGCCGCCCCATTCGTCGAGGCGGTCCCGCAATTCCACTACGATCCGCTCCGCGGTGCGTTTGCCGATTCCGGGCACGGAACTGAGCCTGGCGGTATCCCCCGCCTGCACCGCGGCGGCAAGTTCGCCGGCGTTCATGCCGGAAAGCAACGCCAGGGCAAGCCGGGGGCCGACACCATTGACCCGGATCAGATGCCGGAACAGCGCCTTGTCGGCGGAATCGGGAAAGCCGAAGAGCACCTGGGCGTCCTCGCGCACCACCAGATGGGTGTGCAGGACGACCTCGGCGCCGGCATCCGGCAACTTGTCGAAAGCGCTCAGGGGAAGCTGCACTTCGTAGCCCACGCCGCCGGCAAGGACCAGGGCTTCCGCCGGCTGCTTGCGGATCAATTTCCCGCGAAGCTGGCCTATCATGGCCGGTATCGCCCGCGGCTCCAGGAGCGCGCAATCGCCTCTCCCAATGGGCTGCGGCCGCTGTGGGCATGACAGATGGCTACTGCGAGGGCGTCGGCGGCGTCTTCGGCGATATCGTCGTCAAGCTGCAAGAGTACTTTCACCATGTGCTGCACCTGCTCCTTGCCGGCTGCGCCGTTACCCGCCAGCGCCTGCTTCACCTTGCGCGCGGAATACTCAACCACCGGCATGCCATTGAACCGGCAGGCAACCATCGCGCTGCCCCGGGCCTGGCCCAGCTTCAGCGCCGAGGCGGCGTTGCGGCCCATGAATACTTCTTCCACCGCCGCCTGGTTTGGTTCGTATTCCTCGACCACCCGGCGCAGATTGCTGAAGATTTCCCACAGCCGCTCGGGATGCCCGGGCTGCTCCAGCCGGATGCAGCCATGGCCCAGGTGCTCCAGCCGCTCCGGATACGATTTGACGATTCCCCAGCCGGTTACCCGGGAACCTGGATCAATGCCGATAATGATGCTCACGCTTGGTTATCGGCAAGAAGCGGAGGAAAAAAAGAATCAGTTTGCTGAATCTTGCAATTGGTCAGCGACTTCAGGCGGGACTCTCGCGTTCGACCAGGCATTTTGCACGTCGTCCAGATCTTCCAGATGCTCAAGCAGCTTCAACAGGGTGCTTGCGGAGTCGAGGTCGAGTTCCACTTCGGTGGAAGGCAGCATGGCCATTTCCGCATCGATGAAATCGAGACCCGCGGCATGGAAGGCATCCTGCACTGCGCCAAAGTCTTCCAGGCTGGTATGCACCTCGACGCCGCCGTCTTCGGTTTCAGCTACATCATCCGCGCCGGCTTCCAGGGCGACTTCCATGATGCGCTCCTCATCCTTGCCGGCGGCAAAGGCGATCACGCCGGTGCGGCTGAACAGATAGGCTACCGAACCGCTGGTGCCGAGCGAACCGCCGAATTTGGCGAAACCGTGGCGAACTTCAGCGGCGGTGCGGTTGCGATTGTCGCTGAGGCAGTCGAGAAAGATGGCCACGCCGCCGGGGCCGTAGCCCTCGTAGGCGAGTTCCTCCATATCCTCGCCGCCGGCGGCGCCGGAGCCCCGGGCAATCGCCCGATCGATGGTATCCCGGGGCATATTCGCCCCAAGCGCCTTGTCCACCGCCGCCCGCAGCCGGGGATTGTCGTCCGGCGAGTCGCCGCCAAGCCTGGCGGCGACGGTGAGTTCACGGATGATCTTGGTGAAAATCTTGCCGCGCCTGGCGTCCTGTCCCGCCTTGCGGTGCTTGATATTGGCCCATTTGCTATGACCCGCCATGCTGGAGGATTCCCGCTCAGGCCTGGGGCGGCCGCGACCGGATGTGCAATTCGCGCAACTGGGTTGCGGATACCTCGCCCGGCGCCGCTGTCAGCGGGCAGGACGCCGACTGGGTCTTGGGGAAAGGAATCACATCGCGGATCGAATTCGCGCCGCAAAGCAGCATGGCCAGCCGGTCCAGGCCAAAGGCGATGCCACCATGGGGCGGGCAGCCATAGCGCAGGGCGGAAAGCAGAAAGCCGAACTTGCGCTGGGCCTCTTTGGCGCCGATGCCAAGCAGTTCGAACACCGCCTGCTGCATGTCGGGCTGGGAAATGCGGATGGAGCCGCCGCCGAGTTCCACGCCATTCAGCACCATGTCATAGGCCCTGGACAGGGCTTCCAGCGGTTTATCCCGCAGTTCTCCGACGCTGCAGGATGGCGCTGTAAAGGGGTGGTGCAATGGCGTCAAGCTGCCGTCTCCGGCGGTTTCGAACATGGGAAAATCGACTACCCACAGGGGCTTCCAGCCTTCCTGCGCCAGGCCCAGGTCCCGGGCCACCCGCAGCCGCAGGGCGCCGAGGGATTCATTGACCACCGCGACCTTGTCGGCGCCAAAGAAGATAATGTCGCCGGATTCTGCGGCGCTGGCATCAAGCAACCCCTGGATCGTCTGGTCATCCATGAATTTCACGATGGGCGACTGCAGGCCTTCCCGGCCCAGGGCCGCATTGTTCAGCTTGATCCAGGCGAGCCCGCCGGCGCCCCGCTTGCGAACGAAATCGGTGTAATCGTCGATTTGCTTGCGACTCAATGCCGCGCCGCCGGGAACGCGCAGGGCGGCCACCCGGCAGCCATCGCGGCGGGCGGGTTCGCGAAATACCTTGAAATCCACCTCGCGCATCAGTTCCGCCAGATCGACGAACTCGAGATCCACGCGCAGGTCGGGCTTGTCGGAGCCGTAACGCCGCAGGGCTTCGGCATGGCTCATACGGGCGAATGGCCCGAGTTCCACCTGGATCGTTTCAGCGAATACCTGGCGGATCAGCCCTTCCATGGCCGACATCACCTGTTCTTCGCCGACAAAGGACATTTCCACATCAATCTGGGTGAACTCCGGCTGGCGGTCGGCGCGCAGGTCCTCGTCGCGAAAACAACGGGCGATCTGGTAGTAGCGGTCGAGTCCCGCCACCATGAGAATCTGCTTGAACAACTGGGGCGATTGCGGCAGGGCGAAGAATCGCGAGGGATGGGTGCGGCTGGGCACCAGATAGTCCCGGGCGCCTTCCGGCGTCGCCCGGGTCAGCAGGGGCGTTTCGGTTTCCAGAAAGCCGTGCTCGTCCAGATAGCCGCGCACCGCCCGGGTGAGCCGGGAGCGGAAGCGCATGCGCTCGGCCATTTCCGGCCGGCGCAGGTCGATATAGCGATAGCGCAGGCGAATGTCCTCGCCGGCCTCCACGTATTCATCGACGGGAATCGGCGTGGTGTCAGCCGCGTTGAGAATTTCGAGTTCCCCGCCAAGAACTTCGACCTTGCCCGTGGACATGTCGGGGTTCACCGTGCCTTGCGGCCGGGAGCGAACCCTACCGGCAATTCGGATCACGTACTCGTTGCGAACCTGTTCGGCAATGGCGAAACTTTCCGGCGTGTCCGGGTCGAACACCACCTGGGCGACGCCTTCCCGATCCCGAAGATCAAGAAAAATCACCCCGCCATGGTCGCGCCGCCGGTGCACCCAGCCACAAAGCGCAAGCTCCGCGCCAACATGGGATTCGTTCAATTCTCCACAATAATGACTGCGCATCCCGCCATCCAGTCTGCCGCTCCAAATCGGGCGGCAAATTATAGCGCGTGGGGCGATTCCCGGTAACTCCGCCTAAGAGCCTGCGCCGTAGGAATTCGCGAAAGCGAAAATTCGCTATCGCCGCGCCCCTGGCCGGTCGGTTGAGGCGAATATTGGCGGATATTCAACGAAATCGAGCGGCCGGGGGCGTGGATGAGAGCGGATTTGCAGCCGTGAATTTCTAGGGCGCAGGCTCTTGGCTGGGTTGATTGTGCCACTGCCGCATAAGGTTATAATATTACGTTTTTACGGACAGGCGCGGGTCGTGCGCTGCGAAAAGGCGAACGTCGCCGTCGATACGGTACTCAATCTTGGCGCCTTCAACCTGGATCAGGTGCTCAAGCGCCGTCCCGCCTTTCTTGAACCGGAGTATCCCTTTGAATGGACCGGAGTCTGGTCGCTCGTCGCCGGTCGTTACGAACTCAGTCTCGCCGACGGGCCTGACCCGGAGATGTCGCTCATCGTGACGCCCGACCAGGGCGCGGATGACGCTGCCCTCAGGGAGGGTGCGGAATGGTGCGTGCGGCGCTACGCAGAACCGGCGGAGCCCGTTCGACCGGGGGAAGCGCTATCTGTCGGAAAGCACTTGAACCTTGAGCTTGATTCCCCGGGGCGCAAGTCTTTTTTGCTGGAGCTAGATGCCAGGGCGCGCCTCGGCCTCTACGCTCAGCACACCGCGGAGGAGTTCGACCTCCAACTGGCCAACGCGCAAGGCGCGACCATCAACCCGGAAGCCGAGCGCACCTGGGTCGCACAACACGAGCACGATGACGAAGTGGGCTCGATCTCGATCGAGAGGGACGGCGACGTCGACCCGGGAAAACTCGAAGCCTGGCTAGGCGGACTGCTCGCCGAGCGCGGGGTGGACATCTTCCGTATGAAGGGCTTCATCAGCCTCGCCGGTGAATCGCGCCGATTCGTTTTCCAGGGGGTCCACATGCTCTTTGACGGCCAGCCGGATCGCCCATGGGGGGACTCTCCCCGCCGCAATCAACTCGTCTTCATCGGTCGCAAGCTCGATGAAAAAAGCATGCGGCAGGGCTTCGAGGAATGCCTGGCGTGAGCGCCGCCAGACCGAAAGGGGTGCTCCGTCCCGGCTGGTCCGCGTCGGTAGAAGACTATGCCATCGCCGGAGGCTGGACCCGGAACGGCGAAGCACTGGTGGTGGGTGACGTCGCCGGCGGCGTCTACGCATTCGAAGGCAAATCCGGCGCAAGCGCCTGGGCCCGGCAGGTTCGCGCGTATGATGCGGACGGTCGGGAAGTCTGGCGTTTCGATGATCATCCCAGCACCGTCAGCGCAATCGCCTGGTCCAGCGCAGGTGAACTGGCGATGGCGTGTTACGGTCGAGTGAGCTTCTTCGATGCATCCATCGGGGAACTCTCCCAGAAGCTGGAATGGAAAGGATCCCTGGTGTCGATGGTGCTGAGCCCGGACGGGGATATCGTCGCCTGCGGCAGCCAGGACAATTCGGTGCATTTCTGGCGGCGCTCCACGGAAGAGGACTTCATGATGTCGGGATATTCCGGCAAGCCCGCGGTACTGGCCGATGCAGGGGCGGAGTTGTATTGGCGCCCGGACGGGCGCGCGCTTGCCGCGCTCGACGCCCGGGGCGGCGTGACGGTCTGGCGGACAGGATGAACAACACACCGTTTTGCGACATCCATGATTTCCACTTGTATGCCGGGACCCAAGGTGATAAAGTTCGCAGTCGGGCATATTGTTGATTTTATTGATCCTTTGGCCCCAGACTCGCTTTCGCCGGAAACTGTAGCGGCGACAGGCGCAGCAGATAAACAACGCCATGCCTGCCCATAAGCTGAAACAGAGGCACAAGATCAGGCCCGCGTTGTCAACAGGCGGACGCGTTTTTTCCATTCAGCGCGGTCCGGCCAGACAAACCAACAGACAGTCAAGCAACACAGCGGAAGCAAAGCACGGGAATTTTGATTCGGCAGGCCATGGGTCCCCGTATCGGGACAGCGGCCCCGAAGTGGCAACAAACTGAAAGATTGTTGCACGGCATAACAGATTGCATCCGGCCCCGCGAACCGGCGGACCGCCGGTGCCGGACCGCAACCAGGCGGTTCCATATGGCGTGTGCGGCTGCATGGTAGCCATGCGCCTGTTCGATGACAACGCGAGCCTGCGGTTCGCCATAGAGTTTCGCCACAAAAAGCCCTACCGCAAATCGGCCGGGTTGATTTCCCCGCCAGCTTCTGCGTTTGTTCAAGAGGTAATGAACGCATGAAACGCATTCTGGTAAATGCGGCTCAGGAGGAAGAACTCCGGGTCGCGCTGGTGGACGGCCAGCGGTTGTATGATCTCGATATAGAAACCCCCGGCAAGGAACGCAAGAAAGCCAATATCTACAAAGGCAGGGTGACCCGGGTGGAGCCGAGTCTCGAAGCCGCCTTCGTGGATTTCGGCGCCAACCGCCACGGGTTCCTGCCCTGGAAAGAAATTTCCGACTTGTACCGAAGCGCCGCGGACAGCCGCGGAGACAACGGCAAGGCGCCGATTCGCGAAGGCGCCGAAGTCATCGTTCAGGTGGAGAAGGAAGAGCGCGGCAACAAGGGGGCAGCCCTGTCCACCTATGTCAGCCTTGCCGGGCGCTATCTCGTGCTGATGCCCAATAATCCCAAACTCGGCGGAATCTCCCGCCGTATCGAGGGCGATGAAAGGGTGGAAATGAAAGAAGCCCTGCGCTCGCTGGAAATTCCCGACAACATGGGCGTCATAGTCCGCACCGCAGGCGTCGGCAAGCAGGCCGAGGATTTGCAGTGGGACCTCGATTACCTGCTCAATCTGTGGCACGCCATTCAGGAAGTCGCCGGCAAGAAGGCGGCGCCAATGCTGATCCACGAGGAAAGCAATGTCATTATTCGCGCGATTCGTGATTACCTGCGCGAGGAAATCGGTGAAGTGCTGTTCGATACCGATGAGTCCTACCAGGAAGCCATGGTATTCCTGCGCCAAGTGATGCCGCAATACGAGAACCGCATCAAGCGGTATGAAGACAGGCTGCCCCTGTTCAACCGCTTCCAGATTGAAAACCAGATCGAAAGCGCTTTCGGCAGGGAAGTGAAACTGCCTTCCGGGGGCAGTTTGGCCATTGACCCAACCGAAGCGCTGGTGGCCATCGACATCAATTCCTCCCGCGCCACCCGGGGCGCCGATATCGAGGAAACCGCCCTCACCACCAATCTCGAGGCGGCGGATGAAATCGCCCGGCAATTGCGTCTGCGCGATATCGGCGGGCTGATCGTCATTGATTTCATCGACATGACTTCCAGCCAGCACCAGCGCTTGGTGGAAAATCGTATCCGCGAAGCCCTCGAGGTGGACCGCGCCAGGGTGCAGGTGGGCCGCATTTCCCGCTTCGGGCTGCTTGAAATGTCCCGGCAGCGGCTGCGCGCCTCACTCGATGAAACGAGCACTATTATCTGCCCGCGCTGTAGCGGCCAGGGCCGGGTTCGGAATGTGAAATCCCTGGCGCTGTCGATTATCCGCATCGTCCGCGAGGAAGCGAGCAAGGAAAAGAATGTCGAGATTCGCGTTGACGCCCCGCTTGATGTGACCACCTACCTGCTCAACGAGAAGCGGGAGGAGATTGCGGCGGTCGAGGAAGAAAGCAGTTCCAGCATTTCGGTGCTTCCCGCCACTGAACTGGTGACCCCCCACTACCGCATTACCGGAGTCAACCGCAAGGGGGAGCACTACGAGGTGGATATCACCGAGCTTCCCGAGGCAGAACCCGAATTCAAGATCGAAAGCACCAGCCGCCGGCCTGCGGTCAGCCGCGGCACCATCGATCAGGCGCGCCCCCAGCGTCCTGCTCCGCCCTCCGCGGCAAGCCCGGTGACCTCGATTGTCAAGGCAATCCGCGGCCTGTTCGGCGGCGAGGAGGCAGAAGCCGTGCCCCCGGCCGCGGCAAGCAAACCGGAACCCAGGGAGGAAACCAGAAAGCCTGGGCGGGAACGCAGGTCCAGGAGCCGCAGCGGCGAAAGCCGGAGCAAAGCCGATGGCCGCAAACAGACTCAGGGCCGCGGCAAAACCGATGGACGCAGCAAGGCGGACGGCCGCGGCAGAGCCGATGGCCGCAAGAAAGCCGATGGCCGCGGCAAGAATGAGGGCCGCAGGACGGAAAAGGCGGCCGCAGATGCCGCAGAGGAGGCAAAGCCCGCGAGCGGCAAGACAAGGCGGCGTTCGGGGGGCAGTCGCCCGCGCAATACCGCCCAGCGCAAGCGCGGCCCGCGCTCGGCGGTGGATGAACCCAGGGTGGAGGAATCCGCGGCAGCCCCAGAGACCGGCGTCGCGCCCGAGGTCACTGCGAAAGAACCCATGGCAACTCCCGTGGAGGCTGTCGCAGCAGCCGCCGAAAGCGAAAGCGTTCTTTCCCGGACTGCCGCCGAAACAGCCGATGACAAGGCTGCGGTGGTGGAAATGGAGGCCAAAGCGAAGGACGAGTCCGAACCGCAGCCGGAGCAGAGTGAAGAAGCGCAGGATTCAGCCACAGTGGAAGTCGATCAGAAACTGGCCAAAAAGCAGCGCAACCCTGCCTCAGGCGGCAGGCGCGGCAGCGAGAAAGCCGTGGAGACAGAGACTGAATCCGTCAGTGCGAATGCGCCGGAACAGGTTCCGGGGTCTGAACCCGGGATTGATTCCGGTGGTCCCACCGCCATATCGCCGCACACGGAGGAATCCGCTCCCGAAACAGAAGCCGCTGGCGGCGGGGAGGCCGGGGCTGCTCCAGAGAAACCCAGGCGAACCAGAAAGGCACCGGCACGCAAACGCGACAGCAAAGCCGCCATGCAGCCGGAATCCGCTACCGAAAAGGCGGTTCAGTCCGACCCTGGGATCGCCAGGTCCGAACAGGAATCCGCTGGCGCGGCAACGGAAAAGTCCAAAGGCAAATCAAAGACAGCGCCGGCTCCCGAAGAGCCGATCGCGGCATCCCCTTTCCGGGGCCGGGCGCCGAATGATCCGCGGGAAGTACGCCGACGCCAGCTTGAGGAAGAATCCGCCGGGAATTGAGGTTTGAGGCCAGGGCAAGCTGAGCCCAGGTTTCCGGCGGGGCTTTCGCCCGCTACAAGGCCTGTTCGAGTTCGGGCAGAGCCTTGAACAGGTCGGCTACAAGGCCGAAATCGGCAACCTGAAAAATCGGCGCTTCGGCGTCCTTGTTGATGGCGACGATCACCTTGCTGTCCTTCATGCCGGCAAGATGCTGAATCGCGCCGGAAATCCCCACGGCGATATACAAGTCCGGCGCCACGATCTTGCCGGTTTGGCCCACTTGCATGTCATTGGGCACGAATCCCGCGTCAACCGCTGCGCGGGAGGCGCCCATGGCGGCATTGAGCTTGTCGGCGATCTTTTCGAGCATCACGAAGTTTTCGCCATTCTGCATGCCCCGACCGCCGGAAATCACCACGTTGGCGGAAGTCAGTTCGGGCCGTTCGGAAATCGACAGGTTTTCGCTGACGAAACGGGAAAGATCCTGTTCGAGGCTGAATTCGAAGGATGCGATCGGCGCCTTGTTCGAGCCGGTTGCGCCAGCGTCGAATGCGGTGGCTCGCACGGTAATGACTTTCACCGGATCCGAGGATTGCACCGTGGCCAGGGCATTGCCGGCATAGATCGGGCGCACAAAGGTATCGGCGGACTCCACCGCTGAAATATCGGAAATCTGCGCCACATCAAGCAGGGCCGCAAGCCGCGGCATGAAGTTCTTGCCCGTGGTGCTTGCCGGAGCGAGGACATGGCTGTAATTGCCGGCGAGTTCCCGCAGCAGCGGCGCCATGTCTTCCGGCAGTTGCCGCCCGAGGGAGGTCGCATCCGCCTGTATTACTTTGCCGATGCCAGCGATTGCGGCGCCGGCATCCGCCACCACGGCGCAGTCATGACCCGCAACAAGCAGATGGATTGCGGAATTTTCCAGATGCGCCGCAATTTCCCTCGCGCAGGTGACGGCATTCAGCGTAGCCGGCCTGAGTTCGTGATTATCGTGTTCGGCGACGACCAGTATTGACATGCCTGATTCCTAAATGACTCTTGCTTCGTTCCTGAGTTTGCCGACAAGATCCTCGACGCTTTCCACCAAAATTCCCGCGGCACGTTCAGCCGGCGGCAATATCCGCAGGGTTTTCAGATTCGAGTCCGTATCGACGTTAAGGTCAGCCGGGGTCAGTTGTTCAATGGGCTTGCGCTTGGCTTTCATGATATTGGGCAGCGAGGCGTAACGCGGCTCGTTCAGGCGCAGGTCCGTGGTGATCACGGCGGGCAACTCCAGGGACACCGTCTGCTCGCCACCGTCGATTTCCCGGGTCACCAGGATTCTGTCATCGGCCAGTTCCGCCCTGCAGGCAAAAGTGCCCTGCCCCATGCCGCCAAGCGCGGCCAGCATTTGCCCCACCTGGTTATTGTCACTGTCAATGGATTGCTTGCCCAGAATGACGAGACCGGCGCCTTCACGCTCCACGAGTTCCCTGAGCATCTTGGCCACTTGCAGGGGAGCGACTTCATCATCGGCGGTGACGAGTATGCCCCGGTCACAGCCCAGGGCCAGCGCCGTGCGAAGCTGTTCCTGGCAAGCCTGGGGGCCTATGGAAACCGCGATGATTTCTTCGGCCTGCCCCGCTTCCTTCATGCGCACCGCCTGTTCCACGGCGATCTCGCAAAAGGGGTTCATTGCCATCTTGGCATTGGCAAGCTCCATGCCGGAGCCGTCGGCCTTGACCCGAACCTTTACATTGGCGTCAAGCACGCGCTTGACGGCAACAAGAATCTTCATGAAAACCCAATCCCGACCTTG
Source organism: Pseudomonadales bacterium (assembly GCA_022825945.1). Lineage (GTDB taxonomy): Bacteria > Pseudomonadota > Gammaproteobacteria > Pseudomonadales > Pseudohongiellaceae > UBA9145. Next base: position 25,269 of record JAJDVS010000063.1, read on the forward strand.
TGAAAACGGGCGGCAATGATGCCGCTTTTGTCAGGGAGGGTCAACACGCAAGGGGTTAGGCGCAGGAGGAGCCTGCGCCGCAGGAATTCACGGCTGCAAATCCGCTCTCATCCGCGCCCCCGGCCGCTCGATTTCGTTGCATATCCACCAATATTCGCCTCAATCGACCGGCCGGGGGCGCGGCGATAGCGAATTTTCGCTTTCGCTAATTCCTACGGCGCAGGCTCCTGGACGATAGTTGATGCACTGCGGCCAAGTTCGAAGAAACGCTGCTTGCTGGTGATGCCAGTGATGATTTCCTGACCATCCCGATATTGCACGGCGGCGTCAACAAGGCGGTAGAACACCGCGCGGCTGAGGAGGGCCTGCAAGCCGTTGCGAACGTGTACGGTGGGATGGGGTTGGTCGGTTCCGGTTACGCGGATCGGGTGCTTGATATCGGCGGTGACGGTTTCCTCCACATTGGTGAGGAAGGCGATGGATTGATCAGGGCCGGGGTTGTGAATTTCCATGTCCACAGCCACAAATGGGCAGTCATCCACCTGTATGCGGACCTTCTCCACGGGATTGACCAGGAAAAATTCGTCGCCTTCCCGTTTCAGGATGGAAGCGAACAGTTGCAACATGGCCTGGCGGCGGATGGGCCTGCCCTCGTGAAGCCAGACTCCGTCCCGGGCGATACGCAGGTCGATATCTCCGCAAAAAGGCGGGTCCCAAAGGTGTACCGGGGCGGGGCCGCGCCTGCCGCCCAGGGAGCGAATCATCCGGAAGGGTGCGCTATCCGCCATGGGCTTTCTTGCCTTGTTCAATTCCTGTGGCTGTATAACCGCCGGTCGCAGCCATTCCGCTGTAGCTGGCGATATCCCGGGAACTCGCTCCCGGGTGCTAAACTTGCACATTTTCTTCGCTTCGAATGCATTATGCCAGCAGACGTTACCCAGGCGGATTTTGCGCGGCTTTTTCGGCAGGATACGCCCCTGCTTGATGTGCGCTCACCGGTGGAATTCTCCCGGGGAGCTTTTCCGGCGAGTCATAATATCCCTTTGTTGAGCGATGCCGAGCGCGAACAGGTGGGCAGGGCGTACCACAGGCAGGGGGGCGAGGCGGCGCTGGCGCTGGGACATCGGCTGGTCGGCGGCGAAGCTCGGGCGGGGCTGATTCGACAATGGCGGGAATTCGCCGAACAGCATCCCCAGGCGCTCCTGTACTGTTTCCGTGGCGGCCAGCGTTCCCATATCGCGCAGCAATGGCTGGCGGAAAGCGGCGTTGCGGTGCCGTTGATAACAGGCGGCTACAAGGCGCTGCGGGGATTTCTTCTCAAGGCGCTGGAAGAGGCGACAGGGAGCAATTTCCTTGTGATCGCCGGCAAGACCGGCAGCGGCAAGACGAACCTGCTTGGGGAATTGCCCGATAGCCTGGATATCGAAGGCGCCGCCGGACACCGGGGTTCGGCTTTCGGCTCCCTGACCACGCCCCAGCCAACCCAGATCCATTTCGAGAATGAACTCGCGGTGCGACTGCTGAAACTCGATCATGCCTTCCCGCCGGGATTGATCGTGGAAGACGAAAGCCGCGCGGTAGGTTCCCTCGCCATCCCCCCGGCGCTCTTCAACGCCATGAAGCAGGCTCCCATCGCCCTGCTTGAGGTGGACATCGAATCCCGTGTGGAAACGATTCTCCAGGACTATGTTCTCGCCAATCTGGCGGCCTGGGAACGCCATAGCCCGGGAGAAGGAGAATCCCTGCTTGCCCTGTCGCTGCTGGCAAGCCTTGGCAAGATCAGCCGCCGGCTGGGCGGCGAAGGCTATCAGTCAGCGGGAAAGCTGATGCGGAAGGCATTCGCGACCGGGAGCAGCGAACGCCTGGGCCTGCATCGGCAATGGATCAGGCTCTTGCTTGAGCAATACTATGACCCCATGTACGAATACCAGTTGTCCCGCAAACTTCCCCGGGTCCGCTTCCGCGGCTCGCGAGCGGAAGTCTTGCAATTCTGCAGGGACCTGGGAGCCTGCGCCGCAGGAATTCGCGAAAGCGAAAATTCGCTATCGCCGCGCCCCTGGCCGGTCGATTGAGGCGAATATTGGTGGATATGCAACGAAATCGAGCGGCCGGGGGCGTGGACGGGAGCGGATTTGCAGCCGTGAATTCCTACGGAGCAGGCTCCTATACCGCCCGGATGGCTATGCCGGCGGGGTTTCTTTCTCCTCGCCCAGGGCAAAAATGCCATTGCAATTGCGCAGGTAACCCTGGTAATCCATGCCATAGCCGAAGACGTAACGGTCCGGAACCCGAAGGCCGGTGAAGTCCGGTCTGGGCAGATCCGGGCCGCGAGGCCTTTGCTTGTCCACCAGGATTGCCGACAGGGTCCGTGCCGCGCCCTGTTCGCGACAGAGTTGCAGGACCGCTTGCAGGGTATGGCCTTCATCGACAATGTCATCGACGACGAGTGCGGCCCTCCCCCGCAGGTCGAGGCTTGGGCTGACCCGCTGTTCGATGCCGCCGCCGCGGGTGGCGTTCCCATAGCGACTGATATGCAAAAAGTCGATCTGCAGGGGAAAATCCAGCCGCAGGGCAAGTTCGGCGGTACAGACCAGGCCGCCGTTCATGACGCAGAGCAGGATGGGATTGCTGTCCGCCAGTTCGGCGGTGATTTCTCCTGCCATGCGATCCATGGCCGCCGAAATTTTTTCGGCGCTGTGTATCAGCTCGGCCCGGGAGGCAACCGCAGCAATCTCATTCGGCGAGATCATGCGGGGGCGGAATCCGGTTCCGGATCGGGCTCGACCGTGAGATGGGACAGGCCGTCAAGCGTCGTCGTCGGGAAGGCAATATCGGCGCCATGGGAACGAATGACGTCAACGATTCGCAACAGCACATCCTGCTTGATCTCGTGGAAGCGCACCCAGTTGGTGGTCTTGGTAAAGGTGTAAACGAAGAAGTCCAGCGAGGACGGCGCAAAGTAGTTGAAATTCACGATCATGGTCTGGCTGCTGTCGATTTCCTCGTGGGCCCGCAACATGGCTTTCACATCGGAAATGATGGCATCCATCCTGGCTGCGTCCTGATAACGCAGGCCGATAGTTTCATAGATGCGGCGATGACTCATTCGCGAGGGGTTCTCCAGCGACAGCTTGTTGAACACCGAGTTGGGCACATATAGCGGCCGCTTGTCGAAAGTGCGCACCACCGTGAGCCGCCAGCCGATCTTTTCCACGGTACCTTCGATTTCCCGGTCCGGCGAGCGAATCCAGTCGCCGATGGCAAAGGGCTTGTCCAGATAAATCATCAATCCGCCGAAGAAGTTGGCGAGCAGATCCTGGGCCGCAAAACCCATGGCAATGCCGCCGATGCCGCCAAAAGCGAGCACGGCGGTGACTTCCACGCCGAGCGTGGGCAGCGCGATAAGCACCGCCGCCACGAAAATCGCCAGCCGCAGCAACCGCACCAGGGCATGGAGCGTGGTCGGGTCCATTCGAGTCTGGACCTGGTCCGGCTCGGCCTTGAGTTGTTCGAGCATGCGATTCTCGACGCCGCTGCAAAGCCGCAGCAGGAACCAGCCGAAGGACAGCACGATGATGAGCGAGCGCACCGTGGCAAATACTTCCTGGGCAATCAGGCCGGCCATCAGCCCCTGCTGGGCGAATTGCAAAATGGACGTCGCCACAGTGAGCGCCAGTGCCCAAAAGAACGGTCGCCGCACAGCTTCCGGCAATGCATCATCCCAGACACTGCGGGTCTTTGTGGTTTGGCGCTCGATAAACCTGAATATCTGATTGGCAATGAATGCTACAAATAATGCCAGCGTCAGCAATAAAACAATCTGTCCAAGCCAGGCCCATTCGTCCAGGAAGTTCATGTTGATCGAATCATTCATTCGCCCAAATGCCTCTTGTCGTACCGGGTATTCTCTGAAAAATTCCCGTCCAGCCGCCATTGCTCCCCATCCGGCCTGGCTGCGGGTTTTGCCCGCATGGCCGCGAGCCTGCGGTTACGGGAAACATTCTCTCTTTCCAGCCAGTCTGCCGCCCGCAATGCCTCATCCGGCGCATTGCAGGCAAGCAGCATATCGCAACCTGCCCGCAGGGCCTTTTCCAGCCGCTGCTCCATTGCGCCGGCCTGCTCTGCGGCATTCATGCTGAGATCATCGCTGAATATGACGCCATCAAAGCCGATCTCACCGCGCAGCACGGTTTGCAGCCAGTGCCGGGAAAACCCCGCTGCATCGACGCACACCTCGGGGTAAACCACATGGGCCGGCATTACCCCCGCCAGCAGATCCCGGCAGTGGACAAATGGCTGCATGTCCCTGCCGCGCAATTCGCTTTCGCTGCGGCCATCCACCGGCAATTCAACATGGGAATCCGCTCCCACCAGCCCATGCCCCGGAAAATGTTTGCCCACCCCGGCCATCCCGGCCTCGGCCATGCCACCGAGATATGCCCGGGCAAGTTCCGCCACCGCATCCGGGTCCGCCGCAAAGGCCCGGTCGCCAATCACTGGCGAAGCCGGGTCATACAAGTCCAGCACCGGCGCGAAACTGAAATCGAGCCCCGCCCCGATAATCTCCGTCGCCATAACCTTACCGCAATCCCACGCCAGGCCCAATCCTCTTCCAGGATCAGCCTCATAGGCTTCGCCAATCCCGCGCAAAGGCGGCAAAGCCGTAAATCCCTCCCGAAACCGCTGCACCCTCCCCCCTTCCTGGTCTACTGCAATCAGAATCTCCGGCGCACATTCCCGTATGGCCCCGGTCAATTCCCGCAACTGCCCCGAAGAGGCAAAATTGCGCCGAAACAGAATCACCCCTCCGACACAATCCCGCTGCAGCAACTCCACCTCATCCGCTCCTGGCGTCAAACCGCGCAGATCCACCATCAAAACACCCGGATCATTCATTTTCGTTTCCCATTCCACCCGCTGTTTCCCGGAGCCACAACATCAATGACGGCAAAATTCTGACAACCGTGAGAGAGCGCTACAATTTTCACTGAGGCGCAGAGCCATGCTCTGCGACTGGACGGGAATTTTTCAGAGCATACCCAGGAGCCGGGGGCGCGGCGAGATACCGGGCTTTGGCCTAAGTATTCTCTGAAAAACTCCATCCGTGGAGTTTTTCATTATCGCAAAACAAAAGCGTGGTTTTGTTTTGCTCCCGAATTCAATGGCTTACGCCATCGAATTCGGCGGCACTTCCATGTGCCGCAGGGAAGCTCTGACTTAATCAGAGCTTCCCTAAAGTTTCCCACATTCCGACAGATAACTGTATAAAATCACAGTATCGATGCCGCAACGAGCACACAATGCACGGACTCACCTCCCGCCAGGGCCAGATCTTCGAATTCATTCGGGGCCATCTCCGTGACACCGGCTACCCGCCCACCCGCTCCGAAATCGCCAGCCATATGGGCTTTCGCTCGGCAAACTCCGCCGAGGAACACCTGCGCGCCCTCGCCCGCAAAGGCGCCATTGAAATGTCCCCCGGCGCTTCCCGGGGCATTCGCATCCCGGAACAGGCGCCGCCGGGACTGCCAATTATCGGCCAGGTCGCCGCCGGCTCGCCAATTCTCGCACAGGAATCCATTGCCGATTACAGCGCGATTCCCGGAGCCATTTTTTCCCCAAGGGCCGATTATCTGCTCACGGTCAAAGGCGACAGCATGACCGGCATCGGTATCTTCGAGAACGACCTGCTCGCCGTGCATCGCACTGCCGGGGCGCGGGACGGCGATATCATCGTGGCCAGAATCGACGATGAAGTGACCGTCAAGCGGTTGCGCCATCAAACTGCAAGCCGGCATCTGCAACTAATGGCGGAAAATCCCGATATCGCTCCCATCCAGGTGGACCTGGAGCGGGACAGTTTCGCCATTGAAGGCGTCAGCGTCGGAGTGATCCGGCTTGGGCTGTAACCGCCCCGCTATTTCTTCCTTCTCGCGGCCGACTTCTGCTCGCCCGCGGCCGCCCGCCATTCGCCGTCGCGGTAGAAAACCCGCCAGCCGGTGGGCTTGCCATCCACCAGGGACTGTACAAAATGCTGCCGGGTCTTGCGGCTGAAGCCCACCACGGCGGCATTGCCCCTGTCGTCCTTCACCGGGGCGTCCAGCAGATAATGAAATTTTGGATCGATCTCGTTGCGGTGCGGCAGCAGCTCCGCCACCTTGGGGGAACGGGTTTCCCGATTGCGCGGAAAACCGCTGGCGGCGAGGAACAGGCCGGAAGCGCCCTCGCGCAGAATGTAATGGTCGTCCACCTCGCTGCAACGCAGTTCCGGCATGGGCACCGGGTCCATTTTCGGCGGCGCCGGTTGGCCATTGCGCAGCAACTTGCGGGTATTGCGGCAATCTTCCCGGGTGCAGCCGAAATACTTGCCGAAGCGGCCCGACTTCAATTGCATGTCGCTACCGCACTTGTCGCACTCGATCATCGGGCCGTCATATCCCTGAATCTGGAATTTCCCTTCTTCCAGCTCGAACCCATCACAATCGGGATTATTGCCGCAGACATGCAGTTTGCGCCCGGAGTCAATGAGCCAGGCGTCCATTGCGTCGCCGCACTTCGGGCAGCGATGCTTTTTTCGCAACTGGATGTTTTCCTGCTGCTCGGCCTCTTCGGCGCTATCGGCGCGAATCGCCTCTTCGCCCGGAGTGAGATTCATCGTCGAACGGCATTTCAGGTCTCCCGGCAAACTATAGGCGGAACAGCCGAGAAACACCCCGGTGGAGGCATTGCGAAGCTGCATCTTGCGACCGCATTTGGGGCAGTCCACATCGACTTCGGTGGGCTTGTTGGCGCGCATGCCGCCGTCCTTCGCTTCCGCCCTGGCGAGTTGCCCGGTGAAATCCCGATAAAACTCATCCAGCAGTTTCTTCCAGTTTTTGCTTCCGGCGGCCACCTCGTCGAGAGAGACTTCCATGCGCGCGGTGAAGTCGTAATCCATCAGGTCGCGGAAGCTCTCCCGCAGGCGTTCGGTGACGATATCGCCGATCTTGAGGGCGTGAAAGCGCTTGTTTTCCAGCTTCACATAGCCCCGGTCCTGTATCGTGGAAATCGTCGAGGCATAGGTGGAGGGCCGGCCGATTTCGCGCTTTTCGAGTTCCCGCACGAGGCTGGCCTCGGTGAATCGGGCCGGTGGTCGGGTAAAATTCTGCACTGGGTCAAGCGCTTGCAGCGCAAGCCGCTCACCGGCCTTCACATCAGGAAGCACCACATCGGCTTCACGGGAAGGCATGGTGGCAAGATAGCCCGGAAATTGCATGATTCTGCCCCTGGCGCGCAATTCGAAATCCGCGGCCTGGACCGTGATGGCGCTCGCCAGAAAGCGCGCCGGAACCATCTGGCAGGCGATGAGATGCTGCCGGATCAACTGGTAGAGCCGGCGCGCGTCATGATCCATGTCCTGCAGGGACTCCGGCGTTCGCTGCACATCCGTGGGACGAATCGCTTCATGGGCTTCCTGGGCGCCTTCCCGGGCGCGGTAGAAATTGGGTTTCGGCGGCAGGTAATCGGCGCCGAATTCCTGCTCGATATGGCTCCGGGCAGCGGTAATCGCCTCATTGCTGAGGTGGGTGGAATCGGTTCGCATATAGGTGATGTGACCAGCCTGGTACAGACGCTGGGCCAGGGTCATGGTCTTGCCGACGCCGAAACCGAGCCGGGTGCTTGCGGCCTGCTGCAGGGTCGAAGTGATCAAGGGCGGTCGCGGCCGGGAAGTGGTGGGTTTGTCCTCGCGCTTGCTGACCCCATAGTCGGCGGTGCGCAGCGTTTCCAGCGCCTGCTCGGCGCCTTGCCTGTCCCCGGGACGGAAATTCTTGCCGGCCCGCCTGACCACCTGGCACTTGAGGTCCTGTTTGGCCTCCGTGCGCAGTCTGGCGAAAACTTCCCAATACTCTTCGGGATTGAAAGCCCGGATTTCCCGCTCGCGCTCCACAACGAGCCGCACGGCAACCGATTGCACCCGGCCGGCGGAAAGCCCCCGGGCCACCTTGGACCAGAGCAGGGGCGACAGCATGTAACCCACCACCCGGTCGAGAAAGCGGCGCGCCTGCTGCTCTTCCACATAGCGCATGTCCACCGCGCCGGTTTCGGCAAAGGCTTCCCGGATGGCCTTGCGGGTGATTTCATTGAAGACCACCCGGCGATAGCGATCCGGGTCGCCGCCAATCGCTTCCTGCAGATGCCAGGCGATGGCCTCCCCTTCCCGGTCCCGGTCGCTGGCGAGATAGATGGCCGATGATTTTGCCGCGATCTTTTTCAGATCTTCGACGATCTGTTCCTTGCCGGGAAGGATTTCATAGCGGGCCCGCCAGTCGTTTTCCGGGTCCACCCCGAGGCGCTGCACGAGTTGTTGCCGCTTTTTCTGTTCCGGGCTGAGATTGGTTTTGCCGCGGCCCCGGCGCGGGGCGGCCCGGCCTTTTTCCGGCAAGTCGCGGATATGCCCCACACAGGACTTGACGACAAATTCCGAACCAAGATAGCGATTGATGGTTCTCGCCTTGGCCGGCGACTCGACGATGACCAGTGACTTTGACATTACTGCTTTCCTTCCCCCCTCTTCCTTCAACTCAAGTGAACTTCGTGGATCCAGCCGTAGTTTTCGCTGATTTCCCCTTGCTGGATGCCCGTAAGCAGATCGTAGAGTTCCTGCATCACCGGACCAACGCCGGCATCGGACCCCTTGCCGCCAGACTGTCCGGGATTGACTGCATGCCAGGCGTCATCGAACCAGATTCGGTTGATCGGCGACAATACCGCCGCGGTGCCGCAGGCGCCCATTTCCATGAAATCATCGAATTCGGCGCGCAGGTCGATGGGCCGCTCCGCGGTCGCCATGCCGAGCCAGTCCGCGGCGAGCCGCATGATCGACCGGCGGGTCACGCTTGGCAAGACCGCCGCCGAAGCCGGAGTGACCAGGCTGCCGTCGCGCAGCACCACAAGAATATTCGCCGACCCCGCTTCATCGATGTAGCGCTGCTCCGTCGCATCGAGATACAGCGCTTCATTCGCGCCCTGGCGCTGGGCGGACTGGGTGGCAAGCAAGCCCCCGGCGTAATTGGCGCCTATCTTGAAACTGCCCGTGCCCCTGGGAGCGGCGCGGTCCATCTCCGAAACCGCAAGCGAAATCGGCGCCAATCCCGCCTGCTTGTAGTAAGGCCCCACCGGAGAGACGAACACCCGAAACTCGAACTCCCTGGCGGGCCGCAGGCCGAGATTGTCGCCCACGCCGATCAGCATGGGCCGCACATAGAGGCTGGCGCCGGAGCCGAAAGGCGGAATCCACTCGCGGTTTGCCCGCACCGCCCCCTCCACGCCGCGCAGGAACAAGGCCTCGGGAACCACCGGCATCAACAGACGACCGGCAGCCTCGCGCATGCGCTCGGCATTGAGTTCCGGGCGGAACAGCAGCACCCTGCCGTCCCGTGCGCACTGGGCCTTGAGACCCTCAAAGCATTGCTGGGCGTAATGCAGGGCCGGCGAACCCTCGTGCAATGGCATGATTTCGCTGGCGAGCAGTTCGCCTTCGCTCCATTCACCCTCGCGCCAACGGGCGGAAAAGCGCGCGTCGGTCCTGACGTACTCAAAACCGAGTTCAGCCCAATTGAGCGCCCTGTTGCCGATTTTTCCGTTCACTTCCATAACCATCAAGACATCATTCTTCGTGGCGGACATTTCCGCCAGACAACTTTATCGCCGGGTCCCGACCGGGCTAGACTTGCGGGTCTTTCCGCAAGCGGAGCCCGACAAGACGCATGGATCTGATCGACATCGGCGCCAATCTCACCCACAAGTCTTTCGAGCACGACTTTCAGCAGGTTGTGGATGATGCCAGAAGCGCCGGGCTAAAGCACATCATTCTCACCGGAACCGATGCCGCAAGCAGCGAGGCCGCCGCGGGTCTGGCCGTCGTCGCGCCGGATTTTTTCAGCAACACCGCGGGTTTCCACCCCCATGTGGCCGGCACTTTCGATCACGATGCCCGCATCGCCATTGCCGCGCTGTGCAGGCGCGACCAGACCGTCGCCGTAGGAGAAACCGGGCTTGATTACAACCGCAATTTTTCCTCCAGGAAGGACCAGTTGACCTGCTTTGAGCAGCATCTGGAAATCGCCGCCGCGGTGGGCAAGCCCATGTTCCTGCACCAGCGCGACGCCCATGATGACTTTCTTGCCCTGCTTAAAGAACATCGCGAGCGTATCGCCGGCGGCGTAGTGCACTGCTTTACCGATACCCGGCAAGCCCTGGATGACTATCTCGAGCTTGACATGCATGTCGGCATCACCGGCTGGATCTGCGACGAGCGCCGGGGCCGGGAATTGCAGGGCATTGTGGGCCATATCCCGCCAGAGCGGCTGCTGCTGGAAACCGATGCGCCCTATCTTTTGCCAAGAACCCTGCGGCCCAAACCCTCCGGCAGGCGCAACGAGCCAAAGTATCTTCCTGCGGTACTCGCCGAGGTCGCCCGCTGCACGGGACGCGATGCGGCAGAGATTGCGCGGCAGACTACCGCCAATGCAATTCGCCTGTTCGGGCTGGAAGCGTGAATTCTCTCGTCATGCCGCGCGCAGTCACGGCATCTCATTGGGTGGCCGCTGCCCGAGATTCCGTGACTTCGCTTCGCACCGCACGGCATGACGGGAAAGGGGCTTGGGCAAACCATTCTGACTATGTCCTGGCCATATCCAAAAGGGTCACAATCTGCTCCGGCGAGAACGGCCAGTTCAACTCTTCCCCCGTTTGCGGATTGCGCAGCACCGGAATGGTGAGCCCATAGCGCGCCACAAGTTTTTCGGACCTGCTGATATCCACCGGGGTCACGCGAAATTCCCGGGATGGCGACAGTTCGGCGAGCATGGCTTCCGCATATTCGCAAAGATGACAGCCGGCGGTGGTGTAAAACAGCAACTCAGGCATTCGCTGCCGCTTCGCCAAGTTCCCGGATCAGGCCGGGGCCGCGGAAAATGAATCCGCTGTAGATCTGCAGCAGATCGGCGCCGACCGCAAGCATGGCCCTGCCGTCTTCGCCATTCATGATGCCGCCGACGCCGATCAGGGGAATGCGATCGCCGATTTCAGCCTTGATCGCGGCAACGGTCCGCCGGGCCGGCAAGGTCAGTGGCGCACCGCTCAGGCCGCCCTTTTGCCGGGCCAGATTGCCGGGCAGGGAACCCGGGCGCTGGATGGTGGTGTTGGTGGCGATCACGCCATCCACCTTCCAGGCCAGCAATCTTGCGCAAATCGAACGGATTTCTTCCTCTGACAGGTCCGGCGCCAGCTTCAGCGCAAGCGGCAGATATTTGCCGCTTTCCCACTCGTGTTCCGCCTGGGCCTGTTTCAGGGTTTCGAGCAAGCGATCGAGTTCATCGCCGAACTGCAAGTCGCGCAAGCCGGGGGTATTGGGTGAGGAAACATTGATGGCGACATAGTCGGCAAGCTGCCGGCAGCTTCGAAAACCATCGAGATAGTCCGCAGCGGCGTTTTGCTCCGGCGTATCCCGGTTCTTGCCGATATTGACGCCGAGAATGACATTCGCGCGGCGCCGGGCGGCCTTTGCCATGGCGTGGGCGATGCCCCGGTTATTGAATCCCATGCGGTTGACGAGGCATCGCCTGCCGCGGCTGCGGAACAGTCGTGGACGGGGATTGCCTGGCTGGGGCCGCGGCGTCAGGGTGCCGATTTCCACGAAGGCGAAGCCCAGCGCCGCGAGCGCGTCCACATGATCGCCATTCTTGTCCAGACCCGCGGCAAGACCGATGCGGTGCGGGAAATCCAGCCCCATGAGCCGCACCGGGTCCGCGGTCGCCGGAGCCGCAAGCAGCCGCGACAAGCCGAGTCGGTGCAAGCCACCGAGGGCCCCGAGGGCAATGCCGTGGGACATCTCGGCGGGCAGGGCGAACAAGGGGCTGGCGATCAGCGAATACACAAGAATCCCCGGAGCGACCGGCAATCTCGGGAAACCACGGCGGATCCCGACGCTGTCCTGACGCGGCAGCGCTCAGAAGCTGTAGCGGATACTCGCCGTAACATGGCGCGGCAACTCCGGCAGCACAATGACGCTGCCATAGAGATTGGGGAAATTGGCGCGGAAATAGCGTTCATCGGTCACATTCTTGAGATTCAGGTTGAATCGCCAGACCGGGGTTTCATAGCCGGCGCCGAAATTCACCAGGGTATAGCCCGGCAGCCGGACGCTGCGGGAATAGCCGGAGTGGGTCTGCGCCATGTCGGCGATGCTGCCGTTCAAGGTCCAGCCATTGTCGAAATCCCAGGTGCCCAGCAGGGAGTATATCCGTTCCGGCATCCCCGCCCGCCGCGGGTCGCTGGCGATGACGTTCCCCCCGAGGGCGCCGCCATACAGTCGCCAGGCTTCCACGCCGGGCAGGTCATCGCTGCCCAGATAGCTGAAGCGCGAGCCCGCCTCCCGGGTGTTGAGATTGATCACTTCCATGCGGGTATGGCCAAAGGTGAGCAGCAGGTGGTTATTGACGACCCAGCGCGCTTCCAGTTCGATGCCTTCGGTGCGGCTCGCCTGGTTGGTCACGATCGACTGCGCGGAAAAATCGGTGCGCTCCTGGCGGTACGCCGCGGCCGCGAAATACAGCCGGCCATCCACCAGCCGGCCCTTGACTCCGGCTTCCAGCAATTTCGACTGGTCCACCGCCGAGCCATTGCCCACATTGCCGGTGGTGACCTCCGAACCCTGGCCGGCGATGACCGTGGACTGCCGGGAAAACGTCACATAGGGCAACATGCCATTGGCAAGTTCCCGGCTCAGGCTAAGCGTCCAGGAAAGCGCGTCCACTTCGTCTTCCGCGGCGAGTTCGACACAGTCCCCCGGCGGCAGGCAGAAATTGCTGGAACTGGGCAGCAGCAGCTTTTCCAACGGTTGCCGGCTCGCCAGGGAGATACGATCCTGTCGCAAGCCCAGCAGGGCCGAAAAACCATTGTCGAAACTGAAATCCGCCAGGGCGGCCAGGCCGATATCGGTGTAGTCACCGATGTAATATTCGGTGTAATCGCCGCCGACGCGGGTGGAAAGCAGTCGCGGTTTCGCCAGGCCCTGGCTGCGGGTGATGTCGTAGCGGTCGAAATACTCGTTGGAGTAATCGTTGCCGTGTTCGAATTCGGTATGCCGGATCGAAGGCGAGAGTTGCAGCGCGGCGGTCAGGCCGTCAAGGCGCCAGTCCCGGGAGAACACCAGCTTGTTCTCCACCACCCAGGCGTCATGGAACTGGGAAAAGCCGTAATTGTTTTCATTGAGCACGTCATAGCTTTCGTAAAATAACTGATTGCCCCATTCCCAGCCGGAATCGCTCTCGCCGAGCAGATCGAAATACAGCGTGTTGACCGCGGTATTCAGGGTATCCTCCGGGTGGGTGAAATTCATGTTGCCTTCGATATGGGCCACGCCCGGATTCACCAATGCCAGCAATTCCGGAAAACACCCGAACACCGGGCTCGAGCCGATCCGGCAGACGCCTTCGCCTTCCAGCCTTCCCGCCTGCCCCGGCGCAATGCCCGGGGTGAAGGGGTTGAGGTCGGTGAAGCCATCCCCGTCCACATCAAACTCCTGATGGGAAACATGGCCGTCCCCATTGCGGTCGAGGTCCGGGGGAGAGCCGGTCACGTAGCGGCCGTGGTCGATCAGTTCCTGGCTCAGGCGATTCCAGCCGGAAATCTCGTTGCTGAGATAGTTGTGCCACATGCCGCCAAACTGGACCCGCAGGCCGCCGGACAGGTCGAGATCAAGCGAAGCCTGCAACAATTGCTGGCTGCGGTCGGTATTGTCGTAGTACGAACCGGAATCCTCGGCAAGGGCGTACAGGTAGTAGCCCAACCGCCCCGCGCCAATGCGCGCGGGGCCGCCGACTTCCGCCGACAGCGCCGACTTGTCCCAGCTTCCGGTGGTGAAACTGGCGCCGCCGCGGGTGTCGGCGAACAGCGCCCCGGTTTCCTCGACCCGCGCCGATTTCGGATTGATATTGAGATAGCCGCCGATCTTGGATGGTCCGTAAATCGGCGAGGCGGGGCCCCGCACGATGTCGATGCGGTCGGCGGCGGCGATGGGAGTGGGATAGCTTGCGGGATTGTCGAGCCGGCGCATGCCGCGGAAATAACTTTCCCCCGGCGTTCCCCGGATATCGAGCCCGCCGGCGGCGCCGAAAAAGGACTGGGTGAAAGTACCTGGAGAAAGCGCGATCAATTCGTCGATATCCTGCAAATCGAAGCGCTCCAGCAGGGCCGCCGAAATCGTGGACGCCGAGCGCGGCGTTTCCAGCAATGACTTGTCAAAGCCAAAAACCGATTCCACATAGCCCCCGGGCAAGCTGTCAAGATCGCCGGTGACGACAATTTCCTCCATCCGGGTCTGGGCAGCCGTTCCACCCGGGCAAAGCAAAGCCACGCACAGGATGCCGGTCATTCTTGAACGCACTGGACTCTCTCCGTCCTTGTGTTTGTAATTCCATATATCGGTCAATCCCGGGAATCGCTGGATAGCCCGCTCTCGCCAGGAGCCTGCGCCGTAGGAATTCACGGCTGCAAATCCGCTCTCATCCACGCCCCTGGCCGCTCGATTTCGTTGCATATTCACCAATATTCGCCTCAATCGACCGGCCAGGGGCGCGGCGATAGCGAATTTTCGCTTTCGCG
>JAJDVS010000060.1 GCA_022825945.1 Pseudomonadales bacterium
GGACGATCTCCTCGATTGTCTGCAATTCCGCTGGACTGATTTGTCTTGGCACCTTTCCCACCCCGCTTTATTGCGCGAAACGATTTATGCGCAATATACAGCGTTTTCGCGCAAGAATAAATCAATCGCGCAAAAATAAAGACGGGTTTTGCGTAATATAAAATTTTACGCGCAATTATTGCGTCAATTCACCGAGGAAGGGTCCCAGGATTGTACGTCGCCCTGGGCGGAATCGAGCGGCAGGGGCCTGAGCACTTCGCTGTAGAGGAACAGGTCGGTGAGTACGGCGCGGAGGTGGATCGAGGCGTTCAGGTTGTCGACCATTTCGGAGCCGATCTTGTCCTGGGAGAGGATGAAACGCATCGCCGCGCCGGCCCTGGCGCAATCTTCGGCGATGACCCGCTCGAATTCCTTGTCGGAATCGCCCAGGGCGTCCTGCAGGTTTTGCACGGCCTGGCTCATGCCTTCGATGGTGGGCCGGGCGTGGGGGCCCGGCCCGGTTTCCGCCTGGGCCGGGCGGCCCTGGGCGGCGTAGGCCAGCAGGAATTCGTAGCCGGCTTCTATCGTTTCGATATCGTCTTCGATTTTGCTCACGTTGTGGACCTTGTTGGTGGGTAGATAGGTCGTGCCGGCCGGGGGGAGATTCTGCGACTCCGCTTCGCTACGCGCAGAATGACTTTACATCCCCGTCATCCTGCGCGCAGTCGCAGGATCTCCCTGGTTATGAGTACTGCGCGCAGTGGCGCCCGCGGCTCCGGTTGTGCCCCAGAATCAATCGGCTTCTTTCGGGGACCAGCGGGTGGTGTCGTGGTTTGCCGCCATCTCTTCTTCGGAGATCCAGCCGCTGAGCATGGATCGGGTATAGAAGATCTTTTCCGGCCGCAGGGCGAAATACATATGGCTTGCCGCCAGGGCCACCAGGGCCAGAGTCGAAAGACCATGCAGCAGGAACACCAGGCCGAGCTGATCCTCGGGCATGCTGTTTGTGCGGTCCCAGAACGGCGTGTCGATCTGCATGAACATCAGCACGCCGGTGATGATCACCGTCAGCGCGACGATCGTCACCGCCCAGTGCATGCCTTTCTGCTCAAAGGAATACTTGCCGGGTTTTTTGGCGGAGTCGAAGGGCTCGCCGAAATCCCGGGGACCCAGGATCATCGACTTGAAGTCCTGCCAGAACAGCGAGCGGATGATGTGAAACACCACCACAAAGGTGAGGATCAGTCCGGAAATCCAGTGGATTTCGAGCCAGGCGATGCGCAGGCCGATAATGGGCGCGACGCCGGTGAAGATCAGCAGCAGAATGCTGACTGCCATGATCCAGTGGAACCAGCGGTCGATGGCTTCGTGCCGCAGGACGCGCCGACCGTCGGCGCTTGGCTTGTCCATCTTGCGGTTGACCAGCACCGCCATGACGATGGCGTGGGCGGCAAGCAGAACGAGTACGCCCACTGCGACAACCCAGAGCAAATCCCAGGAAACGCCAAGGATGACTTCTTCACCCCAGACATCCCGCCGATAGCGAACTATTCCTTCATCCACAGCAACAGACCTCTTCTTTTTTCAGAAAAAAGGGGTGCGCGGCCGCCCGAGCTTCAGGCTCGCACGGCGCGCTTCACCAGATTCGCCATCAAGGGCACTTTGAAATGGTTGTAGTTCAGTGGCTCGGCGCCCTGCACCGCAAGCTGTCCGGCCTCGGAACCCAACTCCTCGGAACGGGCCTGACCGCGCAGCAGGTTTTCCACCGCCGTGAGCCGGCGGGGAACGCACTCCACCGCGCCGCAGGCCATGCGCGCGTCCTGGATCACGCCGCCTTCGACCCGCATCGCCGAGGCGATGTTGACCAGGGCGAAATCCCAGACGTTGCGGTCGGCCACTTTCTCGAAGTAATACTCGGCATTGGCCCAGGTATTGGGAATGCGCACCGCGGTGAGGATTTCACCTTCGTTGAGTACCGTCATGTTGAGAATGTCCCGGGCGGGGCCGACGAAGAAGTCTTCGGCGGCGATCAGGCGCTGGCCTCCTGCGTTGCTGACCACCATGACGGCGTCCAGGGCGACCAGTGCCGGCGCGGTGTCCGATGGGCTGACCGCAACGCAGCGGCTGGAGCCGAAAATCGCATGTTCGCGGTTCAGGCCCTCCGGTGAGTCTGCGTAGCAGATATTGCCGCCGGCGCGATAACAGCTCAGGCCGCGCCGGTAATACCAGCAGCGGGTGTCCTGAATCAGGTTGCCGCCCAGGGTGCCGACATTGCGGATCTGGGGGCTCGCCACCTTGCCGGCCGCGGTGGCAAGCAGGGCGAAGCGCGACTGGATCAGCGGGTGGTTGGCGATTTCGGTCAGGGTTGTCACGGCCCCGATTTCAATGCCATCGCCGGTTTCGCTCACCCCTTTCCAGGCGTCGATCCTGGTCAGTTCGATCATCGCGGCAGGAGACTTGTTGCGGTCTTTCAACCAGCCGTAAGTATCCTGTCCGCCGCCGAGCAGCCAGCCGTCGGAACCCAGCGTGTCCGCCAGTTCCAGTGCATTGGCTTCATCAGCGGGCTGATACAGCTCGATGTCGGGCATTACGTCATGAGATGTGGCTACCATTTCAAACTCCTCGGTAATTGTTCTGGGCGAGGGCTACCGCATCTTCCCGCGTGCCTGAGATGTGGTTGATGATCATGTCCGTCGTGATCGGGGCCGCGCC
>JAJDVS010000101.1 GCA_022825945.1 Pseudomonadales bacterium
GCCGCTGTCGGTGACCGTCAAGGGCCTCGTCGACACCTTGGGACGTACGCCGGCATCGAGCAATCGGTACAGCGCCCGCGGCGCATAGTAGTTCGACCAGGAAAACAGGTAGGCGAAGCGCGCCTCGGGAGGTTCGGGAGCGCTCGGAAACTCGGCCCGCACGTCGTCGCCGATCACATTCCCGCGAATGTCTCCCGCATCGAGTGGCGCATAGTCGAAATCGAAAGCCAGGGGCATGGTCCAGGCGGACACATCGTAGAAAGTCTCGTCTTCGAATTCCGTGATCAGTTCGAACAGGGCCTTGACCATGCGGTATTGCGCCTGGTCGGTCTGCACGACATAGGAATCCTGCGCGGAAAAGCTCATTCCGGCTGCTTCAATATCCTGGTTCAGGCGCTGCACGTTGATCTGGTGCCGATTCAGCAGATCGATCGCGTGGTAAGCCCTGGCGGGATCGCCGGGGGAGGAAAAAACATAGGCTTTGACATCATCGTCAGCCGCAAGCCCGGGTGTTTCCCGGGAGAAGTCGCGCTGGAATTGCAGCAACTCGCCGCGCATTTCCACCCCGGCGCGGATCATTTCCAGCGAGGTGCGGAACTGGGTGCGGATGTTGTCCCGGAACGACAGGACGCCATGCGGTGTGTCCAGCAGCCCTTCGGAGCCGGCCTGCTCGAAGAGCATGCCCATGCTGGCGTGCATGTGGGGGTAGGTCGATCCCTTGCCGATGTAGAAGTTGTCGTAGTTTTCCTCGTTGAAATAGAGCCGCTGTTCGCTGTCGAGCCAGGAACGGGGGCGCTCGGCAACCTCGTCGAGCAATTCCATGGATCTCCGGGGGATGTAGGGAAAGGTGCGCTCGGGCGCTCCCGGATGGAAGTAATAGGTGCTGTTTTGCCCCATCTCGTGATAGTCCACGGTGATATTGGGTTTCCATTCGTGGAATTTCGCCACCCATCCCCGGGGCTCGGGATGCTGGAGAATCAGCCATTGCCGGTTGAGGTCGAACCAATAGTGATTGGTGCGCCCGCCAGGCCAGAAAGTGTTGTGCAATTGGTGCCGAGGGTCCGTGACCGGCACGTTGGCGCCGTACATATGGTTCCACGCGGACATGCGGCTGTTGCCGTCGGGATTGAACACGGCAATGAGAATGATCACGCTTTGTTCCAGGGTGGCTTCAATGGCGGCTCCCCGGGCCGCCGCGAGATGGTAGGCCACCGCCATGGAGGAATCGGTGGAACTCACCTCGGCGCCATGCACGCCATAGTTGAGCCAGGTGATCACGGGCATGTCCGGAGCCACTTCCTGTTCGCTGGCGGGGTCGCTCAGGGCCACATGGGCGGCCTTGATCTCGTCGAGGCGCCGATGATTGGCGGGGCTGGTAATGGTGAGACCGAGAATGGGACGCCCCTCGTGGGTGTGGGCAATGTCCTCCACCGTGATTCTTGGCGACAGTTCCGCCAGCGTTCGCAGGTATCGCACCAGCAGATCGTTGCGGGCGATACGATGGCCGAGCGGGTGGCCAATCACCGACTCCGGCAGCGGAATATCCGGATCGTAGTCAATTTCGGGCGGGTAGAAGGGAGCCGCCCTCGCGGGGGTCTGCGCCATGGCCGCGGGGCACCACAGCAGAACCAGTAACCATATCGGAATCAAGCCTTTCATCAGCATCACCAGAGGGGATCAGGAAAAAATCTTGCGGATTGTCGCTGCCTCGCCCTACAACTCCTTCACTGCCTGGATCAATTCGCTGGCGGCCTTCTGGCCGTCGCCGAAGAGCATTCTGGTGTTGTCGGCCAAGAACAGCGGGTTTTCCACGCCGGAAAAGCCCGCGCCGCGGCCGCGCTTGATGACGATGACATTGTCGGCGTCCATGGCGTCGAGAATCGGCATGCCGTAGAGCGGGCTGGCCGTGTCGGTTTTCGCGGAAGGGTTGACCACGTCATTGGCGCCGATCACCAGCGCCACGGTGGTGTTGCCGAAATCGGCATTGATGTCTTCCATGTCGTAAATCATGTCGTAGGGAACCCCGGCCTCGGCGAGCAGCACATTCATGTGGCCAGGCATGCGTCCGGCCACGGGATGAATGGCGAACTTGACCGTGACGCCGCGCTCGCCGAGCAACTGCGCGAGTTCCCAGATCTTGTGCTGGGCCTGGGCCACCGCCATGCCATAGCCGGGGATGACGATGGCCTGATTGGCGAACGCCATGAGGATGCCGGCGTCCTGGGCCTGGATTTCCTTCATTTCCCCAGGCCCGGAGTCGGTGCTGGCCAGCCCGGTGCCCACCCCGGCGAAGAACACATTGGCCACCGAGCGATTCATGGCCACCGCCATCAGATGGGTCAGCAATGAACCCGCCGAGCCCACCACGATGCCGGCGATAATCATGGCGGCATTGCCGAGCACATAGCCTTCAAAACCCACCGCAAGCCCGGTGAGGGCGTTGAACAGGGAAATGATCACCGGCATGTCGGCGCCGCCCACGGGCACGGTGATGAAGACGCCAAGCACCAGGGCCAGGCCAAAGAATATCGAGATGGTGGTCAAATCGGTGGTGAGATACAGCATTACCGAGAACAGCAGCAGCACGATGGCCAGCAGGGCGTTGACGATATGCTGCCCGGGCAGGAGCCTGCTCAGGTGCAGCCTGCCGTCGAGTTTGGCCCAGGCGATGATGCTGCCGCTGAAGGAGATGGCGCCGATCAGGGCGCCGAGAATCGCGAGAATCGCCACATCCGGCCCGAGATAGGCTTCCGCGCCGCCGCCCGCCTCGCTGGCCTTGAGCAATTCCACGGCGGCGATGGTGGCCGCGGCGCCGCCGCCCATGCCGTTGTACATGGCGATCATCTGGGGCATGTCGGTCATGGCAACGCGTTTGCCGCTGATCCAGGCATAGCCGCCGCCCACGGCGATGCCGGCCAGAATCAGCGAGAGGTTGGTGATGAAATGCTCGCTTTCCAGCAGTTCCGGCGTGCCGAAGGTCACCAGGGTGGCGAGCAGCATGCCGAGCCCCGCCCAGACGATGCCGCGCCGGGCGGTCACCGGCGAACTCATCCGCTTGAGGCCGACAATGAAGAGTATCGCGGCGGCGAGATAGCTGGCGTCGATGACAAGTCCCATGGCTCAGCCTCCCGCCGATTCGCCGGGCTTGTTGCTGGACTTGAACATCTCCAGCATACGCTCGGTGACCACATAGCCGCCCACCGCATTGCCCGCCGCGAGCAGCACGGCGAAAAAGCCGATCGCCTGCTCGGTGGTGGTTTCGGCAATGCCCAGGGCGTACATCGCGCCCACAAGCACAATGCCATGGACGAAGTTGGAGCCCGACATCAGCGGGGTGTGCAGAATCACCGGCACCCGGGCGATGATTTCATACCCGGTGAAGCCGGCCAGCAGAAAGATATAGATCGCCGCGAGTCCTTCAATCATGTGTCTGCTCCAGTGTGTTTACGCGCGGGAGGCTTGCAGCCGGTCCCGGATTCCCGCGTGGTGGATGGCGCCGGCGTGGGTGACGAGGCTTTCGTTGATGATCTCGTCATCGAGGTTGATGTTGATCTCGCCATCGACCACCAACAGGTCGAGAAAGGCCATGAGATTCTTGGCGTAGAGTTCGCTGCCGTGATTGCCCATCTGTCCGGGCAGGTTGACCGGCCCGTCGATAATCACGCCGCCGTGGTTTACCACTTCGCCCGCCCGGGTCAACTCGCAGTTGCCACCGCCTTCGGCCGCGAGGTCGATAATCACCGAGCCGCCGCGCATGCTTTCCACGAGTTCGCCGCCGATGATGCGCGGCGATGGCCTGCCGGGAATCGCGGCGGTGGTGATGATGACGTCGGCGCCGGTGATATGCCTGCCGAGCACTTCCCGCTGTTTTGCCTTTTCCTCTTCGGTCAGTTCCCGGGCATAGCCGCCGCTGCCTTCCGCCGTCACCTGGGTATCGACGAATTTCGCTCCCAGCGATTCCACCTGTTCCTTCACCGCGGCGCGCACGTCATAGCCTTCCACCACGGCGCCGAGCCTCCTCGCGGTGGCTATGGCCTGCAGTCCGGCGACCCCGGCGCCGATGACAAGCACTTTGGAAGGCCGGATGGCGCCGGCGGCGGTGGTGAGCATGGGAAAGAACTTGCCGAGATGGCCCGCCCCGAGCAGCACCGCCTTGTAGCCCGCGATGCTCGCCTGGGAGGAAAGCGCGTCCATGGCCTGGGCCCGGGAAATTCGCGGGATGAGTTCCACGCTGAAGGCGCTGATATTGCGTTTTGCCAGTTGTTCGAATCGTTCGCACTCGCCGTGCGGGTTGAGAAACCCCACCAGCACCGAGCCTTCGCGCAGGCTGGCGATCTGTTCGCCGGCGGGCGGATTGACGATCAGGCTGATGTCTGCCCTGCCGAGCAGTTCGCCGGCGCCCGCGACGATTTCCGCCCCGCTGAAGCTGTCATCGGCAAATCCGGTTTTCTCGCCGGCGCCCGCTTCAATGCTGACCCGCATTCCCTTGCCCACAAGCCGCTTCACCGCATCCGGGGCCAGCGCCACCCGCTGCTCCCCTTCCCGCGTTTCCTTCGGAACACAAATCTGAACCGCCATACCCTTTCCCAGGCCACACCGCAATGTGGGCACGAAGTATAGCGGCAAGCCGCTTCGATGCAAGCGAGCCCGGAAATGCCGGCGCCCAATGCAGGCTTGACGGGTGTCCCGGGGATCCCCCCCAATGGCGGCCATGCCGGGATTTGCTAGAATTGCGCGCGGGCCTGTGCGCCTGACCGGAAATTTTCATGAATCAGCCTGCCAGCCGACGTCATATCGTCCTGATGGACACCACCCTGCGCGACGGGGAGCAAACCCAGGGGGTTTCCTTCTCAGTCAATGAGAAGACGAGCATCGCCCGGGCGCTGTTGCAGACCCTGGGGGTGGACCGCATCGAGGTGGCTTCCGCCTGCGTGTCCGAAGGCGAGCGCGAGGCGGTGGCGCGCATTTGCGCCTGGGCGGCGGAGAACGGCTGCGCCGGACGGGTGGAAGTACTTGGCTTCGTTGACCACAAGCGCAGCGCCGACTGGATTTGCAGCGCAGGCGGCAAGGTCATCAACCTGCTCACCAAGGGCAGCGAAAAACACTGCCGCAAGCAACTCGGCAAAACCCTGGCCCAGCACCTGGCGGACATAGAACGAACGGTGGAATACGCCCACAACCAGGGCCTTGCGGTCAATGCTTATCTCGAGGACTGGTCCAATGGCTATCGCGACAGCCGCGACTATGTCTTCGAACTCGTTCGGGGCATGTCGGGGCTCGGTCTCGGCCACTTCATGCTTCCCGACACCCTCGGCATGCTCTCCCCCCGGGAAGTCGCCGACTATCTAGGGGATATGCGGGAAGGCTTCCCCGAACTCCGGTTCGACTTCCATCCGCATAACGACTACGGCCTCGCCACCGCCAATGTGCTCGCCGCGGTGGAAGCGGGAATCGACTGCATCCACTGCACGGTCAACTGCCTCGGCGAGCGGGCGGGCAATGTGTCCCTGGCGGAAATCGCCGTGGTGCTGAGGGACATGGCCGGCGTCGAACTCTCCATCGATGAATCGCGCATCGCCTCGCTCAGCGCGATGGTGGAGAACTTCTCGGGCAAGCGCATCGCCGCCAATACGCCGGTGACCGGCGCCGATGTCTTCACCCAGACCGCCGGCATCCATGCCGACGGCGACCTCAAGGGCAACCTCTATGTTTCCCGTCTCGGCCCGGAGCGTTTCAACCGCAAGCGCAGCTACGCCCTGGGCAAGATGAGCGGCAAGGCCTCGCTGATCAACAATCTCGATGAACTCGGCATCAGCCTCACCGCAGAAGAACAGGCCGCGGTGCTGAAGCGCATCGTCGAGCTTGGCGATTCCAAACACGTCATCACCACCGACGATCTGCCGGTAATCATCGCCGATGTGCTCGAAGACCGGGAACAGCAGGAGCAGCAGGACGCCCGGCACGTGCGCCTGCTCAACTGTTACATCAATACCGGCCTTGATGTGGACAGCACCGCCAGCGTGCGGCTCGCCATCGGCGACGCCATCAGCCAGAGTTCCGGCGTGGGCAATGGCGGTTTCGACGCCTTCATGGACGCGGCGGGCAAGATTTTCGCCGAATACGACTTCAGCCTGCCCGAACTCGTGGACTACGAGATACACATTCCCCGGGGCGGTCAGACCGACGCTCTCACCGAGTGTTTCATCACCTGGCAACTTCCCGGGCGCAAGCTCAAGACCCGGGGGGTGGACGCCAATCAGGTGCTTGCGGCGGTAAAGGCCACCCTGCGCATGGTCAATCTGCGGCTACCGGCGCGGCGGCATAATGCTCCGCCACAAGATCGCCAAAAGACCGCGTAGAAATCGTTTGTGAATCCGACCCGGGCCTGGCAAGGTCGGGGGTGGCGTAGCCCTGGTCGAAAACCGACTGCATCGCCTTCCACACATGGCCCGCCTCGCTCTTGAGGCCAAGGCTCATTTCCAGCAGCATGGCCACCGAGCCGATCATGGAATAGGGGTTGGCCACATTCTTGCCGGCAATATCCGGCGCCGAGCCGTGGGATGGTTCGTAATAGGCTTTTTCCGGCCCGAGACAGGCCGAAGGCATCAGCCCGAGCGAACCGAGAATGCCGCCGGCCTGGTCGCTGAGAATATCGCCGAACATGTTCTCCATCACCATTACGTCGAATTGCCGCGGATTGAGGCAGAGATAGGTCGCCGCAGCGTCCACCAGGATATGCCGCAACTCCACCTCGGGGAACTCCCGCCCCACCTCGTCAAGCACTTCATTCCACAGCACGCTGGACTTGAGCACATTGCTCTTGTGGATATTGTGCAGCGTCTTTTTCCTGCTCCGGGCCGTCTCGAAAGCGACCCGGGCAATGCGCTCGATCTGCCCCTCGTCATAGTCGAGACTTTCCTTGACATATCTCTTGCCCGCGGCGTTGCGACCACTCTCCTTGGCGCCGAAGTACAGCCCCCCGACAAGCTCCCGGATCATCATGATATCGATGCCGCCGGCGATGATTTCCGGTTTCAGCGGCGAGAAATGCGTCAGCCCTCCGGCCAGCCGCACCGGGCGGAAATTGGCAAAGGTGTCGAAGCGCCGCCGCAGGGGCAGCAGGGCGCCGCGCTCGGGACGCATGTCCACGGGGATTTTCCCGGTCTGCTCGTGGTTGAGCCCGATAGGACCCTTGAGAATCGCATCGGCCCGGTCGCACAGATCCCGGGTTTCCCGGGGAAAAGCGTCGCCGTGGCTGAACCAGGCCCCGGCGCCGAATGCGCCATGGACGAGTTCGAGTCGCAGTTCATTGCGGGATTCCACAATCCGCAGAACCTTGACGGCCTCGGCCATGATTTCCGGCCCGATGCCGTCCCCGTCGAGCAGGGCGATAGTGTATGAAGACATGTGTTTTCCTGATGGTGGCGGGTGGAGCGGGGCGGATTATGCACCAGCGGAAGGCCGGGCGGTAGCGATGGAAATCCTGCGCTCATCCCCTGGCGCCGTTTTGCCGGACAATCCATAACGGCTATCATGCCGGCAAGCGGGAGCGGATTTCGTGAAGCAGATTGAAAGGATCGCGGTGATGGGCGGCGGCAGCTTTGGCACTGTGATCGCCAACATCACCGCCAGAAACGGCTGCGACGTCAGTTTCTGGATGCGCAGCGACGAACTCGTCCGGAATGTCAATCACCGGCGCGAAAATCCGCAGTATCTGCCCGGTTATGAAATCAGTCCCAGGGTTGTCGCCTCGGACGACATGACTTCGGCAGTGGCCGATGCGGAGTTGATTTTCGTCGCGGTGCCGAGTTCGAGTTTCCGCCCGGTGGTGCGGGAAATGCTCCTCCACGCCAGACCGGACGCCATGCTTGTCAGCGGCACCAAGGGCATCGAGGCGGACAGCTTCCTGCTCATGAGCCAGATTCTGCGCCAGGAGGCCCCGGCCGCACGGGTGGGCGTACTCAGCGGACCCAATCTCGCCAGGGAGATCGCGGCCGGGCATCTCACCGGCACGGTCATCGCCAGCGAAGACGAGGCCGTGCGCGAGAACGTGCGCAGCCTGCTGCGCTCGGAATCCTTCCGGGTCTATACCAATGACGACATGCTTGGAGTGGAGCTCGGCGGTTCGCTGAAGAACATTTACGCCATTATCGCCGGCATCGCCGCCGCCCTGGGCATGGGCCATAACACCAACAGCATGCTGGTAACCCGGGCATTGACCGAAATGGCCCGCTTCGGCCGCGAACTCGGCGCCGACCCCATGACCTTCCTCGGCCTGTCCGGCGTGGGCGACCTCGTGGTAACGAGTTCGACCCCGCTCAGCCGCAACTACCGTATCGGCTTCGCCCTTGGCAAGGGCAAGAGTGTGGAACAGGCAATCAGGGAAGTGGGGCAGGTTGCGGAAGGCGTCAACACCGCTAAACTGGTAAGCCGCAAAGCCGAAGAACTCGGCGTATACATGCCACTGGCCCAGGGCCTGTACCGGATCGTCCACGAACGGGAATCCATCGGCAGCATACTCTCCTCGCTGATGCTCAGCGAACAGACCCTGGACGTGGAATTCGCCGCCAGCGAAGACAAGACCTTGAGGTAGGGATGCACGTGCAACCAAGCAAATCACAAAATGATCCGGTGGGGTGTTCGTTTGACAGGAAAACCGGGGTTTGCCGGCAGTTAGGGAAGCTCTGATCAAGTCAGAGCTTCCCTGCGGCACATGGAAGTGTCGCCGTATTCGATGGCGTAAGCCATTGAATACGCGAGCAAAACAAAACCACGCTTTTGTTTTGCGATAATGAAAAACTCCACGGATGGAGTTTTTCAGAGAATACTTAGTTTCTACAAAGTAAGCCATTCAAGGCATGTTCGGGTATAGTCTGCTTTTCGCGTTAGGGAGCAAAACCATCAAAAAGCTTGGTATTTTGTTGACGGCTTTTTCAGTCTTGGTACTGGCGCCCGCCCTATGGCAATTTTCGGGTCCGGGCGAAGATGCACCCGAACGCATCGAAAGCGAACGGACGGTCCTTGACCGGACCGTCCAGCGCACCTTGCGGGAAAGCCGCACAGGACTCGAAACCCGGCGCCCTCCCGATAGAACGCACACCGAACCTGCATCACAGAATCCCTTCTTGCCATCCAGGTCTCGGGTCGCCTTGGAAGAATTGCCCGAAGGTTATTCCTTTGGCGATTATCGTGGCCAGATGCAACGCGCCGCACGCAACAGCGACGGCGATTTCCAGTCTGGCCCCAACCCGTTCTGGATGGAAGCCCAGCCCAACGCAGTCATTGAGGCCTTGCTTGCTCAGGCGGATGAATTCGACCGGGACTTTACCTTTGCCGTCCTGCGCGTGTTACCCGGCACGGAAATCCAAGTCCTGAATCGCTTGCTGTTTCCACTGAATGCGGAGATTGTCGGGAGCGCTGGTGAATATGTTCGCATCAAGACCCCCGCCGAACAAAAAAGGCTTGAGGCCATCGCTGAAATGCCCGGAATTCTTGGCATCGGCGCAGTACCCCGTGAACTCAAGGCTGACGAGACATTCATTCAGGAGGTGCTGTCCAGAGACTCCAGGCAAGATTTGCCTGTTTTCATTTCTCTGATGACTCCTGACCCGGAAGGCGAGTGGCGCGAAGCGCTGACTCGTCTTGGTGTGATTGTCGGTGCTTATGACCGCGACCTGCATAGCTACACGGCAAATGTAACGCCAGAAGCACTGGAAGGTCTTTTGTCAGCGGATTATGTGCTGGCGATCGAGCCAGTTTCGATTGTCCGGGCCAATCACATAACGGCGGTGCCGGTCATGGGAGTGGACAGCCTGCGCAGCTACAGCGAATCCAGGCGGGATTTCACTGGTATCACCGGATCGGGAATTGCGGTGGGAGTGCTCGATACCGGGCTCAACATCAGTCATCAGGATATCGCATACGGGCGTGACAGCATCTGTGGCGCCAATTTTGTGCCGGACCAGAACTGGGACCTGTGGCTCGACCTGGACGGTCACGGCACCCATGTGTTCGGCACGATTGCCGGTGCCGGACACACCAATCCGCTTTTGGCTGGTATGGCGCCGAAATTGAACCACCTGCGATTTGGCAAGGTACTGTCAGCCCGCGGTTCCGGCAGTGGCGATGGTATCCGACGCGGCATGGATTACATGGCGCGTCCGACAGCCTGTTCCTGGCAGGGCGGGATTTCTGAGGCCATCAAGCCCTTGATCGTCAATATGAGTCTCGCCGCCACGAGCCTGAGGCATTCAGGCAGGGGCGTTGGAGAGAGAAAACTCGATTCTGTGGTGCATGCCTGGTCCCAGCTTTATGTGGTAGCGCAATCCAATGCGGGACTGCATGGATTTTCAAACTACGGCACTGCGAAGAACTCGCTCTCGGTAGGCGCCATTGAAGATTCCGGAATCATCGCCAGGTTTAGTAGTCATGGTCCGACCGCGGATGGAAGGTTGTCGCCAAACATTGTGGGCACGGGGGTGAGTCTCACGTCGGCGAAGGGCGGAGGTTCTTCATCCGGCTATGCCACTTACAGCGGTACGAGCATGGCGGCGCCTTCGGTGGCAGGCGTAGCCGCGCTGCTCATGCAGGCGCGACCCGAATTCCAGAATCAACCGGCGCTTGCCCGGGCGCGGCTGATGGCAAGCGCGATTCGGCCACAAGCTTATTTGAACAGCAGTACGCAACTTCCGCAAAACAACAGCAACGGCCCCGGAGAATTCAACAACCTGTACGGCCTTGGCCAGGTATCCGCCCGCACCAGCTTGTATTCCCGCGACAAATCCAAAGGTTGGCTGATCGGCAGCGCGAGCTCCCGGCCCGACAATGACGAATACGAATACATCGATATAGAAGTGCCGCTGGGTGCCAGTCGTCTGGATGTGGTGCTTACCTGGGACGAGCAACCCGCCGATACACTGACGAGATCGGTCCTCAACGATCTGGATCTGTGGGTTGACCGGGGCGCGAATTGCAGTTCCGATGCCTGTGGAGATTATTCCTCCCGCTCGAAAGTCGATAATGTGGAGTGGTTATTGATTGAAGATCCCGCTCCCGGCAATTATCGAATCAAGATCGTTCCCGTTGAAATCTACGGGGAGACGAGCACCGCCGCCGTGGCCTGGAAGATTCTCCGCGGCGAAGCAGTCCCCGAACTTGGTCTGGCTGTTGAAAATTCCTCCGAATCTGAGGACTTGACTTCAACGGTTTCAACTCGTAAGTGATTGATTTCATTGGGTTGGCCATTTTCTTTAGGCACAACATCCGGGTTTTCCTTGCTGGCGGGGGATCATTTCAAGGCATACGGCACATCCGTGAACTTGAGCCCGAGGG
>JAJDVS010000104.1 GCA_022825945.1 Pseudomonadales bacterium
CCAGGGTGGGGCGGTCTGCTTCGAAGCGGCGCTGTCATACGAGCAGCGGCTGGGCGGAGTCATCGCCTTGTCCACTTACTTTCCCACCGCGGACAGCCTGGCCATGCAACCGGCTCAACAGGGCCTCCCCGTACTCGTCTGTCACGGCCTGATGGATCCGATGGTGCCGGAATCACTTGGCCGGGCCGCCGTCGAGAGTCTGGAAGAGAAGGGGTTGAATCCCGAGTATCGCACCTATCCCATGGCCCACGAAGTCTGCATGCCCGAAATCGAACGGGTCGGCGGCTGGATTCGAACGGTGTTGAGCCAGCGAAGCTGATCCGCAAATGTTTCACGGAACTGATCTTCCGAAAAAGGCTTGACCTTAGAGGGAAGTCAAAGGTTATAGTCCCTCTCATGGAAGCCGAAGTTGAGCGGGTCAAGCGTGAGAATCAGTGAGTTGGCGAGGCGCACGGGACTTTCCGCCCATACCCTGCGTTTCTATGAAAAGCTGGGTCTGGTGAGCCACAACAGCCGCAGCGAAGGCGGCTATCGCGAATACGACGAGGCCGATCTGAGGCGCACGGAATTCGTGCGCACCGCCCGCAATATCGGCTTCTCGCTGGAAGACATAGCCCTGCTGCTGTCGATTCGCGTCGACAAGGACAGCCATAGCTGCGAGCAGGTTGCCGAAATTACTCGCCGTAAACTGAACGAAGTCAACCAGCGGCTGGGAGAGCTGGAGTCCATGAAAAATACTCTCGGGATTCTGCTCGATAGTTGCGGCGGCGGGCCTGAGAGCGCGATCCATTGTTCAATCCTGGACGCCCTGGAACAGGGACAGTCAATGGAAGCGGCGCCTGAATCGAGGTTATTGCCATGATATTACTGGAAGCATTTTGGGATCTGGTAGTCGAGAGCGCCCCCTGGTTGCTGGCGGGCTATCTGCTGGCGGGCATTATCAAGCAGGTGCTACCGGATCACTGGGTCAAGAGTCAACTTGCGCATCCCGGCGCCGGTTCGGTTGTCAAGGCGGCCTTTATCGGCGCGCCCCTGCCGCTGTGTTCCTGCGGCGTAATTCCCGCTGCCCTCGGCATACGCAAGGCCGGCGCATCCAGAGGGGCGACTTCCTCCTTCTTGGTAGCGACTCCCGAGACCGGGGTCGATTCGATTTCCTTTTCCTATGCTGTGCTGGGCCCGATTTTTGCCATTTGCCGCCCGGTGGGGGCGATCACCAGCGCCATTATTGCAGGCCTGCTGGTCAATGCGATGGACCGGAACGACGACGAGACCAAGACTGAGACCGAATCCGCCACAGGGCATTGTTGCGCTTCAATGCAGCAGGAAGCGGAGCCGATACCTCCCCTCGGCGAGAGATTCGTCAAGGCCATCACTTACGGCTACGGCAGGATGATCGCCGATACCGCCAAATGGCTGCTGATCGGCCTGGTCGCAGCGGCCCTGATTGGCGTACTCGTGCCCCAGTCCTTCTTCCTGCAATGGGGGGACGGTCTGCTGGCGATGATCGTCATGGTGTTGGTTGGCCTGCCCATGTACATCTGCGCCACCGCCTCGACTCCGGTGGCCGCCGGATTCCTGTTCGCCGGCATCTCGCCCGGCGCGGCGCTGGTGTTCATGCTGACCGGCCCGGCAACCAATATCGCCACCATGGGCGTGATCCGGGAGCAAATGGGCAACCGTTCGCTGATGGCCTATCTCATCGGAGTCATCGGCGCCGCCATCGGCTGCGGACTGTTGCTCAATGAGCTGTACGCCTGGTTCGGCTGGCCGCTGCAGTTGTCGGCCATGGTTCACGGCGACGGCTGGCCCTGGTGGCGTCATGCCCTGGCGGTAGCGCTCTCCCTTCTGGTACTGCGGGTTTTTGTCCAGCCACTGCTCACTCAACGCGTTCGCCTTGCAGAAAGCGCCTGATCGGAAGTTCGGTCAACGTTGCGGCCGCAGTGCTTGCAGATGATGGAGCGACAGCATATAAACCTGACAGCTGTGAACAACTGATTTCGCGGCCCTGGCGCCTTAGCCACGATCGGTCGCGGACGAATCCCGCGTCCAGCTCGCCCCATCGATCCAGACGCCGGCGACTGGCCTGAAAGCGCGAATTTCAATCCGGCCATAGACACCCGCCCGATAATATGGGTCGTTATGCAACAGCGGGCCTCGTCCAGATCATCCGTCCGGGCGGTACGCAATACCTGGGCGTCGACGGTCGCCGCCCCAAATCTTGCCAATAATTTTTCCATGTCGTCTGTCCTTCTGACAACTCGCATGTCTTCTTCTTATCTTGGTGGGTTGGGGCAGCCATTCTACTCCTGATAATTCCAGTTATCGCGAGTAGAGGCTCTCTTCCCCAGCCTCTTAACCCTCTGTTCCATAAATTTTTTTCCAGATTCCTCACGACTTCCAATTCCAGGTTTGCGTGTCGGAACCGGGAATCCACAGGCTTTCGGCAACCATGCCCATTTCCTTCGGAAAGGTGTATTCCTCATTGTTTATATGTGGCCGAAACTTCCGAAAAACAGGAATCGCTATAGGGAGTTCATCAGGTTGGCGTAGCGGGTTTGTTATTCTTCGCGGCGCAGGTGGCGGGAGCGGATTATGGCGCGGATGTCGGCGAGGGCGCGTTCGATTTCTTCATTGATTACCAGGTAATCCGATTTTCTTGACTGGGCGGGTTCCTGTCGGGCCTGGCGCATGCGGCGTTCGATGGTGTTTGCATCGTCAAGGGCTCGGGTTTCGAGGCGCTGGCGCAAGGTTTCGAGGGATGGGGGCAGGATGAAGATGGAGCAGGCGGTCGGGTCGTGTGGGAAACCGAGATGCAAAGCGAATCGTCGTCCTTGACGAGTTCCCTGACCAGGCTGGTCTTGCCTGCCCCCGAAGGAGCGGTGACGATGAAAAGCGCGCCGCTTGTCATGGCGAGTCCAATCAGAGCACCCCGGGTTTCCGCAGGGCGGCTATCCTGTCTTCGAGCGGCGGATGCGACATGAACAGCGCGCGCAGGCCGGTCGGGCGGCCGCCGTTGATGCCAAAAGCGGCGAGTTCTCCGGGCAGGTCTTCGGCCTGATTCTGCTGCAGGCGTTGGAGTGCGGCGATCATCTTCTGCCGGCCCGCCAGATTGGCGCCGCCGGCGTCGGCGCGGAATTCGCGCCAGCGGCTGAACCACATGACGACGATGGTCGCGAGGATCGACAGCACGATCTGGGCAACGATGGAAACGACGAAATAGCCGATGCCGAATCCGCGTTCGTTTCTGAATACGACCCGGTCGACGACGTGGCCGATCACTCTCGAAAGGAAGATCACGAAAGTGTTAAGTACGCCTTGCAGCAGCCCCATGGTAACCATGTCGCCGTTGGCCACATGGGCGACCTCGTGAGCGAGTACGGCCTCGGCCTCGTCCTGGGTCATCTTGCGCAGCAGGCCGCTGCTGACCGCGACCAGCGCATTGTTGCGGCGCATTCCGGTAGCGAAAGCGTTGACCACGTCGGACGGAAAGATTCCCACTTCCGGCATGCCGATGCCGGCGCGCTGCGCCTGACGCTCGATGGTTTGCAGCAGCCAGCGCTCCTGCTGATTCGAAGGCGTACCGATCACCTGCACACGCATGGAGCGCTTGGCCATCCACTTCGACAGGGCCAGCGAAATGAAGGCGCCGCCGAATCCGAACGCGGCGGAAAACAACAGCAACGCGTTCATATCGAGTCCCGTGCCGCTCGAAAGCAGCATGCTTTCGATGCCGAACACGCGAAAGGTGACGCTGATCAACAGCAATATCGAGAAGTTGGTCAACAAAAACAGCAAGATACGCATGATTTACCCCCGCCTCGTCAGGAGCCGACCATTATAGACCCGTTGCCAAAACAACACCTCGTCACTCTGCGGGAATCCGGTCCACCCGGGCGACGATCCGCTGCTCTTCGTCGAGCACATACAGCCAGTCGGCCCGCTCCGGCAGCGTATGGAGCGCATGCCGCGTCAGGCGCTCAAAGTGGCTGATGAACCGGCGCAATTGCGCCTCGCTCATGATTTGGCCGGCTTCCGGCCCTGCTTGCTCCCGCAACTTGCGCTCCTGAAGGCCGCGCCAGCGATAGACGCTGGCGAAGTCGGGAGCTTGCAGGAACGCCAGATAATCGAGTCCGCTGAAAATTCGGTCGTGATACTCGGCCAGCCGTTCATTGACGAATCGACGCCAGGCGCCAGCGGCATCCTCTCCGGATTCCAGCAGATTAACCGGCGCCTCCAGCGCATCCGGTGGCTGTGGCGCCAGTCCCACAAACCATCCTTCCAGCAGAATCAGGTCGGGGCGGCCATGTTCCCGGCGCTTCGATTCCCCGCGATCATCCCGCGACTTGTCGAAAACCGGGATGGTCACCGAAGCGTTCTTGCCGGAATGGCCCAGTTCGTCCAGCACATCCGCCAGCAGGTCCACATCGTGGGTGCCGGGAACGCCGCGGGTCGCCAGCAGGGGATGGGTTGATTCCGCCAGTTCCCGCCGCCGGGCGCGGGTCAGGTAGAAATCGTCCAGCGACAGCGCCGCGGTGCGCACTCCCCAGTTCGCGAGCAAGCGGGAAAGAAACGCGGCCAGGGTGGACTTGCCGCTACCCTGGGCCCCGCTGACGCCGATTCGCACGGGCTTGTCGTAACGCTCGGCGATTCCGCGAAGACGCCAGGCCAGAGGCGGAAACCACGACTGCGCCTGCTCTCCATAAGCCGGGGGCAGTCGCTGTTCCGCAATGAATTCACTGACCAGGTTTTCCGGAATCTCGTGCATGGCTCCGATTCTCCTCCTCAATCTACGCTGAATCTACGAAATCTCTTGGGACATCCATTTTCTCACAGAGGCACCAGCGCACTCAGCGGCAGGCCTGCCATAGTCATGCAGGAGGCTGAAGCTTGGGAATGGATGTGTGTAGGTTCAGATACATTCTGGAACTTCCCTCCTGAGTCACGGCCTTTGACCTGCCGGCTGGGGGAGGGCGTCGAGGCGGCACGCTGACACGCGCCGCCTCGACGCCCTCAAGACCACCGGCCTGGCCAAGAGCACCTATTACGACTGGCGAAGGACCTTCCGGCGCGGCGGCGCCAGGGCGCTCAAGCCAAATCGACGGCGGCAGCGAGTTCATGGCCGACTTCGAACAGGCCTGCGGGGACAGGCGCATCCCCCTCCGCGTCCCGCCGCCGCGAAAGCCCCGGTGGAACGGCTGCGTCGAACGCGCCAAGCGGTCCGCCCGCATCGAGTTCCGGAGACTCTACGACGGCCCGCTCACCGTCGGCGAAACCGCCCCCAAGCTCGCCGATTACCAGTTCTTCCACAACTACGTGCGCCCCCACACGGCGCTGGACTGCCGAACCCCAAA